>JAFTFY010000037.1 GCA_017458185.1 Neisseriaceae bacterium
AATAGAATTAGAAGATTTAGACAACAAAATCAACCGTTTTGAAAAAGCCGCATTTGAAACAGACGAAACCCAAAACAAATTGCATATATTGCAACAATTTTACGGACAGTCAGATAATGCCATATATTTAGAAAAACCCAGCGATTTAGGCGATGTTATTGATAATATCGACAAAGATTACAACGCCTTAAAACAAGATATGTATGAAAACCTGCTTTTTCAAACACGCTTAAATCCTTATTTACAAGAAATCAGCGTAAATATGGACGAAAACAATCAAAAACAATTTGATTTTAGTAGTGTGGAAAATAAATTCCAACAAGTTTATGAAGAAAACCCCGAAAAAGCATTGGTTGATTTGGGTGAGTTTTTACACTATTCCAATATCGGCGAATTAGACCCCAATTTAACCAAACAATTTGCCAAATATTATGTAGAAATGGGCGACAACGCCGAAGAATTGATTGATAAAGAAACGGCAAAACAAATTATCTTTCCAGATGAAAGAGATATATTTGCCGATGAAGAAAGTAATCATGAAATCAATTCATCGGAAATTGAAATTTTAGACAGTAAAATCAGCATTGATGATTTTGCTGTTGCAAAAAATTCTGTCGAAGAAAATCCACAAGATTTTAACGATGAATTAGCATACGCAGAATATATGCCCGATTGGCGATATGAAGAACAGGACGATAAAGAACCTAATGATGATTGGGGTATGATTTAATTATCGCACCAAAAAACACGCTTAAAATGATAAGCGTGTTTTTTTCAGGCTGCCTGAAAGGTATAATAGGCTGTTTTTCTGCATATTGACACAACACAATGAACCCCGTTTTTGCCATTATCGGTGCGACTGCCACAGGCAAAACCGCTTTGGCTTTGGCTTTGGCGAATGATTTGCCGATTGAAATTATCAGTATGGACTCTGCCTTGATTTATCAGGATATGAACATCGGCACAGCCAAGCCTACGGCTACCGAACTTGCCGCCTGTCCGCACCATTTAATCGACATAAAAACACCGCTACAATCGTATTCTGCGGCGAATTTTGTCGCCGATTGTGTGCGTTTGTGCGATGAAATTTCAGCACGCGGCAATATTCCGCTGATTGTCGGCGGCACAATGATGTATTTTCGGGTTTTAACGCAAGGGCTAAATAATCTACCGTCTGCCGATGAAACGGTGCGAAGTGTTTTGCAAAACGAAAAAGCACAATACGGCTTAAATTATTTATATGGCGAATTGCAAAAAATTGACCCTGATACGGCGGCGAAAATCAAACCTAATGACAGCCAACGCATAGAGCGGGCGTTAGAAGTGTTTCGCCTAACAGGGCTTCCGATGAGCGTTTTATTAAAGCAACCGCAAACGCCTGCGTTAAGCGTTCAAGCGTTTGGCTTAATGCCAAATGATAGAAAAAACTTACACACGGCGATTGAAAAACGCTTTAATACTATGATAAATAACGGTTTTTTAGATGAAGTAGGCTGCCTGAAAGAAAAATATCCCACTTTAACGCTGGATTATCCGTCTATGCGGTGCGTGGGCTATCGCCAAGCGTGGCAACATTTATCAGGCGAAACCGATTTTCAAACCTTTGTTAATCAAGGCATTGCCGCCACACGCCAGTTAGCCAAACGCCAAATTACATGGCTACGCAGTTTTAACCTGCCACTATACGATTACAGCCAAAATCCACAAACGGTGTTTGATAATTTAATCAATCAAATCAAAGCGTTTCAGGCTGCCTGAAATGAAAAGATTTGAAAAGAATATTGCGAACGCTGATGAATTGTGCATTTTTATGGATTATGGAATTGATGCACAAATATGTGATAAATGCTAACACTCTTGGTAAAATAATGCCTTTAATGATAAATCTATTGCAGTATAAACATTGTGCTATGGATAATGCCAATGGCATTGATGAAACAAAACCATTTTAGGCAACCAGAAAAAACGGAGCAAGATATGAATAATCAAAATATAGATGAAAACCCATACGCACCACCGAAATCGGCGTTGGATTTTGGGCAAACTGAAAAGGGGTCAAAAAAGCAACGCATAGCAAGGGTAATTTTAGGGGCGTTAAGTGTACCTGTTGTATTAACTACAATTAGTTTTTTATTTTTTCTTCAAAGTAGTGATACTTTGAAGACTGCACCGTTTCCTTTTGCTGTTGTATTGTTGTTTTTTCTTGGATTATTTTTTGTTTTATTTTGTACGATTATTCCCAGCATTATTTTTACAATTATTATTGAATATTATTGTCCTACTTGGATACATAAAATGATTGTTGCTTTTTTGGCAGGTATAGGCATTGTATTTTTGATACATTTAGGCGTTTTTTTCACTTCTGATGAAGTAACATCAGTGGGTGTTAGAGTAAATGAATGGTATGTCGGCGGCGTTTTTTCCACAATTATGGCTGTTTTTATTGTGCACGCTCATCAAAAACATTATCAACGAAAACGCTTACAATCCCAAACCTTGTAATACAGGAGAAAATAAAATGAAGCACCCTTATCGTTTATTGTTGTCAAGTATCGCAACCGCAAGCATTATTGCAGGCTGTTCTTCGCCTGCTCCACAGTCTACACACACACCGCAACCGACTACACCGCCTGCAACCCAAGCACCGCCGCCAATTTCGGCTACACCTTATCCTTTGGGTCATTCGTTTGCGTCTCCAAATGGCGGACAATATACCGTTGCGGGCTTTAACGCACTGCCGTCTTGGCAAAAGCAAAATTTTTCAGGCAGCCTGAAATCGTTTCAAAATAGTTGTAAAGCCTTAATCAATCAGCCGCAGTGGGCGGAAGTTTGTCGCATTGCTAACGCCACACCTGCAAACGCCGCCCAAGCCTTTTTTGAACAAAACTTCACCCCTTGGGTTGTATCGCAAAACGGACAACTCGCAGGCACGGTTACGGGCTATTACGAACCTGCATTAACAGGCAATCTCACCCAAACGGCAACCGCCAAATACCCCATTTACGGCGTGCCAAATGATTTTGTAACCGTGCCTTATTCAGGACAAACAGGACGCGTACGCATTGCCAAAACAGGGGAAAACAGTGGGGTAATTAGTGCAAATGGTGCTTATGTTGCGAATACGGCAGATTTTCCAAATCGCAGCAAAAGCGGCAAACTTAAAGGCAGATTTTCAGGCAGCCAATTTGTGCCGTATTACACGCGTGCCCAAATTAACGCAGGAGCGATTAACGGCAAAGCCCCAGTGTTGGCGTATGCCGACAATGCTGTGGAATTATTTTTCCTGCAAGTGCAAGGTTCAGGGCGTTTAATCACCCCTGACGGACAAAGCATTCGCCTATCATTCGCCGACAAAAACGACCACAATTATGTTTCCATCGGCAAATATATGGCAGACAAAGGCTATTTACCACTCGCACAAACCAGTATGCAAGGCATTAAACAATGGATTGCCGAACACCCCAATAAATTAGCCGAAGTTTTGGGCAAAAATCCCAGTTTTGTGTTTTTTGAAAAAGGCGATAACAACGCCGAAGGACCCAACGGAGCATTAGGCGTGCCGCTTATGGGCGAATTATCCGCCGCAGTGGATAGACGGCATATTGTGTTAGGCTCGCCGATATTTGTTGCCACCACCGATCCACGCAACGGCAAAGCCCTAAACCGCCTAATGATGGCACAAGACACAGGCAGTGCGATTAACGGAGCGGTGCGAATCGACTTCTTTTGGGGCTTTGGCGACAACGCAGGACAAATCGCAGGCAAAATGAAACACACAGGCTATGTTTGGACACTTCTGCCCAACGGTATGAAACCTATGCCGTGATCATACGTTTCAGGCAGCCTGAAAATAGATAAATCGCTTATAATAACGCCTTTTATTTAACCCCTTTCAGGCAGCCTGAAAATAAGGTTTATTTGATACGAAGTATCAAATCTTTATTGACGAAGTAAATAAAAGGGTTTGCGGAGCAAACAAACCGTAATTTAAACGAAGTTAAAATAAGGTTTGTTTTAACGAAGTTAAAACCTTTATTTACGAAGTAAATAAAAGGGTTTGCGGAGCAAACAAACCGTAATTTAAACGAAGTTAAAATAAGGTTTGTTTTAACGAAGTTAAAACCTTTATTTACGAAGTAAATAAAAGGGTTTGCTAAGCAAACAAACCGTAATTTCGGCGAAGCTAAACTAACATTTGAAACATTATGAGCGAATATCTTTTTACATCGGAATCCGTGTCCGAAGGACACCCTGACAAAGTTGCCGACCAAATTTCGGACGCTATTTTAGATGCCGTTTTAAGCCAAGACCCAACCGCACGCGTGGCAGCGGAGACTTTGGTGAATACAGGCTTGTGCTTGTTAGCAGGCGAAATCACCACAACCGCAAATGTGGATTACATTAAAACCGCACGCGAAACCATTAAAAAAATTGGCTATAACTCGTCCGAAATGGGCTTTGACGCAGACGGTTGTGCGGTGATGGTTTGTTATGATCAGCAATCGCCCGACATTGCACAGGGGGTGAATGAAGGACAAGGTTTAGACTTAAATCAAGGGGCAGGCGACCAAGGCTTAATGTTTGGTTACGCTTGCGATGAAACGCCCACGCTAATGCCGTTTGCCATTTACTACGCCCACCGCCTAATGCAACGCCAAAGCGAATTACGCAAAGACGGACGATTAGCGTGGTTGCGTCCTGACGCAAAAGCCCAACTGACGGTGATTTATGACGACACCACAGGCAAGCCTGTGGGCATTGACACGGTGGTTTTATCCACGCAACACGAGCCTGATATTGCGTATGAAACGCTGAAAGAAGCGGTGATTGAAGAAATCATCAAACCTGTTCTACCGCCTGAAATGTTGCGGGGCGACACCAAATATTTAATCAACCCCACAGGTCGTTTTGTCATCGGCGGCCCACAAGGCGATTGCGGTTTGACAGGACGCAAAATTATTGTCGATACCTACGGCGGTGCGTCTCCACACGGCGGCGGTGCGTTTTCAGGCAAAGACCCGACCAAAGTCGATCGCTCTGCCGCCTACGCCTGCCGTTATGTCGCCAAAAACATAGTCGCCGCAGGCTTGGCAAATGCTTGTCAAATTCAAGTGTCCTACGCCATCGGCATTGCCGAACCGACTTCGATTGCGATTGACACTTTCGGCACAAGTAGGCTGCCTGAAAAAGACTTAATCGCTTTGGTGCGAGAAAACTTTGACCTACGCCCCAAAGGCATTATTCAAATGTTAGACCTACAACGCCCGATTTACCGCAACACCGCCGCCTACGGACATTTCGGACGCGAAGAACCTGATTTTTCTTGGGAAAAATTAGATAAAGTGCCTGTGTTAAAACAAGCGTTGTAAAAGAAAAAAACCGTTTCAGGCTGCCTGAAACGGTTTTTGATATAAAGATAAACCGCTGTTAATACGGCGGTTTTTTAGGTTTCAGGCAGCCTGAAACGGTTAATAGCCATTAGCGACTTGTCGCTTATGGATATAACCGTTGCGAGCCGTGATGAAATCACGGCGTGGCAAACCCCGTGCAAAACAGAAACGCCATACAAAAAAACTACTGTCATTACGAGCCGTGATGAAATCACGGCGTAGTAATCTCCTTGCTATGGAAAACGGCAATGAAAAAACTTTCAGGCAGCCTGAAAATAATAAAATGCGTGGGCAACAAGTTGCCTATGCTTGCTTAAATGGTAATTTTTTTATAATGGACTATTGATTTTTTTAATTTTAACTATATATACGAGAGAGTTGTATTTTTTATAATAGGGGTAAGATGATGAAAATCAAAAAAATTCGTTTGTACAATTTTAAAAGATTTAACGACTTAACGATTGATGAAATTCCCGAAACAGCAAAACTTGTTGTTTTAATCGGAGCAAATGGTTGTGGTAAAAGTTCGTTGTTTGATGCCTTCAAATATTTTTATCAAGTAAAAACTACTAATCTTTATAATAATATGGATTATTATGTAAAAAATAAAGAAATTGATGACGCTAAATATCATTCTCGTATGGTAGATGTTTACTTTTATGATGACAATAGTTTTTTTTCTGAATCTTCACAACAATTAGAGAGATTATCACAAGGGGGAGTATTTTATTTTCGTACTGCATATAGAAATTCTCCTGAAATTAATCTAACACGCAGTAATAGATTAGGGACACCTGAAAGACTGGATACTAATCTTAAAATGATAAATAATGATTCGCAAGTCGAACAAAATTATCAAAGATTATATGACGAAATTATATCGGCATATAATAATTCAAATAACAACAATATAACTTTTGGAGAACATAAACAAGAATTACTTGGTAAAATTCACAATGCATTGCATAATATTTTTCCAGAACTTTCATTTATTGATTTCGGTTTAATGACTGAAAAAGCAGACTTTTATTTTTCCAAAGGAAATGTGGAAAAATATTCATATCAAAACTTATCAGGTGGGGAAAAGGCAGTATTTGATTTGTTATTAGATATTGTTGTTAAAAAAGATTATTATCAGGATACAATTTTTTGTATTGACGAACCTGAAAGTCATATTCATACTAATGCACAAGCAAAATTACTGCACGAGTTATTTAAGTTAATTCCTGATAATTCCCAACTGTGGATTGCTACTCATTCTTTTGGAATGATGAAAGAAGCAAAACGCTTAATGGAAACACACCCTGACGAGATTGTGTTTTTAAATTTTGATAATAATTACAATTTTGACCAAGAAACAATTATCACGCCATCATCAAATTGTGATTTTATTTTATGGAATAAAATAAAAGAAATATGCTTTGGTGATTATGCTGATTTTATTTTGCCTGAAAAAATAGTTTTATGTGAGGGAACTGATTCTGCAAGAGAAAGTAGAATAAATTTTGATAAACGGTGCTATGAAAATATTTTTAAGAAACAGTATCCAAATGTAGTATTTTATTCATGGAAAAATTGTGAAGATATAAATAAAGAAGAACAACTTCTAAAATTTATTCAATTACTATCACCACAGACAGAGATTATTAGACTTATTGATAGAGATGATAGAAGTAGTGAAGAAATAGAAGATTCAAATCAAAAAGGAGTTAGAGTTCTTTCATGCCGACATTTAGAAAGTTATTTATTAGATGATGAAGTTTTAAAAAAATGGTGTGATAGTGTTAATAAATCAGATAAAAAACAAGACTTGTTAAATATAAAAACGCGAGCATTAGAAGAGAGTAAAAGTCGTGGTAATGCTCCTGACGATTTTAAATCTGCTGCAAATGATATTTGTACCAAAGGTCAGAAATTATTAGGATTAACACAACGTGGCAATAATGGAGACGCTATTATGCGTGATACATTATCAAAATTGATTACTCCTGATATGAATGTATATAAAGAATTAGAACGAGATATTTTTTTACCATTAGAAAAAACAGAGCAAGTGTAGAATGATAACGCCTATAATGCTGAAAAATTTTTTGTAATGCCGTTTTTCATAGTTAGGAGATTGCCACGCCTTAAACTTCGTTCAAGGCTCGCAATGACGAAATGGGCAGCCTGAAAAAATCACGCCAACAGCATATCCTGCATTAACCGCATATCCCATTGCCAGCCACCGATTGATTGTGGCGTTTGGTGCGTAGCGTGTGCAACTTGTTACTCACGCGTTTCAATCATAATTTTCAGGCAGCATACCAAACACATATCATGATGAAAAATAAAATATTTTCAATCTATTACAATGCGTGGAGGTAAGTTGCCCCTACCTTGCTGTTTGTGTGAGAGATTGTTATAATGAAACCGTTACATTTGACTTACATTTGACATACATTTTTAACATTTAGGAGACACAAAAATGGCAACAACAACCACAAATTACAATTTACGCATTGATAAAGAAATTAAAAATCAAGCATTTAAGGTTATTGAAGATTATGGTTTAACACCGTCAATGGTGTTAAAAGCGTTTTTGAAACAAATTGCGGATAGAAAAATTTTGCCACTGTCTTTTGATTATCAAGCAGATGAGCCAAATGAAGAAACTAAACAGGCAATATTGCAAGGCAGAGAAGATTACGCCGCAGGACGCTTGAAAGGTTATACTGATTTGAATGAAATGGTCAAAGATATTCAAGAATGGACTGAATAAATGTTTGAACTATTTCCCACAAATTCATTTAAGCGAGATATGAAAAAACAAGGTTTAATTTCACGAAGTGAAATTTTTTACAAACGAAGTTTGTAAAAAGAGATGACGAAGTCATCAAACCGAAGTTTCTGCGAGCCGATAGGCGAAGCTAAAACAACCGATTGGTTTAACGGTATCGGTTGAATGGGTAGAAGTGATGGATTGCTTAATGAATGGTAAAAAAATGGCAAAAAAATATTGCGACCACGACCTAAAACACGATTGGAAAGGTTGTCGTGAATGCCATATTCAACCTGATTTGCTGTTAATTTATGAATATCAGAATAATCATATTCTGTTGCAAAGAATAGGCTCGCATTCTGAATTATTTGGACACAAACGCTATTAGGCGTTTTTTTTTGATTGTTTTTTTTCAGGCAGCCTAAAAAAACTCACGCCAACAGCATATCCTGCATTAAACGCATACCCCATTGCCAGCCGCCGATTGTGGCGTTAAGCGTGGGCGTATTTGGGGAAATTAAATGTTTGGCGTGGATTTTTTGGGCTTGGGTTTGTGTCCAAGCAATTAAATCGGCATTATCGCCTGACGCATTGACTATGGCGGTTCTGCACGGCATCACTATGCGGTTTTCAGGCAGCCTTTCATCGTTTGACCACGCCATTTTGTTTGGATTTGCCAAAATCACGCCAAGCAGGCGGCGGTGCATTTGAATATCTTGGCGAAAAAGCCATTGTAAAAAAACGGGGCAAGCGTTGCTGTGGGCGACCACAAAAAAATTGCCGACAATGTTTTTTACCGCATTATCAATGGCTTGAATATTGCGTTCAGCTTGCCTATCCTGTGCTGTACTAACACGTAAATGCACAGGATAACCATACGCCCAGTGGTTTAGCCAGTGGTTTGCCGTCTCTTCGCCGTCTTCAATAATTAGCAAACAAATGTCTTCTAAATCGAGCATATAAAATTCTTTTGTAAAATCAATGTGATAATTTTTTCAGGCTGCCTGAAAAATTATATTCTACACATCATAATCCACAACCAACGGAGCATGGTCAGAGAATTTTTCATCTTTATAAATAAAGGCTTCTTTTGCATGTGGTGCGAACAATGGGCTTGCCATTTGATAATCAATTCGCCAGCCCACATCTTTGGCGTATGCCTGCCCACGATTGCTCCACCACGAATAGCCCGCAATGTCGGGATAGAGCGTCCGCCAAATATCTACCCAGCCCGAAGCGAGTAAATCGCTTATCCATTGTCGTTCTTCGGGCAGAAAGCCTGAATTTTTCAGGTTGCCTTTCCAGTTTTTTAAGTCGATATTTTGGTGTGCAATATTCCAGTCGCCACACACCACAATTTTACGGTTTTCGGCAAGAATTTCGGCTAAAATGGGGCGAAATGCGTCTAAAAAGCGAAATTTTGACGCTTGCCGTTCATCAGATGCAGAACCTGACGGCAAATAAAGCGAAATCACGGATAAATCGTCAAAATCCGCTCGCACAAATCGCCCTTCGCGGTCAAATTCTTCCACGCCAAAGCCGATTTGCACATGGTTGGGCTTTGCTTTGGAATACAAAGCCACGCCGCTATAACCCTTTTTCTCGGCAAAAGCAAACGCACCATACATACCGCAGGGGTTTTTCATATCAAACGATAAATCGTTTTCCTGTGCTTTTAATTCTTGCACGCACACAAAATCAGCATTCGTGGTTTCTAACCACGCCAAAAAACCTTTACTGGCGGCACTTCTGATACCATTGACATTCGCTGTGATAATTCGCATTTTCAGGCAGCCTAAAACAATAAAACGCATATTTTAGACGATTTGCCAAAAAACAGTTAAAATTTGTCTTTTTCAGGTTGCCTGAAATTGTATAAGGAAATAAAAATGGCTGATTTTCGCCGTGATTTTTTGCGTTTTGCCTTGCAAGAAAAAGTGTTGTCGTTTGGGGAATTTCAAACCAAAGCAGGGCGACTGTCGCCGTATTTTTTTAATGCGGGTTTGTTTCATCACGGAGCGGCTCTGTGGCAGTTAGCCCAGTTTTATGCTCGCTCGATTATCGACAGTAAAATTGAATTTGATATGCTGTTTGGCCCTGCCTATAAAGGCATTGTTTTGGCAGCAATTACTTCGGCGGCGTTAAGTGAATGGGGCAAAAATGTGCCGTTTGCTTATAATCGCAAAGAAGCCAAAGACCACGGCGAAGGCGGCGTGATTGTGGGGGCGAAACTCGCAGGACGCGTGCTGATTATTGATGATGTGATTTCCGCAGGCACTTCGGTGCGTGAATCGGTTGAACTGATTAAAAATGCGAATGCCGAAGTGGCAGGCGTGGCAATTGCTTTGGATAGAATGGAAAAGGGTCAAGGCGAATTGTCGGCTGTGGAAGAAGTCAAACAGCAATTTAATATTCCCGTTGCGGCGATTGCGTCTTTGAACGATTTATTGGCGATGTTATCTGCGGATAAAAATCCAGAACTCGCCGCATTTTTACCCAAAGTCAAAGCCTATCGCGAGCAATATGGCGTGTAAAGGGCTTTCAGGCTGCCTTGATTTGTCGAAAATGCGTTCAGCATTTATAATACAATCTTTTTAAATACAACCTTGTTAGGGAAAAAAATATGATTAGTATTGCATACGCCGCAGACGCGGCACAGGCGGGAGCGTCTTCTGGCTTTGCTTCGTTTTTGCCTTTAATTTTAATTTTGGTGGTGTTTTGGTTTTTGGTGATGCGTCCGCAACAGCAAAAATACAAAAAACACCAAGAAATGATTGCCGAACTCAAACGCGGCGATAAGGTGATTTTGAATTCGGGCTTTTTGGGCAGAATTACCAAAGTTGATGACCGCTTTTTTACAGTGGAAATTGCCGATAGCGTAGAAGTGAAAGTCGATAAAAACGCCGTAGCCGACCGCTATGACCCGAATGCACCTGCGGAAAACACGCCTGCGGTCGCCAAAAAAGCCGATAAAAAAGACGAGAAAAAATAAAGGCTAAAAATCGTCCTTGTTTGTTGTGAAACAAGGACGGTTGTTATATTTCAGGCTGCCTGAAAGTTTGTTTAAGAGATATGAATATGAAAAATCTTTTTGCTTTGTGTTTCATTGGTTTGTCGTTAGTGGCTTGCTCAAACGATAAAAGTGATGAAACGGTTTTTCATCAAGAAAACACAGTTATACAACAGAGAGAAGCGGTTCAAGAAGCGACAACCGCTTTAACGAATGCAGAGCAGGAAGAGTTGGCGGATTTATTGAGAGAAGCGGATGATTTTGGATCGGTTTTTTCAGACCGTTATGATGTAGCCAAATATATCCAAGCAATCCAAAATGAACGATTACTTTCTTTATTAAAAAGGTCTTGTGATACTGGAAATAAAGAACATTGTTTCACTTATGCCATATTACCTTTCATGCCTGAGTTTATGGAAGTATCGAATAAATTTATGCAAGGCGACAAATCACAAGCTCCAAGAATGTTGGCAATTGTGGATAAAATGTGTGATGTGGGTTCGGCTCATATGTGTTTGATGTCTGCCAAAGGGTTTTATCTTCATGGTTTTCAAGATGATCATGGCAATATGCTCACTCAAAAAGATGAAACCAAAGCCATTTCGTTAATGGAAAAGGCGTGTTATGCCGAAATAGATACCAAAGAAAATGCTTGTTATGCTTTGAGCGATATATATAAAAATGGAGAAATTGTCCCCCAAGACCTTGCCAAAGCCGAAGATTTCTATCAAAGAGCAGAACAATTGAAATCAGAAAGAATAAAAAAACAAGAGCAAGAAGAAGAGCGACTGTTATCGGAGATAAGGCGACTGCACTTGGAGATAGTAAAAATAGAAGAGCAACAGCAATCGGCGATAGATCAACTGTATTCGGAGTTAAAAAAAATAGAAGAGCAACGACAGGCAGAGCAACAGAGATCGGAAACAAGAATAGCAGAGAAACTGCAATTGGATATAGAAGAACGGCTATCGGAGATAAGAAAAAGAGAAGAACAACTGGGATCGAAGTTAGAACCACTGCTGTTGGAAGTGGGAAAAAGAACAGAGCAATTAAGATCGGAGATGAGAAAAAGAGAAGAGCAACAGGGAACGGAGTTAGAGCAACTGCAATCGGAGATGAGAAAAAGACAAAAGCAACAGGAAACGAAATTTAGATCTGAGATAAGAAGAAAAAGACAAGAACAACAACAGGCAGAGCAACGGAAATCGGAGATAAAAAAAAGACAAGAACAAAAACTGCCAGAGCAATATAGAACGGAAATGAGAAAAGCAGAGCAAGTAAGATCGGAGATGGAGCAACGGAAATCGGAGATGGAGCAAC
>JAFTFY010000003.1 GCA_017458185.1 Neisseriaceae bacterium
AGGCAGTCATCGGGGTATGAATAGGTGTAATAAGATTTTGTTTATTAAGGATTATTTGTCTGTTAAACAGGGAGAATAGCACCCATTTTGTCTTTTAAATGGGTGCTACTCAAAAATAGCACCCATTTTGTCCTTTACGCCGAATTTTTTATTTATGGCGTTTATCGAATCACAGGTTTGTATCTTATCCGTTTGGGTTTTGCCCCTTCTTCGCCTAATCGGCGTTTTTTATCGGCTTCGTATTCTTGATAGTTACCGTCAAAGAACACCCATTGCGAATCGCCCTCTGCGGCTAAAATATGTGTGGCAATGCGGTCTAAAAACCAGCGGTCATGCGAAATCACCAAAACGCAGCCTGCAAATTCCAACAGTGCGTCTTCTAATGCCCGCAGGGTTTCCACATCTAAATCGTTGGACGGCTCGTCTAACAGCAACACATTGCCGCCTGCAATCAAAGTTTTTGCCAAGTGCAAGCGTCCGCACTCACCCCCTGATAGTTTGCCGACAATCTTGCTTTGGTCAGAACCTTTGAAATTAAAACGCCCTAAATAGGCACGGGCTGGAATTTCAAATTGTCCCACTTGCAGAATATCGCGTCCGTCTGCCACTTCGTCAAACACGGTTTTGTTATCGTTTAAGCCCTCACGACTTTGGTCAATCACCGACATTCGTACGGTTTGACCAATACTCACCGTGCCACTATCAGGCTGCTCCTTGCCTGTGATGAGTTTAAATAAAGTCGATTTACCCGCACCGTTTGAACCGATAATGCCGACAATCGCACCAGCAGGCACCCTGAAAGATAAGTTATCAATTAACAATCGCTCACCAAATGATTTAGAAACATTTTGAAATTCAATTACTTCCTGCCCCAAGCGTTCCGCTGTGGGAATAAAAATTTCCTGCGTTTCGTTGCGTTTTTGATACTCAAAACTGCTCATCTCTTCAAATCGTGCAAGCCGTGCTTTGGATTTGGCTTGCCGTCCTTTGGCGTTTTGCCGCACCCATTCTAATTCCTGTTTCATCGCTTTAATGCGAGCGGCTTCCTGCTTGGCTTCCGTTGCCAAACGAGCCTCTTTTTGTTCCAACCACGAAGAATAATTGCCCTGCCACGGAATGCCGTGTCCTCTATCCAACTCTAAAATCCATTCGGCGGCGTTGTCCAAGAAATAACGGTCGTGGGTTACCGCAACCACAGTGCCAGGAAAACGCACCAAAAACTGTTCCAACCACTCCACACTTTCTGCGTCTAAATGGTTTGTCGGCTCGTCTAAAAGCAACATATCAGGCTGGCTTAACAGCAAGCGACACAAGGCGACACGGCGTTTTTCACCGCCTGAAAGATGAGCAATTTTCGCGTCCCATTCAGGCAGCCGTAAAGCGTCTGCGGCAATTTCCAACAAATGTTCCGAGCCACTATCCGCACCGCCTGCGGCAATAATTGCTTCTAACTTGGCTTGTTCTTCTGCCAACGCGTCAAAATCCGCATCAGGCTCGGCATACGCCGCATACACTTCGTCCAAGCGTTTTTTCGCCTGTGCTACTTCGCCCAAACCACTTTCCACTTCTTCTCGCACGGTTTTTTCAGGGTCTAATTCAGGCTCTTGCGGCAGATAGCCGATTTTAATCCCCGACATCGGAGTTGCTTCACCATCAAAATCTTTATCAACCCCTGCCATAATGCGAAGCACGGTCGATTTTCCAGCCCCATTTAGCCCCAACAAACCGATTTTCGCACCTGGAAAAAAAGAGAGCGAAATATCCTTAATAATCTGTTTTTGCGGCGGCACGGTTTTGGAAACACGCAACATTGAATAAACATACTGAGCCATGATGAAAGCCTTTTTGATAAAACGAAAGGTAGAATTTTAACCGAGTTTCAGGCTTTCAGGCAGCCTGAAAAAAAACGCACATTCAAAAAAGAATGTGCGAGATTAAATCAAAAAACAGGGAAACTCTGCGTTGCTGTTTGAACAAACAATTCGGAGAAACAGCAACAGCAACAGACGGAGCGTATTATGCTTGGATTTTATTAACGGATACTTAAAGAAAATATGAAATGAAAAAACTTTTATCAAGCCTTATTCTTATGACTATATCTATTGACCAGCAACAAACCGCATAAAATCAACGCCAAAGCAATTATCAGTGGCAAAGAGCCGCCCATTTTCATATACGGCGTTTGCCCTGTATAGCCTTCAATTTCGCCAATCAGAATATCGTGTGTATCTCTCGGTAAAAAAGCCACTACTTGCCCGTGCGGATTGATAATGGCTGTTATGCCATTATTTGTGGCTCGCACCATATATCTGCCGTTTTCCAAACTTCTCGCCTGCGAGTGTTGCAACTGCTGCTCCATAGCATTAGAACGCCCAAACCAGCCCATATTGCTGACATTCGCCATTAAACTTGCCTGTTTCGCCGATTGCACTAATTCATCGCCAAAACTATCTTCATAGCAAATATTAAACGCCACTTTCTGCTGTGCTAACAACAAAGGTTGCTGATTTTTTCCGCCACGCGAAAAATCGCTTAACGGCATATTCATCATATTGTATAGCCCTGCGGTTAAGGCGGGCAGCGGACGAAATTCGCCAAACGGCACCAAGTGATTTTTGGCGTAATAGGGAATATTTTCAGGCTGCCTGAAATCATATTGCGACAAATTGATGACGGCATTTTCATAACCCAAACCGTCAGGCGTTTCCTGCACAATGCCCGTTGCCAAAGCGGCTTTGTTGTCGCGTGCGGTATCGGCAAAGCGTTGCAGTGTTTCAGGCGGCAGAAGTTGCCGCAACAGCGGAATGGCACTTTCGGGCAGAATCACAATATCCGCATTGTCGATTTTGGCAACATCTAAATAATACTGCTCCATATCCACCCACATTTGCTGTGGGTCGAATTTCATCGACTGCTCAACATTGCCCTGCACCAATGCCACTGTATTTTTGGTGCCGTCAGGTTCTGTCCAAGAAATGTGCGTTAAAAGGCTGCCTGAAAACAAAATAGCGGCAATCAATATAATATATCTTTTTGATTTTGTTATATAAAATAAAGCAAGCCACGCCGATATAAAAAAAGTGGCAAGCGACACCAATAAAATACCGCCCACAGGAGCAAAGCCCGATAACGGTGAAAATTCCGCAATTTGCGAATACCCCGTCAAGCCCCACGCAAAACCTGAAAGCAAAAGCGTACGCAAATATTCCGAAATTGTCCAAAGCAAAGGCAAAACCACGCCCCATTTGATTTTTTCAGGCAGCCTGAACTTTTTGGCAAGCCAAAACACAGCCGCAGGATACACCGCCAAAGCGGCAGGCAATAACAGCGTCATCGGCAGAGCTAGCCACTGCGTTAAACCTGCTACGCTATGCAAAGAAATATTGACCCAATAATTCTGCGTCAAAGCCGCCGCAAAACCCCACAAAAACGCGGCTTTTACCGCTTTTTGCGGCATTTTAACCGCAATTAACAGCAATAAAGCCAAAGATAAGGGCATTAACCAAAACCAATAAAACGGTGCAAACGAAAGCGTAGAAACCGCCCCAGAAATCAAGGCGATTAACCAATAAAAGCGTTTCAGGCTGCCTGAATGATTCATTTTTTAGAAAATGTTTGATTGAAAAGGGGTAATCATATCAAATAATGACGGTCAATATATCTTTCAGGCTGCCTGAAAAAATTTTTGTTTCTCACAACAATTTTTAATCTCTCACGGAGAACACGGAGTTTAATAAACGGCAGACAATGAAAATCTGCCGTTCTGATTAGTTTCGCTCAATCAACCAAACAAATCCATTTTTATGCGATTGTTGGCTTTGAGTTTATTCACCGTATCCACTGCCACATCGCGGCTGACTTTGCCGTGTGCTTTGATGATTTCAACCAACGCTTCTGTAACGCCCTTGCCGACTGTGTTGGTTTTGCCGCACACATAGATTAAGGCGTTGTTGTTCATCACCCAATCGAACACTTCATGCCCGTTGCGGAACAATTCGTCCTGCACATAATAGCCTTTGTGTTCTTCGGTGAAAGCCACATTGATGTGGGTTAAAACGCCGTCTGACAAGGCTTTTTCCCATTGATTTTGGTAATGGTAACCGCCAATTCGATTGCTATTACCAAAGAATAACCACGCAGGGCGGGGGCGTTTTTGTAAATCTGCCAAAAAGCCTATCATCGGGGCAATGCCCACGCCTGATGCTACCATAATCACAGGTTTGTCGTTATTTTCAATATGAAAATCGGTGTATCGCAACACAGCGTTAATTTCATCACCCACAGCCAAGTCATTGATTAAATACGAAGAACATTTGCCTAACTGTTTTTCGCCTTTATCGTTGGTAAAAACATTCATACCGACAGTGAGCCGCAATAAACCGCTGTTATCAGACGATGAGCCAACCGAATAACTGCGTGGTGTTTGGCTGTTGGGCGGTGTAATCATCAGCAAATCGCCGCCTTGATACGCCACATTTTCAGGCAGCCTGAACAATAATTCCCACGCTTCGCGTTTTGTGGTTTCAGGGTTATCCAAACGGGTTTTTTGAATTAGCACCGCACGCACAGCCACATCGTCTTTGGGTGCGTTTGTATCCGCTGTATCAACCGTTACGCCAAAATGCTGGCAAATATCGGTAAACCATTCTTGCCAAGCAGTGTCAGGTGTTCCGTCTGCACATTTTATCGGCATAATTTCACTCGCACCGCAAGATTTCAGCGTTGCGTCTAATTTTTTACCGCCGCCGCAGAAGTTTTTGAATCCCGAATTACCCAAAGCAAAAAACGCATATTTCAGGCTGCCTAACTTCGTTTGACGCAAATTTTCTTCTAATGCTTTGCCGTTGTCAGGCAATTCGCCATCGCCTGCGGTAGAACACAAGAATAATGCCATTTGTTGTTGTTTCAATGTTTCAGGCGTAACCGACAACATCGGCACGGCTTGGGCATTCACCCCTTTTTGGTTTAATTTTTGGGCGGTTTTAAAGGCTAATTTTTCCGCATTGCCTGTTTGTGATGCGTATAAAACCAAAATATTGCCTGTGGATACGCGGGCGTTTTTGGCAACAGCATTTTTAACAGTGCGTTTAATATATGTATAAACACCTGATAATAAAAGGAAAAATAAAACACCGCCAATCGCCAAATTTGCAGGTTTAGACGATTTGCCCGCCCATTCACCCAAGTGCAACATGCGTACATAATTCGGTTTCATCGGCGGATTTTCTTTTAACGAACCGTCTTTTTGCACAGAAAACTGTTTCAGGCTGCCTGAAACGCTCATGGTAATCACCGTGCCAAACTTGGCTTGTGCCACCGAAACCACATTTGCCAAATCGCCTTGTTCATTGATATTATTCAGAATTTGCATCACGGGCAGAGCGTCAGGTTTGCCACCGTTTGGTCTGCCTTGTTTGCCTTGTTGTCCTTGTGGGCGTTCCATTTTAGGCATAGCACCAAAATACCAGTGGTGCGACATCATCACAGCGGTTACAGGCAACATCAGCCAAATCGGCAATAACAGCACACCTATTGCATTATGCCAAGAAATCAAAGACTTGCTAAATTTGGGATTCACCATAAAAAACAAGCCAATCAAAATTAAACCTGCCATTGCCCATGCGGCAATTTCCATAATTAACTTGCCTGTTTTACCAAATAATAAATTTTTATGTAAGCCTTTGGCAGTATTATAAATTTTAGAATCCATACCGCCATTTTTGACAAAAGACGCATTATCAATAGAATAAGCGGCTAACTGCGAATCCTTACCACCTTGAACCCACACCAGTTGCGGATTGTGAGCGTCTTGATACACAGACGACACTGCCACACCGTTTTGTTGCAAGGTTTCCACCGTTTGCATAATTTGCTCTGCATGGCTACCCCAAGCATTTTGCGAGTAATCAGGACTTTTCATATCGCCGATAGCCAAAATCAGCCCAGTTATTAAAATCAAAGCAAAAATAGGAGCAAGAATCAGCCCCACATAACGGTGAATTTGCCAAAATAAATTTTTCATATCATCAACTTTCGGACTAAAAAATAAATGAGAATATAGTCGTTCAACTTCAAAGCAATAACAGGCGGCGAGACGCAGACAGTATAATCGAATACGGCAAGGCTCGACAGAAGTATTAGTGTTTTGAAGTTTAACAACTATAATCGTATAAGAAGTGTCTTAATAAAAAATTAAGCAGATTATATAGTACAGTCAAGCCAGTTCAAAAGTGATAAAAACATAGTCTTTCTAATATGGTCGATTTAGAGCAAAAGTAGCCAACGAAGGATAATTTTGTTATAAATCGACTATACAATGCGGTGTCAATGCCCACATCTTGCCCGATAAAACTGTTGCAACAATACAACACTTGCATTTTTTCAACAAAATACAATTAACTTATTGTTTTTATTTAATTTTTATCTATTTTTAGTGTTTGATAAAAACAATCGCCCACAGGCAAAAACACACTTTTTTCATTGTCAGATATTGACAGAAAGCGTTCATCTTTTTATAGTGTCAATCAGGATTAACCGTTATTGCACTGAAATGAAACCCATTTCACCCTGACGGTTGATGGACTGTAAAACTGTAGCCCGAATGACTCGGGTTAAGTAATGCGTAATTTTACGATGAGGGAATAACAATGACCAAACAGCTTAAACTGACTGCATTAGTTGTTGCATTAATCGCTTCTACTGGTGCGATGGCACACGAAAAAAATGGTTATACCATTAGTCAGGAATCTCGCGAAGTTGTTCGCAATAATTATGGCGAATGCTGGAAAAACAGTTTCTTCGATAAAGAAACACACGGCTTGGTAGAATGCGGCGACAAAGAAGAAGCACAACCTGCTCCTGAACCCGTTATCCGTGAAGAAGAAAAAGTTATCCGTTTGCAAGCAAACTTCTTATTCGGTTTTGACAAATCGACCTTGCGTCCAGAAGCCAAACAAACTCTGAACCAAGTCGCACAAGAAGTGGCTTCTTCTGATGTTCAATCTATCCGTATTGAAGGTCATACCGACTTTATGGGTTCTGAACAATACAACCAAAAATTGTCTGAAAAACGCGCTCAAACTGTGGCTGATTACTTGGTTGCACAAGGCGTTGATCAAGGCAAAGTGGCTGCCGTAGTCGGCTTGGGTGAAACCCAACAACAAATGCAAGCACAATGCGAAAACGAAGTTAAAGGCATTAAAAACAAAGCAAAACGCCGTTCTGCTTTGATTGCTTGTATCGAACCTGACCGCCGCGTTGATGTTCGCTTGAACAAACGCGTGGTTGAACGCTATCAAGAATAATTGATTGCTTTCTTGTTCAATACACAATCCCAGTGTGCCAAGCACTGGGATTTTTTTATTATGTATGCTCGATTGATAGCAAAATCATACAGCCTTACTTTGCCTTGTCGTATTACAGTCGTTAAACTTCAAAACAATATAGTCGGTTCACAGCAAAAGCAGGCAAGGCGGTGAGCCACAGATAGTATAAATAATACGGCAAGGCGAACCAACGCTGCATGATTTTGCTGTAAATCGACTATAACAGGCGGCTTTACCTGCGATAGGATAACTCATACGGTAAGGCTCGGCAGACGCATTAGTGTTTTGAAGTTTAACGACTGTATCATACTCTCGCAGTTAAGTTTGACTATAAAAAAAGGCAGCCTGAAAATAGGCTGCCTGAAACACAGTTTCCCTGTTTTTCTCTATTTTTTACGCATATTTTTTCCTTAAATCTTTGGCGACTTTCACCATTAATTCCAACGCCGCACGGGTTTCAGGCCATGCACGGGTTTTTAAGCCGCAGTCTGGATTAACCCACAGGCGTTCTTTGGGGATTACTTTTAACGCTTTTTCTAATAAGTGCGTTAATTCCGCTTCCGTTGGCACGCGTGGGCTGTGAATGTCATACACGCCAGGACCGATGTCGTTGGGGTATTTGAATTTCACAAATGCGTCTAACAATTCCATATCAGAACGAGATGTTTCAACGGTAATCACATCAGCGTCCATAGCGGCGATGGCAGGCAGAATGTCGTTAAATTCGGAATAGCACATATGGGTGTGAATTTGTGTGCTGTCGGCAACGCTCATGCTGGATAAGCGGAAGCATCGTCCTGCCCATGCTAAATAAGCGTCCCAATCAGCTCGTTTTAACGGCAAGCCTTCGCGAATGGCAGGTTCGTCAATTTGAATGACTTTAATGCCTGCTTTTTCCAAGTCCAACACTTCATCATTCAGTGCCAGTGCGATTTGTTCGCACACTTGGCTACGAGGAATGTCGTTACGCACAAACGACCATTGCAACATGGTTACAGGGCCTGTGAGCATACCTTTCATCGGGCGTTTTGTTAATGTTTGGGCGTAAGATGACCACGCAACCGTCATCGCTTTGGGACGCGTTACATCACCAAAAATAATCGGCGGTTTCACGCAACGGCTGCCATAACTTTGCACCCAGCCAAATTGTGTGAAAGTGTAGCCGTCCATTTGTTCGCCAAAATATTCCACCATATCATTGCGTTCGGCTTCGCCATGCACAGGCACATCAATGTCCAATTCTTCTTGAACAGCCACCACATAGGCGATTTCTTTTTTCATCGCATTTTCATAATCGGCAGCGGACAGCGTGCCTTTTTTGAACGCCGCACGAGCCTGACGAATTTCGGTGGTTTGTGGGAAAGAACCAATGGTTGTGGTGGGCAACAAGGGCAAGTTCAGCACTGCTTGTTGGGCTTTAATGCGTTCTGCAAAGTCGCTTTGGCGTTTATCGGCATTCGCAGGCAAGGCGGCAATGCGTTGTTTAACTTCTGCTTTGTGAATCAAAGGACTATTTGCACGGCTATTTGCCGCTTTATCACTTGCAGCAAATTCAGCGGCAACTGCGTCCAAACCGTTATTCAAAGCGGCTTTCAGGGTGCCTATTTCGCCTAATTTTTGCACGCCAAACGCCAACCATTCTTTGATTTCACTGGACAATTTTTCTTCCACGCCCAAATCCTGCGGCGAATGCAATAAAGAACACGAAGACGATACCCACAAACGATTGCCCAATTTATCTGCCAAAGGTTTAAGATGATCAAATACTTGACGCAAATTCGCACGCCACACATTGCGACCGTCAATCACACCAGCCGAAAGAACTTTATCGTCTTTCAGGCTGCCTGAAAATACGGATAATTGTTCAGGAGCTCGCACGCAATCAATATGCACGCCTGCCACAGGCAAATTGTTCATTAAATCAATATGTTCGGAAACACTGCCAAAATAAGTGCCTAACAAAATTTTGATGCCTGATTGGGCTAATTCGCCATACACTTTTTGGCATTGACTTAACCATTCTTGGGGTAAATCCAAAGCCAAAATAGGTTCGTCAATTTGCACCCACTCGCAACCTAATGCTTTAATTTCATTCAAAATTTCAACATAAACAGGCAAGAGTTTATCTAACAAATTCAAACGATTAAATTCGCCCCCTTTGGTTTTGCCCAACCACAACAGCGACAACGCACCCACGATAGTCGGTTTCACCTTAACGCCGTCTGCCAGAGCTTCGCTAATTTGTGCTTTCAGGTTGCCCAAAACCGCTTGGAATGTGGTGTTTTCAGACCATTCAGGCACCAAATAGTGATAGTTGGTGTCAAACCATTTGGTCATTTCCAAAGCAGGCTGCTCCTTATTGCCACGAGCCAATTCAAAGTATTGTTTCATCGACAAATTTTGAGCGTCAAAGCCAAAACGAGCGGGAATTGCTCCCACTAAAACCTGCGTATCCAACACATGGTCATACAAAGAAAAATCGCCCACAGGCACCAAATCAATGCCAGCGGCTTTTTGTAAGTTGCGGTTAATGCTGCGAATTTCTTTTGCAACATTCAAAACATCTTGTTCAGACGCTTCATTTTTCCAATATTTTTCAACACAAAACTTCAATTCGCGTTTCGCACCCACGCGTGGAAAACCAGAAATGTGTGTGGTGATTGCCATAATAAAATCCTTAAAAATCAAAATGATAAAAAGATAATGCACAGACACTATCCACGATTAAGCGTTATTGTCTTACAAATTTGATTATTATGCAATTTCATAATTTTACGGTTTTATATGAATATTTTTAATAGAAAAGGTTTTCAGGCAGCCTGAAACAGTCTGATTAGCACCAAAATCAACGCCACAGCCACAATCGCCCATGCGGTTATTTTCGCTTGGCGGTGTATGTTTTGTCGTTTTTTAGGTGTGAGCCACTGCCACAGCAAAAGTCCGACAATCAGCAAAAATAAAAATATTTCTATGGTGCGTATCATTATGGCAAGCAAATGAATATATAATAAGCGTTTATTTTATCTTGTTTATAAACCTATGTCTGAATCTTCTATTGGTATTGTTACGGCTCAAAAAATAGCGTTTGATACGCCGATAACCTTGCAAAATGGCGACACGCTGCCACGCTTTGATTTGATGATTGAAACCTACGGCACGCTGAATGATAACGCTTCTAATGCGGTGCTGATTTGTCATGCTTTGTCGGGCAATCATCATGTGGCAGGGCGGTATCATGCCTCTGATAAATATGCGGGCTGGTGGGACAATATGGTGGGTCCGAATAAGCCGATTGATACCAACAAATTTTTTGTGGTGGGCTTGAATAATTTGGGCGGTTGCCACGGTTCGACTGGACCTTTGTCGGAAAATCCAGCCACAGGCAAGGCGTATGCGGCGGATTTTCCTGTGGTAACGGTGAAAGACTGGGTAAAATCGCAGGCGGCTTTGGCGGATTATTTGGGTATCAAACAGTGGGCAGCGGTGATTGGCGGCTCTTTGGGCGGTATGCAGGCTTTGCAGTGGGCGATTGATTTTCCCGACCGCATTCGGCATGCAGTGGTGATTGCGTCTTCCCCCAAACTTTCCACGCAAAACATTGCGTTTAACGATGTGGCAAGGCAGGCGATTTTAACCGACCCTGATTTTCACGCAGGACGCTACGCCGAACACGGCGTTGTGCCACGACGCGGCTTACGCATTGCACGAATGATGGGGCATATCACTTATTTGGCAGAAAAAGGTTTGGGCATTAAATTTGGGCGAGAACTCAAAGAAGACACGCTGCGATTTGACTTTGGCGTGGATTTTCAAATCGAATCGTATCTGCATCATCAGGGCGATAAATTTGCCGAAGTGTTTGACGCGAATACTTATTTAATTATCACCAAAACGCTGGATTATTTTGACCCTGCGGCAGAATTTTCAGGCAGCCTGAAACAGGCACTGGCAAAGGTTCAGGCAAATTTTTTGGTTGTATCATTCAGTTCCGACTGGCGTTTTGCTCCTGACCGCTCACGAGAAATTGTGAAAGCCTTGATTCAAAACGGCAAAAATGTATCTTATGCCGAAATTGAATCGCTATTCGGACACGACGCATTTTTATTGGAAGATACAGCGTATATGGACGCTATGCGAACTTATTTGAAGAATGTGAAAGTATAGTTTTCAGGCAGCCTGAAAGATTAAATGAAAAGGAATAGATAATGGAAACGCAAGCAGATTTTGAATTAACCGCAGAAGAAATGGCGGAATTAAAAGCCTTGCTTGAATTAAAAGCAGGCACTATGTCTTGGTATAATGGTGTTTCTTTTAATCTTCGCCGTAAATTAGTAGCAATAACTGACCCTGTTGAATTTAAAAAGTGTCTATCTGAATTAAAATCATTAAATTTAGTTGATGAAAACTTAATCAATAATTCCTTGCCTGATAGTATTCGTTATTTAAGCAATTTAGAATGGTTATCTATTCATGGGAAGTTGTTGAAAAAATTACCTGAAAGCATTGTTGAATTAAAACAATTAGACACTTTACATATATTTGGCTCTTTTCATCGTATTCAAGAAAATGATTTTCGTTTTGAAAGGGTTAGTAGTGAATTAAGTGAATTACCTAAAAACATAGGGCAACTTAAAAATTTAGAAGAATTAAATTTGAACAATTGTCATAGCATAAAAGAATTACCTGAAAGTATGACGCAATTAAACAATTTAAAAAGATTATTTTTATCAGATTGTAAAAATCTTATCACGCTTCCTGAAAATATTGGACAATTAAACAATTTACAAAAATTGGATATTAGAAATACAAATATTTTCAGGCTGCCTGAAAGTATTGGGCAATTACATAATTTAAGAGAATTTTATTTATCTGATTGTAAAAATCTGACTGAATTACCTGAAAGTATTGCAGGCTTAAAAAATTTAACACTTTTTCATATTAGAGATTGTGAAAAAATAAGCACTATTCCTGATAGCATTCAAAAAATGCCGTGTTTTTTTGATATGGAGAAAGTACGAAAAGAAAAAGAACGCCGAATGGCAGAATTAGAACTTAAAAAATCAAAAATAAAACAACTAACAGACGAACAAACCAAACAAATACTAAAAGAATTAGAAAAACAAACCGCTCAAACAGCAATTAAAATTAAAATCAAAGAAGCGAATAAACTGCCCTTAACAGCAAGTAAGTTTGGCGGTGTGCCGTATTGGGATATAAAAACGCCGTATCCTGTTGATAGTCAAGGCAATAAAATGATATTGCTCGCTCAAATCAATTTTGCCGAAATGCCGCCCTTGCCCGATTTTCCACAACAAGGATTATTGCAGTTTTTTATGACTCGCAATGTCTATGAAATGCCATTTTACGATAATCCAACACAACAAAAAGATTGGCGTGTGGTTTATCATACAAATATTGATGAAAATATCCAAGAAAAAGCGGTTTTATCACTAAATATTCCCTACACACCACAGATTTTTGATGAAGAAGATGACGGCGGTTTTCCTGTGGATACGCAATATCAACTGATTTTCAAAAAAACCCAAATTCGCATAGGCATGGAGTGTGTGGGCTTTTATAAATCATTGAAAAACGCTGCCAAAGAAGTGGGGATTAAGTTAAATCAAAAAGATTTGGTTGATTTGGTGTTTGACGACAAGTATTACGAGCAAATCAAACAGCATAATGTGGAACATTTAATCGGCGGCTACCCTGATTTCACCCAAACCGACCCCAGAGAGATGCGAAGATACAAAAAACACAGTGTCTTGTTGTTGCAAATTGAAAGCGATGAAGGCATTATGTGGGGCGACTGCGGCGTGGGCAATTTCTTTATTAAACCCGATGATTTGAAAAAACAAGATTTTTCCAAAGTGTTGTTTAATTGGGATTGTTGTTAAACAGCGTTCAGGCAGCCTGAAACAATAAAAGGTAAAAAAACAATGAGTTATGAATTACGCGAAGATTTGCAATGGATTAGCCAACGCATTAAACCCAAAAGTCATATTTTGGATTTGGGTTGTGGCACGGGTTCTTTGTTAGAAAATTTAATGCGTGAAAAACAATGCACGGGCTATGGTATTGAAATTGATACGGAAAAAGTCATTAAAGCAATGAGCCGCAAAATCAATGTGATTCAAGCCAACTTGGAAGACGGCTTGAAAAACTTTGATGACAATAGTTTTGATATGGTGATTTTTTCGCAAACCATTCAGTCGATGAAAAATACCGAAACCATTTTACGCGATACGATGCGTGTCGCCAAAGAAGCGATTGTTACTTTTCCGAATTTTGGCTACTGGAAAAACCGCTTGCAGTTAGCATTGGGCGGACATATGCCCGTGTCGGAAAATATGCCCTATCAATGGTATGACACACCCAATATCCACTGGTGTACTTTGCAAGACTTTGATTTATTATGCGAAAAAAACCATATCCGCATACTCGAACGCACAGTGATGAGTAACGGCAAAGTGGTGAATAAACTGCCAAATTTATTGGGTTCATTGGCGATGTATCGCATTGGGCATTCGTGATTTTTCAGGCTGCCTGAAAACAAAAAACGGCAATCATTAAACTGCCGTTTTTTTATCACGCATACCTTATTCCACAGGTTTTAAGACGCTGTCTTTGGGTTTGGGCGATTTTTTTGCTTTTTTCTTATTGGGGTGTTTGCTTTTGGGCGGTTTGTTTGCACCGCACACAAATTCATCATACGCGTCATCGCGTCCCAATTTTGCCACTTGCTGACGCATTTGGTAGCGATATTCTTTCATAAACGCCTTTTTATCTTCGGGCGATAAGTCTTTAATTGCATTGTGTAAAGCGTCTTTACTTTGGCGACAAGCGTCCATTGCTTGTTGTTTGGCGGCTGTTGCTTGGCGTTGATATTGAATCGTTTCGCTTGCCGCTTGACTTGCTTGCTGTTCAAAATTGGGGGCGGCGAAAGCCGATACCGAAGTCAGTGAAATCGCCATAATGATGGCAGTGGTGATTTTTTTCATCGTCAAAACTCCCTTTTTGTTTGATAATATGCAGCGGATTATTCATCTTTTATATTAAAAAAGACTTAACTAATGACTTACATTATTCTTGCCCCCATGCAAGGTTATGCCGATTTTATTATGCGGCAAATTTTAAGCGAAATCGGCGGATTTGATGAAGTGGTGAGCGAATTTGTTCGCATAACCCACACGCTTCATTCGCTTAAAACTTGGCAAAAAAAAGTGCCTGAATTAGCAAATGGGGCAAAAACACTGTCGGGCGTGCCGTGTACCGTGCAGTTATTGGGGTCAAATGCAGAGAATATGGCAGAAAACGCCTGTGTTGCCGTTTTGGCAGGGGCTAAAAAAATTGATTTAAATTTCGGCTGTCCTGCACCAACTGTGAATAAACATTCAGGCGGAGCGGCGTTATTGGATTCGCCCAATCAAATCTATCATATTGTTTCTACAATAAAAAATAGGCTGCCTGAAAATATTATGCTCACCGCCAAAATGCGTTTGGGATTGAGTGACACCAGCAAAACCATAGATTGTGCGCATGCCATAAAAGACGGCGGTGCGATGTCTTTAACCGTGCATGCCCGCACCAAAGACGAGCAGTACAATCCGCCTGCCCACTGGGAATGGTTTGCGATTATTCAGGCAGCCGTTAAAATTCCCCTGATTGCCAATGGCAACATTTTTTCGCCTGACGATTATCAACGCCTGCTTAAAATATGCAAGCCTGACGGCATTATGTTGGGGCGTGGCGTGTTGCATAATCCATTTTTAGCCTTACAAATCAAAGGGTTAATTGCTGACACTATCGACACAACAAAAATCATCACCGTATTGAACCGCTTTATTATTTTATGCCAAGAAATGAATATGGGAGAACAATACACCGCCGCCCGCTTAAAACAATGGCTTAACTTATTGCAACAGTCCTATCCGCCGTTTGCGTTATTGTTAAATCAAATTAAAAAAGAAAATAATATAGAAAATATAAAAAGAGTGTTAGCAAGTTTTCAGGCTGCCTGAAAGAATTTTGCGGTTAGTGTATATATACACTAACAAGCGTCATTGACAAATGACGCTTGTACGAAAAATTCTCACGATCATTTAAGGAGTATTTTAAATGCTACAACAAGTTTTTGATAAACAAACAGGTCAAGTTATTTATCAAGGTATGTCTGGTACAAAATATCAATATGATTTAAGTAATTTTATTGATAAGCAAAAATATGCTATGGATATATCCGCTCAAATGAGAGACCAAACAACCGTGAGCCTATACCGTAATACAGAAAACGGCGGTGGCATTTTGTATGATGAAACTGGCAGAAAAATTTAATGGGAGAATATTATGAAAAAATATGCTTTATTGTGCGTTCTTATGTCTATGATGTCATCGGCACACGCTTTTGAGTGGGTGAAAATATATGAAAACGAAGGATACATAATGTTTATGGATCGGATTTCGGTTCTCAATGCCAAACAACAAATGACATCAAATAAAATATTTTGGGAGAAGTATCTGGTTCCAAGTGAGATGATAGTTGCTCATACGAAAAGAGAAGTTGATTGTAAAAATTATAGACATAGAGTAGTAGAAATACGACTTTATAATATTTCGGAAACAGAACTTTTAGAGGTAGATAAAGAGGCAAGTAAGTGGAACTATTTTAACAAAGATAGTGGAAATTACGCCGCAATATGTAGAAAATAAGCAACAAAAAACGGTATTCCAAAAAGAATACCGTTTTTTATTTTTCAGGCAGCCTGAAACTTATTGCGACAAGCCAACGCTGACTTCGCAATATTTGAAAATAATATTGTCGGTAGGCAGGTTTTCGCCATTAACAGTGCTTGTGCCTTTTTCGGTCAGCATATTGCCTGCTTGGGTTGCCACATTTTGTGCGGTAGCCACATCGGCAATCCAAGTGTATTTGTCATCGGCAAATTCGTTGTCTTCTTTGTTGTCAGTTTTGCGTTGCAAAACGGGGTATTCTGTGCCGTCTGCGGACAATTTTACCGCAACCAAATCATCGCCTTGTGCGGTATAAACGGCGGTAACGCCCACTTTTTTGCCCTCACCCGTGCAAGCGTAATTAACGGTGATTTCGCTGCTTGCAGGAGCAGGTGCAGCTTGTTCTGCCGCAGGTGCAGGGGTATTCTCTGCCACAGGGGCTTGCTGTGCTTGATTACCTTGACCACAAGCCACTAACAACAATGTGGCAGACAATGCGAGTAATTTTTTCATATCCATAAACTCCTAATCAACTCAATCATTTTTTGACCATTTTAGCCAAAAATAAGTCGCCATTCTGATAAAGTTATATTAAGGGAAAATTAAAATAAAACCTATCTTGATTGATTTTTTCAATAATGATTTTTCAGGCAGCCTGAAAAAATAAATTCTTTTAAATCCCCTATTTTCTTTTGCGTTTCATCTTTGGCATTTCCATACCCATTTCTTTTAAGACAAACGCCGTTTCCACTTCGTTGAGTTCATAAAACTGCCCGCGTTTTAAGCGTGGCGGAATGCCAATCACGCCAAAGCGAATACGCGTGAGTTTGGTAACCGTCAAGCCAAAGTGTTCAAAAATGCGGCGGACTTCGCGGTTTCTGCCCTCTTGCACCACAATATCGTAACGGCGATTTTTGCCCTCGTTGTCGTATTCAATCAAGCGAGCGGCTTTCGCCACACCGTCTTCTAATGGAATGCCGTCTGTGGTGAGTTGCTTGATTTGTTGTTCCGTCAATTCGCCATTCACACGCACACGATATTCTCGGTCTATGGCGTAAGACGGGTGTGCGAAACGGTTTGCTAATTCGCCTGATGTGGTGAAAATCAGCAAGCCTGCGGTGTTAATGTCCAAACGCCCAATCGCAACCCACAGGCTGCCTGAAACTTGCGGCAAGCGGTCGAATACGCTTAATCTGCCTTGCGGGTCATTGCGGCTGACAATTTCGCCCTCTTGTTTGTAATACAACACAATGCGGGGCAAGCGGTCTTGCCACACAGGTTTGACGGCTTTATCTTTAACGGTAATTTCATCGGCAGGCAACACCTTATCGCCTAATTGTGCCACTTTGCCGTTGATTTTCACCACACCTGCCGCAATCAACTCTTCGCAATGACGGCGAGAACCCAAGCCAGCGGACGACAAGGCTTTTTGCAAACGCACGGGTTTGTCAATTTCGCTACGAATTTCCCGCAACTTTTCCGACTTGTGCAAAATTTCTTTATTCGGACGGCGAAGCGTCATTTTTTTGGCTTTTTTGGCAGATTTTTTCGCTTTAAAAGCAAAATCCGTTTCTGTTAATGCGATTTGTTTGTTATTGAAACGCACTTTTTCATTTTTCAGGCTGCCTGAACGGTGATTTTGCGGCAAAGAATATTCTTCATTAAAAGACTTTTTCAGGCTGCCTGAAAGATGATTTTTCTTATGCGTGTGATACGCTTTATCGGCAAAATCATCAACCGCATTGTGTGGGCGATAGGGAAAATCTTGTTTTTTGGCAGTGGCTTTTTTATTGCCTTGCCACGCCTGTGGCTTATTCCAAGCGTCATCAGTCGGGCGTTTGGTTTTATCGGTTTTGTGGGTACGATATTTTTTATCCAGCGTTTGTTGATCATAAGCAAAGGCGGTTTTTTTACCTTTTTTATGCCACGCATCAAAATCATCTTGCCGTTTTTTGGACGCAGATTTTTTGGCTTGATTGTTTTTCAGGCTGCCTAAATGTTTGGCAACTTGTTTTTGATGAGATGAAAATTTTTTGGCAGACATTTTGTACAACCCTTTTATGTATTTAAGCCGACTATTTTAGCGTGTTTTACATTGATTATTCTATATTTTTCAGGCTGCCTGAAAACTTTTTTTAAGCACAATCCCAGTGATACAGCACCCTTGAGAAATCGCATTTTTTCAAATCGTCCGCTGTGATAAAGAAATTACCCACGCCTGCGTCTCCCCACATAATATCGCCTTCGCTATCTATTTGCAGTAACAAGATTTTATGCTCTGCCAGTTGTTCTTCACTGCGTGGGTCATCTTGGGTGAAAATGGGGTAACCGCCGATATGGTGTCCTGCGGTGCTGTTGTACAATTTCTCGTGCGTATCTTCATCGATTAGGTCGAAGATTTCATCGTTTTCATCAAATGTGATTTTTAACTGCTGTGCGGTTATTTTGAACAAATCTTCAAAACGATAATCGCAAGGACTGATTGAAGTTTGTGCTAATTTAAACGACAGTTTATATTGCGTATCGCCCAACGGCATATTTTCTAATGGAATAGCCAAATTAAGCACTTCTTTTTCGCTGATATTTGGATTAACGCTGGCGTGATAAACCACTCGCCAGCCTTTTTGCGATAGACGATTATCAAAATCCATTCCCGATAAATCATCGTTGCTAATAAAAAACTGCAACAAACCTTTTTCGGGAAAATCAGGCAAAGGCGGCAACTCGGCTAAATCAATTTGGGCTAATAAGGCTAATTTTTCGCCGTTTTTATCCACAGGATACGGCATTTCAGGCAGCCAGTAAGGCACACCGCCAAATTTGCTGGCGGTTAAGGAGAGTTTCTTGGCTTTTTTGGGTTTGATTTTAATAAAAGGCGTTGCCGTGTCTTTTTTCATTTGAGCCACAACTTTTTTGGCTTGTTTTTGTTTTGGGTTAAGCATAAGCACTTGTTTGGGTGCTTTATTTTTCTTCATTGCTTCTTCCCAACGCAACGCATTCCATTCATAATAATCTTCATAATAAGTAAAACAACTTAATTGTTGAATAGATTGCGGTATTTGACGCAATTTTTCACACGCAACAATATCCAAACGATTTAAGTTTTTTAATTGAGCAATATTTTCAGGAATAGAAGACAGTTTTGGGCAACTGGCAATACACAGCGTTTGCAAATTATCTAACTGCCCAATGCTGTCAGGCAGACAGTTGATATGGTAAAAACTATTTAATTGCAATGTTTTCAAGCCTTTAAGTTGCCCAATATTTTCAGGCAGCCTATTCACATTTGAAGCGAATATTTTTAAGTCTTCTAATTGATTTAATTGCCAAAGGCTTTCAGGAAAAGTTAAATTTGGAAAATTCGATATGCTCAATGTTCGCAAATTTTCTAATTGCCCAATGCTTTCAGGCAGCGTAGTTAATTCTCCTGAAAACATTCCACTATTGCGTAAATGAAGTGTTTGCAATTGTTTTAACTGCCCAATGCTTTCGGGCATTTTAATTATGTTGCTGTCCGTAATGGATAAGGAGTGTAATTTATTTAACGGAGCAAGATTTTGCAAACTTAACCCAAGATTGTGTTCATGTTCTTCTATTTGCGTTGCCACAAAAGAACAATCAATTTCTAATGTTTCTAAATTGCTCAAATATTGAATGCTTTTAGGCAAAGCAATAAAACCTGAAAATGGTTCTCTAAAAAATAATTGTAATTGTGTGATTTTTGATAAATATTGTTTTATTTTTTTCTGCTCGGTTAGCGGAAAAAAATTTGCATGGTATTTTCCATTAGCAAGCGTATGTTTCAGCAAACGCTTTAACTCATGAATTTCTTCGGCAGTCAATTCAAAATCTTGTTGCGTATTCATTTGTTTTTTCCTTTATGAAAAGTTGAAAAATAAGCCTTTCAGGCTGCCTGAAAGCCCTTATCGTCATTGCGAGCGACAAGCGAAGCAATCTCCGAAAGCCGCAAGGCTTTCGGGTAGCCAAGCCGCTATAACGGCACAGCACAACGCCATTCAGGCTACCTGAAACAGCGTAAGGCAAATATTAGCGAAGTTAAAACTATATTTTTTTAACTCACTCTGTATCAGAGTAATACAATACTTTGGAAAAATCGCGTTTTTTCAAATCGTCCGCCGTAATAAAGAAATTACCCACGCCATATTCCCCCCAATCAATACCGTTATTACTATCCATTTGCAATAACAAGATTTTATATTCAGACAAACCATAATAACGCGGGTCTTCTTGGCAAAAATAGGGATAGCCGCCGATATGGTGTCCTGCGGTGCTTTCTTCTAACTTGGTATATGCGTCTTCACCAATTAAATCAATCAGTTCATCATCTTCGTCAAAGGTGATTTTTAATGCTTGGGCGGTTTGTTTGAATAACTCGTCAAAGTCGTGATTATGCGGACTGATAGCACCTTTGCCCGCTGTAAATGACAAGCCATATTCGCCTACAACAGGCACACGAAAATCAAAATCTTCTGCGTCTTGTGTGGTAAGCGGAATATTTAACGCCAATACCTGTTCTTGGCGGATATTGTCATCAATTTTTTCGTGATACACCACACAATGCCATTTTTGTGATATGAGATTATCATAATCCACTTCACCACTTGTTGAAATAAAAAATTGCAGCAGCCCAGTAGTCGGAAAATCAGGCAAGGGCGGCAATTCACTGCAATTTATTTGTGCTAACAACACCAATTTATCGCCATTTTCATCAACAGGGTACGGCGTTTCAGGCAGCCAATACGGCACACCGCCAAATTTGCTGGCAGTTAAAGGCAGATTTTTGGCTTTTTTCGCCTTAATTTTAATCAATGGTATGCTGGTGTCTTTTTTCAGTTGCGTTAAAACTTTTTTGACTTTTTTTCCTTCGGGGGTATTTTTCTTTCGATGAAATTCTTCCTTATCAGACATACTTGCATGACACACAAAACAAGGTAATTGCTGAATATTTTGCGGAATATCTACCAAACGAGCACACCCTGTTACTTCAAAAAGAGTTAATTGTTTTAGATTTACAATACTTTCAGGTAGCGTAGTTAAAAAATGACAGTAGTCAATTTTTAATTTTTCTAATTGTGTTAATTGCCCAATGCTTTCAGGCAGTGAGATTAAATCACAGTTATCAATTTCTAATTCTTTTAATTTCGTTAATTGTCCAATCTGTTCAGTAAATTGTTCGGATAAAGTTGCGAATGGCAGTTTACCCAAAATCAAATATTCTAAATTAGTTAAATATTGAAAACTATTAGGGAATTTGGGCGTATCACCATAATCAATATCAATAGGTCTTAAGTAAATAGATAATTTTTTAATTTGCAATAAATAATCTTTTACTGCTGACGGTTCGTTTAAAACAGAAAAATCAGGTTTTTGCATTATGCTGTAAGCATCTTGTCTTTTATCAGCAGGATTGATAGCAACGCTATGATGAGCCAAAAAAGTTTTCCATTCTGCAATTTCTTCGGCAGTTAATTCAAAATCTTGTTGCGTATTCATTTGTTTTTTCCTTTCTAAAAAGTTGAAAAATAAGCCTTTCAGGCTGCCTGAAAACTAACCTTAACTATTTTGAATGGCTTGAATTTTGTTTTGCAAATCAGGCAATGCAGTTTGCAAAGTTTCCCACACTACTTCCAAATCAATATCAAAATAGCCGTGTGCAATGCGATTTCGCATGCCACGCATGCTTCGCCACTCAATTTCAGAGTGTTGTGCGACAAAATCAGGATATTCGTTCATCAATTTGGTTGCCACTTCGCCGATAATCAACACATTCATAATGCACGCCTGTTGTGTGCAAGTGTCGTCCAAAAAGTCGATAAAAGCCAAGCCGTCAATATAACTTAACGCAAGGTGTATGGCTTGTGCCATATGGTTGATATAGTCTTCGCAACGATTAATCGTCATAATGCTTGTGCTTCCTGTAAAACTTGTTCTCTAAATTTAAGCGGTAAATCTTTGGGGGTTTTGACATCAACCCGAATACCCAAATGCGTTTCTAATGCGTCTTGCAAACCGCCTAAATCAAACAGCGTGGTTTCAGGCAGCGTATCCACTAATAAGTCTAAATCGCTGTTTTCATTATCGGTTTGATGAATAACCGAACCAAAAACACGCGGATTTTTAATGCGAAATTTGCTCGCAATATCGCGAATTTCTTTGCGTTGCGAATGAAAAATTTGCGATGGCTTCATTTTTAATGACACCTTTTATAAAAGTTTCAGGCTGCCTGAAAGCCCTTATTATATAAAAAATCACGCAGAACAATCTATCCTAAAACAAATTGTTCCACGTGAAACATTATCCAAAAAACAAAAGGTTTATTTCAAGGCGGCAGTCAGTTCAGGGGCGGCTTCAAATAAGTCGGCGACTAAACCGTAGTCGGCAACATTGAAAATCGGTGCTTCTGGGTCTTTGTTGATTGCCACAATCACCTTGCTGTCTTGCATACCTGCCAAGTGTTGAATGGCCCCCGAAATGCCTACGGCAATATACAACTCTGGGGCAACCACTTTGCCTGTTTGTCCAACTTGGTAGTCGTTTGGTGCGTATTCGGAATCGACTGCGGCACGAGACGCACCCACTGCTGCACCCAAAGCGTCTGCCAAAGGCACGATAATGTTGTTAAAGTTGTCTTTGCTGCCCACGCCGCGTCCGCCTGATACCACAATGCGTGCTTGGGTGAGTTCTGGACGGTCAGATTTGTGAATTTCGCGTCCAACAAAACGAGAAACACCTGCGGCAGCAGTAGCCGCCACGCTTTCAATCTCAGCAGAGCCGCCAGTAGCAGCGACAGGGTCAAACGCTGTGGTGCGAACACTGAAAACTAATTTGCCGTTGGCTTTCACCGTTTCAAAGGCATTGCCTGCGTAAATCGGGTGTGTAAAGGTTTGTGCGTCAATCACTTCGGATACATCGGAAATCATCGCACAGTCAAGCATGGCGGCTATGCGTGGCAATAAGTTTTTGCCAAATGACGAAGACGCAACCACCACTGCGGCGTAGTTGCCCGCCATTGACACAACCAAAGGAGCCAGTTCTTCGGCTAATGCACCCGCGTAGTGTGCGGCTTCGCAGGTTAAAACTTTGGCAACACCTGCAATATTTTTGGCAGCGTCTGCGGCGGCGGCAACGCTATCGCCTGCAACCAAAACATCAACCGAACCCACTTTTTGTGCGGCGGCAACGGTATTCAAAACGGACGGTGCAAGTTGTCCGTTGTTTAATTCTGCAATAACTAAAACGCTCATTTTAAACCCTTTCGTTTAGATGACTTTGGCTTCGTTTTTCAGTTTATCGACTAATGCGGCAACGGTTTCCACTTTAATGCCCGCTTGACGCACTTTGGGTTCAGCGTATTTCACCGCTTGCAATTTAGGCGAAACATCAACGCCCAAATCGGCAACCGCCATTTTTTCTAACGGTTTTTTCTTCGCCTGCATAATATTCGGCAATTTCACAAAGCGAGGTTCATTCAAACGCAAATCGGCAGTAATCACCGCAGGGAGTTTCAGGGCAACGGTTTCCAAACCGCCGTCAATTTCGCGGGTAACTTCCACTTCATCGCCGCCCAAATTTACACGGCTTGCAAAAGTACCTTGACCTGCACCCATTAGGGCAGCCAACATTTGCCCTGTTTGGTTTGCGTCATTGTCGATTGCCTGTTTGCCCAAGAAAACCAGTTGCGGCTGTTCTTTATCTACTAATGCTTTTAACACTTTGGCAACGGCTAACGGTTCTAAATTTTCGGGGGCATCAACCAAGATTGCTCTATCGCCGCCCATAGCCAAAGCGGTACGCAAAGTTTCTTCGCATTTGGCAACGCCGATTGACACCACAACCACTTCACTGATTTTACCTGCTTCTTTTTGACGCACCGCTTCTTCCACGGCGATTTCATCAAAGGGATTCATCGACATTTTGACATTGTTCAAATCAACGCCAGAACCGTCTGTTTTGACACGCGCTTTAATGTTGTAATCCAAAACGCGTTTGACTGCGACTAATGCTTTCATTGCAACTCCTATTTGGGTTGGTTGAAAAGCCTTATTTTACCTGAAAACCGCTTAAATAAACAGGCTTTCAGGCTGCCTGAAAGGTGTCAAATATTTTGCTACGCACAAATTAGATTTTTCAGGCAGCCTGAAACAAATTCATATGACATCTATTCGCTACAACGATAGCCTAATCTGTTAGTAAGCGAAAACATCAAGATCGCTAACCACTGCTTCTTGATTTTCATATTTTGTCTTATAACCGATTATCCAGCCTTTTTCATCTTGCTTGATACGAAAATGTGTTACGCACTCACCGTCTTCAAAACGGGGATTTTCGTCAAAAACCCCTTTTTCCGCATGGCAATATTCTTCCCATTCACTCCCTTTACTGCACTGGGCTTGAAAATCTTTGACAACAGCATCTTTTAACTTCTGCATCACCATTTCGTCATCGCATTTGGGCAGGTTTTTGGCTGAATTTTTTTTACCCCCACAACCTGCAAGAGCCACGCACACAAGCATAAAACACACAATGCTTTTTTTCATCGCACTATATCCTTTTTCGTTGATTAGTCGAAAATATAGTCAAATCATTTTTAAATTTGACCATAGTAGTCGGTTTATGAGTACAGGTTTGTCAAAACCTGTACTCAATCATATATGATTGAGCCATTTTATCATTTAATTTCAGGCAGCCTGAAAGCCTTAAAAATTTCTTATTTCTTTGTATCGCTAAACAACTGCTGATAAATTTCGGCAACTTTATCTTTATTGCCTATGGCATCGCTGTTTTTTGCCCCTGCCGCTTGTAAAAGTTGCACAATTTCCGTGTGTTGCCCCATCATTGCCAAGTCAAGGGCGGTTCTGCCGCGTTTGTTTTTGGCGTGAATATCAGCCCCATTTGCTAATAAAATTTTCACGCTTTCAGTTATCCCTTCTTCTGCTGCCCACAGTAAGGCGGTATCTTGACGGTAGTCTGTTATGCCACGGCAGACATAGTTAATATCTGCCCCAGCGTCAATCAAAAGTAGCAAACATTCTGGGTGATGAACTGCCGCAAGCATTACCGTACTCCACAAACTTTTATCCGTGCAACGATGAACATCTGCTCCATTATCTATCAAAAGTTGCACTATGGCATGCATATTCTTGCTGTCGTCAGACAAAGCCGTGATTAAGGGCGTTTCTCTGCCCAAATTCACATCTGCTCCGTAATCTAACAGCAGACGAACAGCGTCAATATCGCCATTTTCTGCCGCTTTATACAAAGCGGTTTCGTGAAGATTATCCATTGCATTGACATTTACCCCTGCGTCAAGCAAAAGTTTCAGCATGTCCATATTGATTTTTTCGCCGTATGTATCACAAACCATATACAAAACAGGTTGTGCATTGATTGATTTCAGGTTGCCTATTTTATCGCCTAAATTCACATCTGCCCCTGCGTCAAGCAGTAATTGAACAATTTCAATATGATTACCAAAAACTGCGTCTTTAATTGCCGTTTCGTAGCCCCCAAAACCGCCAAGCCGATTAACTTCTGCTCCATTATCTAACAAAAATTGCACCAAATCTTTATGCCCATTGCCTGATGCAATCGTCAAAATAGGGGTTTCCCAGTGGTCGGTGCTGTTTGCATTTGCCAAACCTAATTCAAAAAGAAGACGCACACTGGCGATATGTCCGTGTTTGGTTGCCAAAGACAGTGCTTTTTCGATAATCGAAACATCTGCACCTTTTTCAATCAGCAATTTCATGACATCAGTATGACCGTATCTTGCGGCAAGCATTAAGGGCGTGGGCATGATGGTGTAATGCTCGTAATCTATAAGTTCATATTCGCTTTGATGGTTTATATCAATCGAAACCTTGTCTAACAACAAGCACACCGTATCCGCATTGCCCGAACGCACCGCAAAAAGAAAAGCGTCCATTGCGCTGTCTTTAAGCGTAACATATGGATTTGCCGCTTGACGCTTTGCACGATGACCCTTTGTGCGATGACCTAACAAACAACGCACGGTTTCCGTTTGTCCGTGCAAGGCGGCAAGCATTAACGCCGTCCATTTGTTTGGCGTGGTCGCATTCACATTCACCCCTTGCTTGATTAGGGTTTGCACGGTTTTTATATCGCCATTTTTGGCAGCAGAAAAAAGAAGTTTTTCGCTCTTGGTCATTATCAATGCTCCTAATAAAGGGTTTCAGGCAGCCTGAACCCCAAGCCACGCCTGAAAAACTTCTTCTGTGCTGGGTATTGTGCCGATATTGCCGATATTTTTGGCGTTACCACTTTCGATGACCCCTGTTTTGGCTGGGTCGGTGGCAGTGTATATGCCGATTGTGGGGCGATTGAATGCGTTTGCCAAATGCAGCAAGCCTGTATCCACGCCGATAATGGATTGTGCATTCGCCAACACTGCCGCCGCTTTGAGCAAAGACATTTTGTCGCACAGCGACACAAACGGCAAGCCGTGTGCAATGCGTTCTGCTCGGGCTTGTTCTGTGTCATTGCCAAACGGCAATAAAATCGGCAAGCCGTCTTTTTGGTGCATTAACATAAACAGCGTTCGCCAGTTTTCTTCTGCCCACAATTTTTTATCCGCACTGCTTGCCGTCAGTGCAATGTGATATTGCTGTTGTGCGTTAAAATCAGGCAATAAATCGCTTTCAGGCAGCCTTGCACCAAACACAACCTTGTTTTCATCAAACGCATAACCAAACACTTGCGAAAACAATTTGCGGTTTCGCCACACCGCATTGCGGTGTCGTTCAACAAAAAACTTTTGGCTGTAAAAATGGCTGGCAAAGGGTTCGCGTGCGGAGTGTTTATCCAAACCATAAATCGGACTATGAGCAAACTTGGCAAACGCCACACTTTTGATTAACCCTTGCGAATCTAAAACAAAATCAAAGCGTTGTGATGATAACGCCTTTTTCAGACTGCCTATGGCGGTTAATGTTTCACGTGAAACAATTTTTTTTCGCCACGCTCGCCATTGCAAGGTATGAATATGCTTCACAAACGGGTGCAGACGAGCAATATCCGCAAACGACTGTTCGCACAGCCAGTGCAGTTCAATATCATCTCGAGCAAGGGACAAATCTTCAATCGCAGGCAGGGTATGCACCAAATCGCCCATACTCGACATACGCACTAATAGAATTTTCATAAGCGTGAAATGGGTTAAAATATGGCGTATTTTACTATTTTTAACCGCAAGCGAGAAATGTAAAATGGGCATATTAAAAAACCTTTTCAGGCAGCCTGAAACGCCAAGAAAAATAAAATATCAATATTCATGCAATGTGCATTTATTGCTATCAGGCGAAATAATGGTTCAAAGTTACAATGTTATTGACCCTAATTCTTTTGCCGACTGGGGGTCATTGCGAATGGTGCGACTATCTTGTGAAGCGGTTGATTTATGCCTTGTCGATTGCGTGAAAAAATTGCTGTATTCTAAAAAATTGATAACACCGTCAGAAATTGACCCCAAAATATTGTGTAAAAATATCGCACAATTTTGCGGTTTTCCAAGTTACAAAAAATTAGACGAACACAGCAAATTGTTGCTGATTAACGCAAACGAAGACGGCGATATTCAACTTCTGCCCACACAATACGAAAAAAACGCAGGCTTTACCCATTTAAATGATTTGTCGCTTTATGCGTCATTGCACGATGATGACTTAATCGCAAAAATACACCAAGCATTTGCTTTGTGTGTGGGCAGTTTTAAATGGGAAGATTGATTTTCAGGCAGCCTGAAAATGTGATAGATTGTTGATAAACACAAAGTGGTCGTGTAAAAATGATTTTTTCAAAAGACGATATTCAAGCATGGCGTGAAATTGCACCGAAAACATTGCGGAACAAACCTGATGAAGAAATTGTGGCGTGGATTGAAAGGTGTAATCAACAAGGAACATTGCACATTCAAAGGCGTTCGCAGACAAAGTTGCCTGAAAGCATTGGGGCATTGCAAAATTTGCATACATTAATTTTGGGCGAATGTAGTCTGATTACGCTCCCTGAAAGCATTGGCAGATTGAAAAATTTGCAAACATTAGTTGTCAGCCTTTGTGAAATTCTGACTACGCTGCCTGAAAGCATTGGACAGTTGCAAAATCTGCAAACATTATATATAAAAAATTGCAAAAAACTCACTACGCTACCTGAAAGTATTGGGCAGTTAAAAAATCTGCAAAGATTAGATTTCAGTTATTGCAAAAATTTGTCTATGCTACCTGAAAGCATTGGAGCATTGCAAAATTTGCAAACATTGTATTTAAAAGATTGCGAAAATTTAACAACACCACTGAAAAATATTGGCACATTACAAAATCTGCACACATTGATTTTGTGGTGTAACAAAAATATCACTATGCTGCCTGAATGTATTGGGCGACTACAAAATTTACAAAGATTAGATTTAAGGGGCTGTGAAAATCTGACTACGCTCCCTGAAAGCATTGGAACATTACGCAATTTACAAGAATTAAATTTATATCATTGCAAAATCACCGCACTGCCTGACGGTATTGGACATTTGCAAAATTTACAAAAGTTAGATTTGTACGGTTGCAATATTTCTGTGCTACCAGAAAGTATTGGGCAGTTGCACAATTTGCAAGAATTGAATTTAAGCAGTTGCAAAATTACCACACTACCTGAAAGCATAGGGCAGTTGCACAATTTGCAAGAATTAGATTTATCTTATTGCAAAATCACTACACTACCTGAAAGCATTGGACAGTTACAAAATTTACAAAGATTAAATTTAGATTGGTGCAAAAGTCTGACTACACTACCTGAAACAATTGGTCAGTTAAGTAATTTGTGGGAATTAAGTTTGCAGCGTTGCTATAAACTTACTGTGCTACCTGAAAGCATAGGACAGTTACAAAATTTGTTAAGATTAGATTTAAGAAGTTGCAAAAATCTTACTATGCTGCCTGAAAGTATTGGTCAATTACAAAATTTGTTAAGATTAGATTTAAGAAGTTGCAAAAATCTTACTATGCTGCCTGAAAGTATTGGTCAATTACAAAATTTAAATACATTGGATTTTGATGATAGCCAAAACAGTATAGTAGTGCCTGAAAGCATAAAACAACTACGCAACGGTGTTGTGAGAGTTTTTGATAGAATGTCGCTTAAAACTTTGCTTTCTATGTTTCCTGAATGACTTTTGCATTGCCTATCGTAGTAGTCAGAATATTGCTACACATAGCCTTGCGGCTATGCTCGCAATGATGGTAACTTTTTCAGGCAGCCTGAAAATGTGATAGATTGTTGATAAACACAAAGTGGTCGTGTAAAAATGATTTTTTCAAAAGACGATATTCAAGCATGGCGTGAAATTGCACCGAAAACATTGCAGAAAAAACCTGACGAAGAAATTGTGGCGTGGTTAGAAAAACGCAACAGTCAGGGTGTGTTGGAAATTCAAAAGCGTGCCGCAGTGAATAGGCTGCCTGAAAGTATTGCACAATTAACGCAATTAGAAGTTTTAACCATTCGCGAATATGAAAATTTGCAGACGCTGCCCCAAGCGTTGGGCGAATTAACACAATTAAAAGGTTTGTTTATTTACGATTGTCCTAATTTAACCGCCTTGCCTGCCGAAATCGGCAAATTGCCACAGTTACAAGCATTATTGATTGAAAACTGCCCTAAACTGACAACCTTGCCCAAAGAAATCGGCAATTTGCCACAATTAAAAGAATTGGAAATAATTGAAACAGGCATCAGTGCCGTGCCTGATGAAATTGGCAACTTGTCGCAATTATCCTTGTTGAATATTATTGCCGACTACATTAGCGAACTGCCTGAAACAATCGGCAAACTCACGCAATTAGAAATCTGCGGGTTAAGCAGTAAAAAACTCACTCATTTGCCGAGCAGCATTGGCGAGTTAGTTAATTTAGAAGAACTCACCATTATTGATTGCAAACAAATCACGGCTTTGCCTGATGAAATCGGTCAGTTACGCAATTTGCGAAAATTGGTTATTTCCAACTGCCGCCGCTTAAAAAGTCTGCCAGAAAGTATGGGGCAGTTGTACAACTTAAATCAATTAGATTTAAGTTATTGCAAACAATTAACACGGCTGCCTGAAAGCGTGCAAGCACTGCCGCATTTAGACAATTTAAATATTTATGCCAGCGGCATACATACGGATTATATTGAAGAACAACAGCAAAAACGCCAAGCCAAAATTACTGTATCGCAGTTAAAAAACTTATCGGCAGAAGAAGTGGCTGAATGGAAAACGCTTTTGTCTGACGAATTACACGACAAAAGCGATGACGAAATAAACCATTATTTATTGAATTTACAAGAACTTTCTTTATATAGTTTAGAATGCGATAGGCTGCCTGAAAGCCTATGTAAATTACGCAATTTAATGCGATTGAGTATTGCGTCCTGCAATATAAGCACGCTACCTGAAAGGCTTGGCGACCTTGATAACTTGTGCGAATTAAGTATCAGCCGTTGCCCAAATTTAATTCATTTTCCAGACAGCATATCGCAACTTGCTGCCTTGCAACGCTTATCTGTGGGCAATTCGCCTGCTGTGGATATGGCGGCTTTATTTACAAAAATTCAAACGCTTACTCATCTTGAAACTTTGACACTTTCAAACTGCGAGCAACTGATGACGCTGCCTGAAAATGTCGGACAATTACGCCATATTAAAAATCTCACCCTATTTCAATGCACGCAACTTACCACACTGCCAGACGCAATCGGGCAATTAACGCAATTAGAAATACTCAATATTTTTGCTTGCTTCCGCCTGCAAAATATTCCTGAACAAATTTTTCAATTACACAATTTGGGGGCGTTGGTTTTAACGAATGTGAAAAATATCCCCATATTTCCTAAATATATCGGCAAGTTACGCAAATTAGAACTCTTGAATTTAAGCGGTTCGCATTTTGTTGAACTGCCCCCAGAAATCGGGCAATTAACACATTTACAGCATTTAGACTTATCGCATTGCCGCCATTTAATTGCCTTGCCTGATGAAATTGGGCAATTAAAAAACCTGCGTGCCTTGGTATTAGACGGTTGCGAAAACCTAATCAGGCTGCCTGAAACAATTGGCGAATTAGGCAATAGTTTGCAAGCGTTAGAATTGGACGGTTGCGACTTTGTGGCACTGCCCAACAATATCGGCAATTTACACAAACTCAAAAGCAAATGGCGACTGCCGATGGGCTTAAAAACGCTGCCTGAAAGCATTAAAAACCTGTCGTTTATTTGGCATTTAATCATCACCATTGACGACAAACACCTGTCGATTATTGACGACATTGCACGGCTGATGCCGAATATCAGCACATTAGAAATCAAGGACGCACGCTATCATTCCAACACTTCATTCACCAGGCTGCCTGAAACAATTAGCCATTTACACAACTTAAAAACTTTGGATTTATCAGAGTGCGAACACCTAAAAAGTCTGCCAGAAAGCAGTATCGCACAATTAAAAAATCTTAAAACATTAGATTTACGCTACTGCCCCAAATTAAAAATCAGTAACGCTATTTTTGACGCATTGCCAAATTGCGTGATTATGGGCAAAACACGGAAGAAATAAAGTTTCAGGCAGCCTGAAAAGGAATAAATCCGATGAGTGTATTATTAGACATTGTATGCAACCATAATTTAAGCGAAGACAACATTGTTCGCTTTGAAGATTTTTATCGCTCGCATATTTTTGACGAAAAATACTGTGCGAAAGAAATCGCTACTGCTGTTTGGAGTAAGCCTTTGTTATCGTATGAAGAGCGATTGTCCGCATTTAGAGATGCGGACGGATTTGGCTTATCGTTTGACTCAAATTTTCAAGATTTTTGGTATTGTTTCACAATATACAAATCATTTTTTAATTTTGTAATTCACATACCACACACAACATTCAATATCAAATTTCGCTCTAATTTTTATGACAGCCCACTGTGCCGAGCCTGTCAAAAGTATTTATTGCGTGCGTGGTTGCCTAAATTTGCACAACTCTTTGGCGGTTTAATGGCAGTAAAAACCATTAGAAAAGCCTATCCTTTCGACTGGATTGATGAATTTGAATGCGAATATGACAGCCTTGCCGATATACTGCAATATTTTCGCCATCAAGCACTTGACGATGAAGATTATTCCGTGCCTGACGCTATTCCCATTGCCCAAATGGACAGCGTTTTAAAAGAAGAAATACAAGACTGGTATGTTTTTTCGGCAGAATAGTTTTCAGGCAGCCTGAAACAAGCAACTATCTTTCCGTACATTCAAAATACTTCTGCAACACCAATACCGCCGTAATCAACTCCTGTTTGCGGTTGAAAAACTGGCTTATCCACTGATTGGCATTATGAATGATTTTTTCTGCCGCCTGTGGGTGTGCTAAATAAAACGCCAACTTTTCATCTAAATTAGCATAATCGTCTTCCACATGCACAAAATGCACATCGGGTTGCAACAAGCCTTCCATGAGCCAAGTTTCAAATTTAGGCGTGGTCATCACCGCAAGCGAGCGGCTTGCCATAATCCATTTGGTATTGGTTGCCACATCGTTGCCTTCCATACTTAATACAAATTTATGCCGCAACTGCTCACGAATGCTCATAAACTTGCCAAAATACGGCTGATTGGCTGATTTTTTATGTACGCACTTCACATCGCACAAAGGGTGTGCATAAAATTGCTGCAAAAACGCCATACGGTGCGGCTGATGAGCCGCCCCCCGCCACACCATTAAATCCTTTTTATCCGCGTAAAGAAAAGGGTCGGCAACAGTATAAAAATGCCGCACACTGTCCAATTTTAACAACACCGAATTGTGATTATTGTCCGCAATCGGACGACTTTTCACAATGGACGGCTGTTCGGGAATATGCGTTACATCGCCAAAAATATAAGCAAACGGCGTTTGTTCAGGAAAATACCGCAAGTATTGTGCAAGGTCATAAAAATATGCCGAATTGTGATTATTTTGAAACGCCCCCACAAAACCCAAATCGCCCGCAATTTTTTGCGAGCCATTTAATTGATTGTAATACGCCACTTTGCGGGCAATGGCGTGCTGTTCATTTTCAGGCAGCCTACGATATTCCGCCAACACATCTGCCAAATTACGTTTAATCAGCGAAAACGGCAATAAACTTAAATAGGCACGAGACGCATAATATTTTGTTTTATACAAACGGCGTTGCAATTTACCAATATAATTCAACATATTCAATCAATGGATAATCAAAAATGCAGGAGCAGTTGCTTGTCAAGCAACTGTATTGTAACATTTTTTAGATTTCAGGCTGCCTGAAAGAGAGTAGGCAACCATGACGCTATTTAGACAAATTCAAAAAATGGATAGACAACAGCCTATTCATCAATTTTATGATTGAAACATTAGGCGGTTTAATCATGTTCGGCGTTGTGCTTGGCGTTACCTTTTTAGCCGCCTATATATTTAATTTACTCGGATTTGACATAGAAAATTCTGTTATTATTTTCGCCTTACTCTTGATTATTTTTACCGCACTCACCGTTTTGGCTTATTTTCTTATCAAAAAAATCACCCACAAACCATGAACGCCTACACCTTCACCCCGATTGCCACAATTCGCACGCCGTATCCGCAGAAGTTTGGCATAGCACGCCAAAGCACGCTTGTGCCTGCGGCATACGGCGTGATTGAACTTAACCCAAAATTTAGCACAAACGCCATTCGAGGCTTGGACGGTTTTGATTATCTGTGGGTGCAATTTATTTTTCACCAAACCATAGACGAGGGTTTTAGCGAGTTGGTGCGGCCGCCCCGTTTGGGCGGCAAAATCAAGCAGGGCGTATTTGCCACGCGTTCGCCGCATCGACCCAATGCCATCGGTTTATCTCTGGTGAAAATCGACAAAATCGAGTATGACAAGCAAATTAAAATTCACATTTCAGGCGTGGATTTTTTAGACGGCACGCCCGTTTTAGACATCAAGCCCTATCTGCCGCATATCGAAAGCAAGCCGTTGGCAAAGGGCGGCTTTACCGAAAACCGCCGCAGCGTGTTAAATGTGCTGTGGGCAAAAGATTTCAGGCTGCCTGAACACATCAAAACCCTAATCGAACAAACCATAGCCCAAGACCCCCGCCCCGCACACCAGCACACATTGCCAAAAGAATTTGTATTCGATATAGCAGGCTACACCGTGCGTTTTATATGCGAAGACAATACCGCCACAATTACCAGTGTTCAAATCAGTGAGCAGTTGTTTCGTCAATCCTGCGGATTGACAGATAAATTCTGATAATGCTTCGAGAACCTTTCAGGCAGCCTGAAACAACTCGTTTTTATCATAGGAAAATTACTGTAATGATTACCACTGACAACCTTGCACAAGTCTTAACTGCTCTCGGATTCAAAACCACTCCTGCGCGGGGGGAGTACAGTAAAACTTTTGATTTTCCCGCAAAAACAGTTGAAATAATAGTAAATATTGAAAAACCAGAAATCAAATATCCTGACGAAATTACTATCGGTAGAACAACCATTACTGACTTTCATCAAAATGAGAATTTTGTAGTTTTAGAATGTGTTAATCGTCTATTAGAGAAAGGTTATAAACCTGAACACATTTATTTAGAAAAACCATACCAAACAGGTGTAGGATCAAGTCCATTAGCACATAAAGACATTCAAGTGTGTGATAATAAAGGAAACCCTTATTTTGTAATTGAATGTAAAACAGCACCTGAAAAAGGAAAAACAAGTTCTAAGTTTTTAAGCGAATGGAATAAAATGCAAAATTTAGGCGGACAATTATTCGCCTATTATCAACAAGATAGAACAATTAAATTTATTGCCCTTTATACTTCTGATTTTATTGATGGAAAAGTAATATACGAAAACAAAATCATTAAATTAAAAGATAATAAAAAATATCTCAAAGAAAATAACTTTACAAAAAGTTATGAAACCGCTAAAAATCAAGATGATATTTTTTCTGTTTGGAAAGATATTTATAAAAGCGATTTTTCTGATACAGGTATTTTTGAAGATGAAATTGCTTGTTATCAAGTAGGCTACCTGAAACCTACAATTAATACACTTAAAACTATTGATAACGCATATTCTCAAAAACAACGCCACGAATGGGCAACCATTTTGCGTGCTAATTCCGTAGGTGATAGGGGGCTTGCTTTAAATAAATTGATGAATTTATTCTTATGTAAAGTAACTGATGAATTAGAAAATCCAAACGGTTTATCTTTTACTTGGAAAGGATATACAGCCGACACGCCTTTTGATTTGGTTGATAGATTGCAAAAACTATATCAAATCGGAATGAAAAACTATTTGAAAAAAGAAATTACCTATTATTCTAAAAAAGAAATTGACCAAGCATTTGGTGAATATTTAACCGAAGGACTTAAAATTCAAGATAAAATAGAACATATTTTTAATGATTTAAAATATTTTCAAAATGGAGATTTTAATTTTATTGAGGTTTATAATAAGGAATTGTTTAACGAAAACTTTGAAATTCTATTATCAGTTGTTCGTTCATTAGAAAAAGTCAAATTTACTCAAAATGAAAACGCAAATATTTTAGGTGATTTTTTTGAAACTTATATTCACGATTTACCACAACAAGAGGGACAGTATTTTACACCTACGCCATTAGTGGATTTTATTATCTATTCTTTGCCTGTTTTTAAAAACAATAAAGTATTAGACTTTGCTTGTGGTGCAGGGCATTTTTTAACGCAATTTTTTAATCGCAATAAAGGTTCAAATAGTGAATTTTTAGGCGTGGAAAAAGATACCCGATTAGCCAAAATTTCCACTATTGCCACATTTATGAATGAAATTGACCAAAACCATTGTGTAATTAAAGCTGCCAACGCATTAAGTCAAGATGAAATTAAAAACCATTCGGTTAATGTCATTATTTCTAATCCCCCCTATTCAGTTACAGGATTTTTAGAAGTTTTAGATGAAAAAGATAGGAAAAAATTTACATTATTTAATGATAAAATTAATCTTGAAACAAATAACTCTATTGAATGTTTTTTTGTAGAAAAAACAAGCCAAGCATTACAAGAAAATGGCGTATTAGCCATTGTATTACCGTCTTCTTTTTTACAAAATATCGATGGATTGTATATTGAAACAAGAAAAATTTTAATTCGTGATTTTTATATTATAGGTATTTGTAAATTATCAAAAAATGCTTTTTACAAAACAAATGCAAGTACCTGTATTATTTTTGCCATTAGAAAACCTGTTCAAAACGATAAAATCACGCATATCAATGATGTTTATTTAGATATTTACAATTTAATTTTACGCAATCAATACGATAAAGCAAAATATTATACTTTTTTCGATGAAATGATTAAAAAATATTGTCAATTTCGTTGTTTTGAACAAGCCGAATTTATTAAATTATTAGAATTAACATTAGAAAAAAATTCACCATTGTTTGATAATGAAAATTTTCAAGAATATTGTAAATATTATAATAAAAATATATATCAAAAAGAATTAGAAAAATACAATGAAAAAGCAGATAAATACAAATTAAATAATGCTTTTATTCCAAGTATTGATATAAACAATTTTATTCGCAATAAAGAATGTGAAAAATTCTTATACTTTTGTTATGCCCAACAATCTAATCCGATTATCATTAAATCTCCAATAGGTAATAAAGAAGAAAAAGAATTTTTAGGATATGAATGGAGTAAATCAAAAGGAAAAGAGGGACTACAATCATTATCGGATACTGTTTTATTTAATCAATACAACAAATTTGACAATAATAGATTAAATTTTTATTTATTACAGCAGTTTATTCACCACTTAAATCATAAAGATATTGATGATAGCGTACTTGTTCATTTTCAAAATAACGAATATTTATCTATTCCAACCGAATTGCAACAATATGCAAAACAAATTGATTTAATCAATATGATAGATTTTTCAAAAGTAGATTTTGATTTATCTATTAGAACAGCAATACAAGATAAAATACAAATCAAAAGTAAATATTCATTAACTAAATTAGAAAATATTTTGTCCGACAATGGAAAAGGAAAGCGTCCAGCGTCTTTTGAAAATATTTCTGGTGAAATTGTTTTTTATAAATCATCACAAGAGATTTATAAATGTGATATTGCTGATTTTAATTGTGAAGCCTTAATTATCGGTGATGGCGGAACTGCTAATGTACATTATCATAATGGTCAATTTTCAAGTTCAGACCATACTTATATTTTTACGCAAAAAGATAATTCTTTACTAAAATTTGTGTATTATTTTTTGAGTTCAAATTTAAAAATTTTGAACGATGAATTTACAGGAATAGGTATAAAAAACATATCAAAAACCGCAATCAACAACATAAAAATCCCCCTACCGCCATTAGAAATTCAGCAACAAATTGTTGCTGAATGTGAAAGCGTGGATAATCAAATCCAAACGCTTAATAATGAAATCGAAGAATTACAACAACAATCGCAACAGTTAATAAATGGAGTTAATGCACCATTAAAACCGATTAAATTGATTGCTGAATATACAACGGAGCGTATTGCTTATCAAGATACGCTACCTGAAAATTATATTACTACCGATAATATGTTACAAAAATATGTAGGAATTACAAAATATGACGGAATACCTAATATAGAAAGTGCCATTTTGTATAAAGAAAATGATATTTTAATTTCAAATATTCGTCCATATTTGAGAAAAATATGGTTTTCAAATCAAACAGGTTGTTGTTCTGCTGATATTTTGGTTGTGCGTACAAAAGAGAATGCAGATTGTTTATCAAAATATCTTTTCTGTTGTTTAAGAAGAGATGATTTTTTTGATTATTCAATGCAAAATGTTAAAGGTATGAAAATGCCAAGAGGCAATAAAGAGCATATTATGAATTATCAAATTCCGTTGCCTACAATCGAAACACAACAAAAAATCATCGCCGAATTTGAACGCTTGCAACAGACCATACAACACAACGAACAACAAATTGCAACACTCAAAAACGAATACAATCGCATTTTAGATAAATATCTAAAATAATTTCAGGCAGCCTGAAAGGCTTTTTGCGTTGTCGTTGTATTTGATAGGCTACCCTGAAACAGTTTTTAAACTCGCTTTTCTCTCGTTTAAAATAATTTTAGAAGACGACAAATAGCCGTTAGCAATTTATTGCTTACGGATATGTCGCAGCGTGTGTGCGTAGCACTCGTAGCAATCACCACGCCGTGCTTTCATCACGGCTCGCAATGACGATATGGGCTGCCTGAAACCTAAATTTAAGCCTGTGTGTCATTGCGAGACAGGACGAAGTCCTGTCGTGGCAATCCAGTTTTGCCGACAGGCAAAACAAACGCCGTTAGGCGTTCTAACGGCATTGCATTAAACCATTCAGGCTGCCTGAAAGTAAATCACCTTAAATCATTGATGGCTAATTGAGTTAAATAATTGCTACGGCTTTTGTATAACGCTTTGTGTGCCGCTACTTTCTCATCAATTTTGGTGATTAAAAATTGCGGTAAAGTAACATTGATTTTATGGGTTTTAATATCGTATTTAGACAAATCAACATCAACCCAAGCCCACATACAGCCTTGATATTTAGGATTATTTAAGTGTTTATCAAAATTTTGCGGTAAAGGAATTTTTTCACCGTCTTCGGCTAATCCGCTAAAATGTAGGTCTATAAATTCATTTGCCATTGTGAGCATATCGGATAATTCATCGCAACAAGTCGCTCCATTTTCTATATCAGGAAAAATAATGGCGTGTGCGGTTTTTTCATCACCTTTAAAAACGGCAATCGGATACAACATTTTAATCTCCTAATCCTGCTTGTTTCATAATGCTGTCAAAAGTCGGCTTGGGAATATCCTTTTTAGGGTGTGGCACGGTAACACGCCCTTTTTTAATGGGGTGTTTGAATTGCCTGTGGCTGCCTGAATTAGATTTAATTTCAAACCAACCATCGGCTTGTATGATTTTAATAATATCTCTACTGCTTGCCATTTTGACAACCTGTTTATTTACTCTTTTGATTATACTTCTGGGGGTATGAATAATCAATACGCTTGATTTCAGGCTGCCTGAAACCTAAATTTAACCCTGTGTGTCATTGCGAGACAGGACGAAGTCCTGTCGTGGCAATCCAGTTTTGCCGTTAGGCAAAACAAACGCCGTAGGCGTTTTAGGTGCGTTGCATTAAGCCTTTCAGGCAACCTGAAATTGTTTTTGCGTTGCCGTTGCAAAGCCTTACGGCTTTGTGTTAATGACTGGCGTCATTAACTGGATTGCCACGATTTTGCTACGCAAAATCTCGCAATGACACAGGAAGAAAAAACCTTTCAGGCAGCCTGAAACCTAAATTTAACCCTGTGTGTCATTGCGAGCCGTGCGGAAAGCACGGCGTGGCAATCCAAAACAAACGCCGTTAGGCGTTCTAACGGCACTGCATTAAAGCTTTCAGGCAGCCTGAAACCTATTCCCGATACTGCCGTAAATACGAAGCAAACTTTGGTTTGCCTTTATTTGTCAAGCCACGATAGCGATAAGTAATCGTTGAACCCACAGGCGGCGGATTTTGGCGGTCATCTTCGGTAAAGCCTGTGCCTATGCGAAATTGTCCGTGTTGGTTTTCGCACAGCACCGCTCCCATTTTGCCTGTGTGCTTGCCTTTGCCTGCGAGGTGTTGGATAACCGTGCATTCATCGTCAAATTGCGGTTTCCATTTTAAAAAACCCACACTTCTGCCTGCTTGATAGGGAAGACTCGGATTGCGAAAAATCACCCCTTCGCCGCCCGCTTTAACAATTTGATTAAAAAAGTCTTTTGCCTGTTTTTCGGATTGAACGCTGTGTTGCTCAATCACTTGAAAACGGCTTTCAGGGTGCCTATTTTTCCACTCTTGGGCAGTTTTTAGGCGTTGCCATAAATCGCCTTCTGCATTTGGCACATCAAATACAAAAAGTTGAATATCGCCCCAGTCGCCGTTATTCGCACGCACTGTGGCAGAAATTTGTTCAAACTTGCCCCTTTGGCTATACAATTCGCCGTCTAACGCAAACGGCGGAAAGTTTTTCGCCCAGTTTTCAGGCGGATTAAAACGATTGCCTTGCCGACTATACAAAGCCTTGCCGTCCCAGTAACCACGCACGCCGTCTAATTTTTCACTCATCGCCCAGCCGATAATGTTTTGATTGCGATACTCTTGGGCTAAAACCAAAGACGGCGTTTCGGCAAACACAGGCACAATAAGCAAGGACAATAAACAAAACAAAATCAAACGCATATTTTGCTCCTAATATTGTTCAGGCAGCCTGAAAAAAACGCTGAATAAATTGACGATAATAATCACCCACAGGAAGTTGTTCATCAATAACTAATTTTCGCCGTTGTGTAGTGGTTTCTTGCTCTGTTAAAGGATTAAAACCTTGATGATTTGTTTGTTGAAAATAAACACCCGAACCAAATCTTTGCCAGTGTGGCAATTCTCTGAAATCAATGCCATGATTTAACAGAAATCTAACTTTAAACGAAATGTCTGTGCCCACAAGAAACTGCTGTGATTGCTGACCAGTATCACACAATACCCAATCACAATAGGCATTCAAAGCGTTGCTATCTGTGTTTGCTTGTCGCCACAAAAAATAATCAGCAACTCGATTGATATTGGGTAATGGCACTACTCTACAATCAAATGCGACTTTTTTACCCAATTCAAGCGAAAAATAAGCAGATGCTTCACCAGCTAAAATGGAGTTAATTTTCTGCACTTTAAGATTGAATGTGCGGTCTTCTGGGTGAAATAATAGAAAAATTTCATCATTTTCTGTATAACCATAAATAATATTAAAACCAACTTCCATTAAGGCACTAGTGGTATTGGTCATTAGATGATGAAATTTCAGGTCAAATGGGCGTTCAAATTGACATATTTCTTTGGTAAGTTTGGTAAAAGAACGTCCTTTCAAGCGAGCAACCAAGTATAAATCAGGCAAAATAAATTGATCTATGGATTGTTCGTAAATACGCATTTGTGCGTCAAAATCATCAAATTTCATAGTGTTTCTTTCTTTTCAGATTGCCAAAAACTTCAACCCCCTGCCACAGGACGCACAATTTCCACTTTATCGCCGTCTTTGAGCGTGGTATTTTCATAAGCCGATTTCGGCACAAAAACAGTATTTACCGCCACAGCAAACGGGACTTCGGGTTGAATTTGGGTAATTAAATCCGCCATAGTTTGCACTGACAAATTGTGCGGTTCGTTGTTGATAAGAATATCCATTATGCGGCTCTTGGGTGAATGAAATAGGACATTATAAACCTTTCAGGCTGCCTGAAACGCAAAAAAACCGCTGATTAACAGCGGTTTGTTTTTATTCATCTTCACGCACCACATCAACGCCGTCAGGCGGGGTGAATTGAAAATCTTTTTTGGGCAAATCTGGGTTGTTTTTCACATTGCGAAACACAATATGCGTTTGGTTGCCGAAACTGTCTTGCAACTGCATTTCTTTGAGCGTGTTGTTATCAGAAAAGCCCAAGCGGATTTGTTTGTATTCACTGTCGGGCGTTTTGGGGGTTGCAATCACAAACGATAAACCGTCTTTTTCGCCGTCATTTTTTAGGGTGAAATTGCTGTCCAAAGCGGCTTTATCCGACAAAATAGCAGCAGGCGATGAACCCAAAACGGCTTGTTGCTTGCGTTGCGTAACTTGGGCGAGTTCTTTGTCGTATAGCCACACGCTGTTGCCATCGCCCACAATCAGTTGCTCATCGGGTTTGTGGTATGTCCATTTAAAAAAACCAGGTCGCAAAACAGCAAATGTTCCTTGCGAAGTGGTTGTTTTTTTTGCATTTTTTATGGTTTGGCTAAAATCGCCTGCAAAACTTTTAATGTTTTCGTTAAAGTTTTTAACCGCCGCAATGCCGTCCGCAAAGGCAGTTGATGAAATGCACAACGACAGTGCTAAAAGTGTGGATTTAATATTCATTTTTAAGTTCTCCTGTATGTGTTCAGGCAGCCTGAAACGCTTTGCATTATTCAAAAACTATCTTTATTCAGGCTTAAATTTGTGCGTTAAGGGAATAGTCCAGTCAATACCAAACGCACTGTTGCTTAATTTTGTGCCGATTGCCCCTTGTCGGCGTTTGTATTCGGCGGCGTATAAGCGGCGGAAAGTTTGTCGCACTTCATTTTCATCAAATCCTTGTTTGATTAAATCTTTGGGCGTGGCATTGTTTTCTAAAATGTTATATAACATTTCGTCTAACACGGCGTATTCAGGCAGGCTATCTTGGTCGGTTTGATTCGGACGCAATTCGGCAGACGGTTTTCTGTCGATAATCTCCTGCGGAATAATCTCTTGATTTTTATAGATATTTAACCAACGAGAAATCGCAAACACCTGTGTTTTATATAAATCCTTAATCGGAGCAAAACCGCCATTCATATCACCATACAGCGTGGCATACCCCATTGCCACTTCGGACTTATTGCCTGTGGAAAGCAACAACGCCCCCGTTTTATTCGACAAAGCCATTAAAAGCGTGCCACGAATGCGTGCCTGCAAATTTTCTTCGGTAATATCATCAGGCAGCCCGTCAAAGCGGTGAGCCAGTGCGGTTTTAAACGATTGATAAATCGCCCAAATCGGCACGCTTTCATATCGCACGCCTAAATTCTGTGCCATTTTTTCTGCCGCTGTATTGCTGATTTCTGCCGTATAAATACTGGGCATAAGCAACACTTCGCAATTTTCCGCACCCACTGCATCTACTGCCATAGCCAGTACCAAAGCGGAATCCAAGCCGCCCGACAAGCCCAAACAAATTTTTTGGAAACCATTTTTGCTGATATAATTTTTTAAGCCCTGCACGGCAATGTTATATAACAATTCTTCTTCTGTATCAGGACGCGTATTCAGGCTGCCTGAAAAAATATTATCTTCAAAATCCAAATATTCTAAACATTCTTGATTAAAGGCTGCCTGAAAACTCAATTCACCGCGTACATTTAGGGCAAAAGATGAGCCGTCAAAAACGCAAGCGTCTTGTCCGCCCGCTGCTCGCACGCACAACACGGGGCGTTTTTTGGCTAATTTTTGCAATTTGTCCTGCGTTTTTTTGTAATGCGTTAAAGAAAAGGGTGAATTATCGAAATAAATCAACGGGTTTTTCTTATTTTTACCCACTAATTCAATATAACACGCTGATTTTTCATTATATTCTTTTTGCAAAATCAAATGCGTTTTGCCGTTTTGCATGCCGATAATACGGTGCAAAAATTGATTTTTTTCCCGTTCAATCACACCAAAAATAATGCTTATCCCTTTGACTTGTTTTAACTTTTCCATTTGCAAACGAATATGCTTATCTAATTTTTTATAATGCAACAACTGTTGCAAATCTGTGCCAGTCAAAGAAAACGCAGGCGTAATCAACATTTCTGCCCCTTGTTCTTGGGCTTTGATGGCGGCGTTAATCATTTTATCCGCATTTGCTTCAAACGCACCTGCGGTGCTATCCATTTGATATATTGCAATTTTCATTGTTTATTCCTTTTTGTTTCAGGCTGCCTGAAAAATTATCAAACAATAATATTATTGCTAAAATTTCCAAGTAGCAATTTCATCGGCATCAAAAAGCAGTGGGACACAAGTTTTATTGTAATCATCTTTAAAGTAATAAATATGCCCAAATGAAGTATCTTTTTTATTAACTAATTGATATTCTTCAAGATAAAAATTAGCCAACAAATGAGCAAACGATTTAAATCGAATACTTAATTGATTACCAGGAGACCAAAAAATAAATTGATATTCTCCGTCAAGAGATTGCTCATTACGAATTTCTCCATAAAAAACGCCGTGTCCTTCCGTGCCATACACCACATAATCATCAATATCGGCAGCACTAATCGCCCACTGGTCTGAATTATAAATATAATATCTATCGACAGTCGCAACCGATCTTGTTTCTTTTAATATTTGATAATCTTCGGGCATAATTTCTTTAAGATACTTTATTTCGGACGGTGCAAAAAATCTGGGCTTTTCTTCTTTTATATCGTAAATACTGAACCAGTCAAGTTGATTTGCCGCCTGCCAAAAATGAACGACAGACGGCGGCAAATTTTCCGCATTTTTGTCTTGATAACGCCCTTGCACTGTTGCCATTTTTTGTTGCATTTTCTGCTCTGTTGCCCACTCAATAGTTTGTTGTTTCCAACATTGCAAAAATGCCTGCATTTTTGTTCCGTCAGGGTCTTGATAGCCCGAATGTCTGTCTTTGTATTGAACAATCGGTGCAGTCATCACGGCTTTTTCGTTTTCCAACGAAGTAGGTTTTGCATTATCATTGTGCGACATATGACGATAAAACCACAACAAGATAATCGCAACAACAACCCATAACACTGCTGTAAGTAGTTGTTTTTTCATAATATTTCCTTTTTTCAGGCAGCCTGAACAAATCTAATAACAATCCCAAGTATAAAATACACGAGAAAAATCTCGTTTTTTCAAGTCATCAGGCGTAATGAAAAAATTACCCACGCCACAATCGCCCCACATAATATCATCTTCGCTATCTACTTGTAATAAAAGGATTTTATGTTGAGAAAGGGCTTCGTCTTCTCGTGGGTCGTGCTGTGTGAAGAATGGATACCCACTTATACAATGTCCTGCGGTACTGTTATGCACCTTATTGTAGGTATCGTCATCAATCAAATCAATGAGTTTGTCATTTTCATTCAATGAGAGATTTAATTTTTTTGCGGTTGTTCTAAACAAATCTTCAAAGCGATAATCGGCGAACCCCATAGATTGTGTGCCTAACTTGAACGACAATTGATATTGCGTATCGCCCAACGGCATATTTTCCAACGGAATATTTAATGCAAGCACTTGTTTTTCAGTGATATTTTGATTAACCGTTTCGTGCCAAACCACACGATGACTTTTTTGCGAAATCGGATTTTCACTATCCCAGCCAACCAAATCATCTAATCCGATGAAAAATTGCAATAAACCGTGCTGTGGAAAATCAGGTAACGGCGGCACTTGTGTTAAATCAATTTGAGCCAACAAGGATAATTTATCCCCCTTATCATCAACGGGATAGGGCTTGTTCAAATCCCAGTAAGGCACACCGCCAAATTTGCTTGCCGTTAATGGTAAGTTTTTCTTTTGTCGAATTTTAATTTTAACAAAGGGCATTGCCGTATCTTTTTTAATTTGAGCCAACACTTTTTTGGCTTGTTTTTGTTCTTTTGTTAATGCTGGCTTTTCTTTTTTTCCTTGTTTAATGGCTAATTTATCTAAAAAATCTTTATGTTTATATGACATTGTTAATTGTTGTACGCCGTCAGATAAAGTTAGTTTTTCGCAAGCACTTGGCTCAAAATATTCTAATTGTTTTAATTCAACAAGACTTTCAGGTAAAAAAGATAAATTTTTACACGAATATAATTCTAATTTTTTTAATTGTTTCAGTTGTCCAATACTTTCAGGGAGCGTAATTAAATTTGAACATATCAATATACTTAATTCTTTTAATTGAGTTAATTTTCCTATACTTTCAGGAAGATTTTTCAAATTAGAACAATTTTCTATACGCAATTTTTCTAATTTACTTAATTCTCCAAGTTGTTCAGGTAAATTAGTTAAATTTGGACATTTATCAATCATTAAATCGGTTAATTCTGTTAATTGACAAATTTGTTCAGGTAGCCCTGTTAATTTACTTAAATTGCTTAATTGTAAAAAGCGTAATTTTTTTAATTGTCCTATTTGTTCAGGCAATTCAGAAACAGCATTACCGCCTACAATCCATAACATTTCTAAATTATTTAAATATTGAATACTTTGCGGCACAGGAACAGCACAATAATCCAAATACAATGAATTGATTTCGGATAAATATCGTTTTATTTGTATAGGTTCGGTTAATTTATTCAAATCACCATAAGTGGGTTTTCTCACAGAAAAACCGCGTCGTATATTTTTATTGCCTAAAAACGCTTTTAATTCAGCAATTTCTGCTTGTGTTAATTCAAAATCCTGTTGCGTATTCATAGTTATTTCCTGTTCCTATCAATGAATTTCAGGCAGCCTGAAAGCGTTTAATAACAATCCCAAGTATAAAGCACACGAGAAAAATCTCGTTTTTTCAAGTCATCAGGCGTAATGAAAAAATTACCCACGCCTGCATCTCCCCACATAATATCGTTACCATTTTCCTCGTCCGTATCAATTTGCAACAGTAACACGGTGTAATCTTTAAGACTTTCTGCTTCCTGCGGTGCGGTTTGAGTGAAAAACGGATAAGCACCTATCCAGTGTCCTTCATTGCGACGAAACAATTTATTACTTAATTCATCACCCAAAATTTTGTACGGCTCTTCAATATCATTATCTGTCATTTTAATTTCGGCGTTTTGTGCCGCTATTTTCAACACCCTTTTAAATTCTGGAAAATACGCCACACCCAAACGATTTTCTTGCAATTCAAAATCAAGTTTGTATGAATGAAAAAAAGGCAAATTGTAATCACGACTTGCAACAGGAATGTCTAACGCCATAACCGCTTGCTTGTCGATATTTTCGTCAATTTGTTCGTGATAAACTGCACGCCAGTTTTTTTGTGCTAATGGATTGTCAAAATCCGCACCATATAAAAAATTAGAATTAGGTGCTACAAACATTCCATTGCGATAAACAGGTTCTTCACCTGCCGACACAAAAAACTGTAATATGCCGTGTTCGGGAAAATCAGGCAAATGCGGCACTTCTGCCCAGTTAATTTGTGCTAACAAAATCATTTTATTGCCTTTTTCGTCCGTAGGATATGGCTTTTCAGGTTGCCAGTAAGGCAAACCGCCAAATTTGGACGCAGTTAGCGACAAGTTATCAGACGCTTTAAACGCCTTAATTCTAACCGCCGTTTTCAGACTGATTTTATCTATTTCATCAAGCAAGCGTTGTTCTGACTCAGGGGTCAGTTGCGAAACATATTTCGGCGTTTGATATTGCGGCGGTTTGTTTGACTTTTTATTGCGTGCGTCATAAATATATTGAACGGCAAGCACAACCGCAAACACAAGCAACAAAATAGGTAAAATTAAGTTTTTGAATTGTCGCATTTTTTAGCCTTTTATCTGTTTCAGGTAGCCTGAAAGCGTTTATTTTACCGTTTTCGGATTTAGCACCGCAACAAAACGATTGCCCACAACCACTTGCGACAAAGCCTTTTGTATATCCTGCATACTGATTTTTTCAATGCGTTTTTCGTATTCTTTTTCTTGATAAATCGGCATTTCGTTAATTAAATGATTTTCAATAGTCGATAGCCAAAATTCTGATTTTTGGGCATTGCGTTTTGCACTAATTATGCTGGCTTTTTTATAATTATCCAAACGCTCTTTTTTAACGCCTTTTGTCTTCATTTCGGCAATCATTTTATCAATATCGTTTAAAACGCCATTAACTTCTTCGGGTTTGCAAGAAAAATAAATTTCCATACTTGCTTTGGGAAAGGGTATTTGACTGAAACTTCCGCCCACATAAATCGAATAGATTTTGCTGTTTTCTTCGCGGATTTTTTCCATTAACGCTTCTTGCAAAATATTTTTCATGGCATTAAACGCATAACGATTTTCAATCGAATAATCCTGCAAATCGTTATTGCGATAAATCAGCGTTACTTCGGCTTTATCGCTGTCGCCATAATCACGAATTAACTCTTTTTTACCCGAAATTGACCGCATTTTATCGTCCATAATGCTGTCTTTTTGAGTGTTTTTGGGCAAATTCGCCATATAAATTTGCAATAATTCTTTGGTTTTGTCTATATCCAAATCGCCTGATAAAATAAAGGCATAATTTTCACCATTTGCAAATAAACCGTTTGCGGTTTTTTGTAAATTATCTATTGTCGCTTTTTCTATATCTTCAATTTCTAACGACAAGGCTCGTTTATTATGGTTGTAAAAAGTTTCTGAAAACTCTTTGCCAAAACGATAATTAACCGTCTGATTGCGTTTGGCAATATCGCTTTTCATTTCTTTTTGATAAATTTCCCATTCTGTTTGCGACAATACAGGTTGGGTAAATCGCACAAATAATTCCTGCAACATTTTTTCTAAATCGTCTTTGGACGATTGTCCTTTGAATGAAGTAGAAATTTGATTGACAGAAACACTCAAACCATAACTATATTGTTTGGTAATTTTTTGGGCTTCGTATTTTTCAAATTTACCGATATTGCCCGCATTAAGCAGGGCATTCACCATTTTTGCTTGTTGCACATCAGGTAAATTAGTTAAGCCGCCTTTTTTAACGCCAAGCAAGTTAATTTTATTTTTTGTGGTTTTAATGTCTTTCAAATAAACGACTACACCATTTGCCAAAACAATTTTGTGAATATCGTTATCAGGTAAAATACTCTCTGACACAATCGCTTGTTTTTGTGGCGTTTTATCCATTAAAGATGTGGCTGCCTGAAAATCTTTGCTAAAATTATAAGCCTTTGATTTTTTGTTTATTTTATCAATTTGTTTTTGTGTGAGTTCAATCGGCTCTTGGCTGATGATTTCCACAAAATAATCGCCCTGTGTGATTTTTTTGAATTCGTCATTCACTTCATTCAAAGAAATTTCATTCAAATAGCGTTCAATTAAAGCATGTTTTTGTTTTTTATCTTGGCGAATATTGCCCGATTGAATATAACTTAAAATATCGCCTAATTGTTTTTCTTGACTTTCTTCACGCAAAGAATCTGTTTGGTTGGCTTGCAACAATTCTTTTTTAACGGTTACAAAGTCATCATTTGAAAAACCATATTTTCTTACCCCTTTAATGGTTGAAAATATTTTTTCCAAAGCCTGTTCGTTTTGTTTATCCACAATATCAATCGAAAACGCATTTAAGTTTCTTTGTTGAAATAGGTTTTGATTGCTATAAAAAACTTCTTGCGGACTTTTTAATTCTTGGTTTAATTTTTGAAAACCCAAATGCAATAATGATGAAATATATTGACGCACTAATATTTTGCGTACATCGCTATCACTATCCACATTTTTATATGGTTCGGCAAACAAAACTTGAATAAAAGCACTGCCGCCTTCTTTTTCCACTAAATTCGCAAAACCTTTTTCAAAAGGTTGCAGAGTTTTATCCGCTCGTTTCAGGCTACCTGAAACTTTTAACTGATTAAAATGGCTTTTAATTTTTTGTTCAATTTCTTCTTCATCAATATCGCCAACCACAATTACGCTCATTAAATCGGGGCGATACATTCTTTGATAAAAACCTTTCACGGTTTTTTGGTCGGTATGTTCAATAATTTCGTTTTTACCGATGGGAAATCTTTTGGCAAAAATGCTGTTTGGGTATAAATATGTCGCACGCTTTTCATAAAAACGCCGTCCCACATCTTTTTTGGCTTCTTCTAATACCACGCCTTTTTCTTTTTCAATTTCTTCCGTATCAAAAGAAATGCCGCCTGCCCAGTCGCTTAATACCAAAAAGGCACTATTGATATTTTCTTTTTCTGCGGTATTGATTTGTAAATTATAAGTGGTATTTTGAAAAGAAGTCGAAGCATTTAAGTCCGCACCAAAACGAACGCCTAATTGTTCTAATTTGCGAATTAACTCGTTTTTCTTAAAATGGGTACTGCCATTAAATGCCATGTGTTCCACAAAATGGGCTAATCCCTGTTCTTCATCTGTTTCGTCAATACTGCCTGCCTGAACATTTAAATAAAAATAAGCATTGTTTTTGGTTTGCTCGTTTTTAAGAATATAATATTTTAAGCCATTATCTAATGTGCCTGTTTTAATGGCAGGGTCAAAAATCAAATTATCGGCAAAAGCCAAGTTAATGGATAAAGCCAAAATAGAAGCGATTGAAATTAAATGTTTTTTCATTGTTTTTAACCTTTTTGTTTTCATGGAAATATATTTTCAGGCTGCCTGAAAAGCGTGATTATCCAACATTTCTTTATATTTTTGCCAGTCTGGCATATTTTTATCAATGATGGCAACAAAATCATCGCCGTGTCCTTTAACAAAAAAATGGGCTAATTCATGCACCAGAACATATTGCAAACATTTGGGCGGATATTTGGCTAACTCGCTGTTAATACGAATACTTTTTTTCGCTGGCGTGCAACTGCCCCAACGGGTTGCCATTTTTCGTACGCTTACTTTGGGCAAGGGGACACGCATTTTTTTGCATAATACGCCTAATTGTACAAATATAGATAAATCAACTAATTGTGCGTAAAAATAGTCTAATAATTTTTGTCTTTGGGCTGCGGTTGCATGGTCAGGAATACACATCACAATATGTTGATTTTCAGTTTTTTCAACAAACACTTTATCCGCATGAATAATGTTCAGCGTGTAAGCAACCCCCCAAACAAAATGTTGTTCGCCGTCAATCAGTTGCGGCATTTTTGGGGGCTTTATTGCTTGCGTTTTTTGCAGCGTTTTTTGCACCCAGCCGATTTTGCTTTTCACAAACGCTTCCACTTCTTCTAACTTGCCACGATAGGGCATAGAAACCACAATCTGCCCGTCTTTTTTAACGGACAGATTGATATTTTTCACTTTTTTTCGCACCACTTGAATGCGAAAAGGCTCGATATAAAGTGTGCTGTTTTTATAATTCATTGAAATTAAATTAAATTAAATTAAAGGCAACCTGAAAAATATTATTCTTTATTTTCCGTTAAAATATCCTTACCGCCCAACGCCACATAACGGCTTAAAAAGTTTTTATATAAAGACAATTCATTATCCACTAATGATTGTTCGGCAGAACGGGTTTCGCTTTGTGCGTCCAACCATTTTTGCAAATCGTCCGCACCGTTATCATAGCGAACTTTTCGCATTTTTTCTAAACGGCGAGCAGTTTCCAAATTTTGTTGTAATAATTTATGTTGTTGATTTAATTGATGATATTGTGATGACGCATTTTCCACTTCCGATAATGCTGTATAAAGTGTGTTTTTATAGCCTACCAAATCCGATTGATATTTGACTTGCGAGACTTTTAAATTCAACACATTATCAGGAAAATTCAAAAACGGCAAAGCCAAATTCAACGCCGCCGAACCCACAGGGTCAGCCACAATTTTCGACAACGCACTGCCGCCAGCGGACACGCCCAAATTTAGCCCAAAAGACGGGAAAAAATCACGCACACGCATATCCACCGTTGCCATATCCGCCATCAGCCTTGCCCGAGCGGCACGAATATCGGGGCGATTGTCCAACACTTCGGCAGGCACTTCCACCCTTAATTCAGGTAATCTGAACGGTTGCGGCAAAGTTTTTGGCTCAACTATGTCGCTTTCGGGCATTTCGCCCACCAACACCGCCAACGCATTTTTCACCTGATTGCGTTGATGACGCAAGTTTTCGATGGACATCTGTTGCTGCCGCAAACTTCTTTCGGCAGACAGCAAATCCATTTCAGCGGCTGCCCCTAATTTATATTTGGTGCGAACTAAATCGGTAACTTTTTGACTTGCCTGCAAATTTTGTTCGGACAAGGCAATTTTTTGGTTCAGGCTGCCTAATTCCCAGTACAATTCAGCCACTTGCGTGGTAATTGCCAACGCCACTTTTTGACGGTCTTCGGCAGTTGCCGTTGCCGTCCATTTACTTATATCGCGTGCTTTTAACAACTTGCCAAACAAATCCAACTGCCACGAAATGCCCGCATTTGATGAATAACTTTTCGACACACTGCCGCCATGCTCCAAAGGCTTACTGGCACGAGCATTTGCAGATGCAGACAAAGACGGCAACATATCCGCCGTGGCTAAATCCAACTGCAACAGCGACTGTTGCAGGCTATATGCCGCTTGCAAAATGGAACTATTTTGTGCTAACGCTTTGTTCTCTAACGCATTTAATTGCGTATCGGCAAAGGCTTCCCACCACAGATTAGGTAAAGCCTGTGCCGTTTGATTGATTTGGGCATGTTGCCATTGATTCGGTGTGGGAATGGCTGCCATATCCTGCGGTGCATTCGGCACGGCGGCACATGCAGTAAGGGTTAAAGAAAGAATAATAACTGATTGTTTTAGCATAATATTTTCCGTTTTTTAAGCGTAGTCGGCATAGGCGAAAAAATATATCTTATCAAAATTAAAATGAAATGAAGTTATCTTTTTCAGGCAGCCTAACAAAATTCCGTGTCATTGCGAGATTTGAACTTTCGTTCAAATCGTGGCAATCCAGTGAAAAATCGCAGATTTTTCACCAACGCCACAAGGCGTTGTAACGACATTGCATGAAACCTTGTCTGTTGCCTAGATGGTAAAAGAAACAATGCGTTACAACGCCTTGCGGCGTTGGTTCAAACCTATCGGTTTGAACTGGATTACCACGATTTAGGCTATGCCCAAATCTCGTAATGACACAGAATTTTTTCAGGCAGCCTGAAAGGTTTTCTTTAATTGTTTTACGCCGCTCCTATCGGAGTTGAAACAAAATCAATCGTCCGCACACACTGCTTGGGCGAAATCCCATAAATCATCAAAAACCTGTGTATTTTCAGGCAAGTTGCCTTGTTCCAAAGTTTTTTTACCTTTACCTGTTAAGACCAACACAGGTTTGCCGCCTAATGTGGCGATTGCTTGCAAATCACGCAGGCTATCGCCCACAAGATACACATCGCAGGCAGGCGTGTTAAAGCGTTGTAAAATATCTTCAATCATACCTGTATTGGGCTTGCGACAGTGGCAGTTATCATCGGGCGTATGCGGACAAAACCACACGCCCGCAATATTGCCGCCTGCTTGTCCCACCACACGATACATTTTGGCATGCATTTGGTGCAACGCCGCAATATCAAACAAACCCCGCCCCAAGCCTGACTGATTGCTGGCAACCGCAATCGCATAACCCGCCTGATTCAAAAACGCAATCGCGTCCGCACTTTTGGGCAAAGGTATCCACTCTTCGGCAGATTTCACAAAATCATCACGGTCTTTGTTAATCACGCCATCTCGGTCAAGAATAATCAGTTTGGTCATTATATTTCCTTGATATTATGAAATTTTCAGGCTACCTGAAAATATTTAATCTACTGTAATCATTTTATTTTTTATTGCCACACGGATTCGGAATGGCTAACGCCATTCCTATTATTTTAAAGATTTTCCGTTAGGAAAATCGAATCCGTGTGGCATTTAAAAAGTTTATCCATTCAGGCTGCCTGAAAGTAACAATTATCTTCGATTTTTTCGATTTTAGAAACAAAATTTTCGCTTTTTTCGCAAGTGTTTTCGTTTGATGATATTAAAGAATGTATCATTGACGCATTTAAATTACTCTCACTTAACTGATTGATAAATGATACAATATAGGAAGAGATAATTCCATATACAATAGCGAAAGGTTAGATAATGAAAACGAAATTGACGATATATCTTATAAACTCCGAATATCAGAATGAAGCAGATATGCTTGATAGTGAAAAGTCAGTACAGCAACAGACGATTGTGGGCGTTGGTAACTTATACTATCTTCATTCTAATATTTCAGAACCCAGTTGGCTCGATTCTTTTTTTGGGAATACTATTGATAAAAAACCATTTCATAATGCTACTTCAAAAGCGGTTATGTTAATTCCTGTACAGGTTGAAAATAACAAACGCTATTTTGCCATTACTTTTGGATATGGTGCATCACTTCTGAACAAGAGTGCAATCGAAGAGCGATTTGGATTAAAAACTGTTCTTAATTCTGTTCCTGCTAACTCTATTCGTCGTATTGCAATGACCGAAGTGGCAGGAAATGCTCGCAAATCTAACGAACAAATGCCGAAACAATCAACAATTTCTGATTTTACATTAGATATTGAACGAGATTTACTCAATGGGATTACTGCGAGTAGTGATAAAAACTCTATTTTCTCTGGAACAATAATAACAGGCTCTGATTATCTTAATGTATCTTCAAATAGTGATGTTAATCATATCCGTGATTTTTTGTTAAGTATTTATAAAGTATATTCCAAAGAGACCTATAAAGACAATTTTTCTTGGATTGACCATATTGCTCCTGTGAAAGATAAGACCTTGAAAGACAAACTTGATTCTAAATTGATTGAGATTATCAACGCCAAAGCAGAAACTATTTGGATGGCTGTTCCCAGTGTTATAGAATGGGAAAATGTTAAAGGTTTTAAATATCAAGGGGATAGAAAGAATATATACACTGATATTCTTATTGAGAAAGTACTGGATTCTTTTAAAGAACCACTTACGCATACAGAACAACTTCGTAGTAAAAAGATAAGTGTGATTAGTAATCGCACTGATAAAGAGATAGAAAATTGGACTGCCTACAAGTGTCTTTATGGGGAGATAGAATTAGACGACTCACAGTATTGTATTAACAGCGGTGAGTGGTATAAGGTAGAAGCAAATTATGTTGATAAAATCAACAATGACTACTCTACAACAAGAGTGAGTGATATTCCGTTTCCATACTTTCAAGTCGGTGAAGACAAGAACGAGAGCGACTACAATAAGCGTTTGGCGAATAGCAATACAACAGAATTCATTCTTATGGATAGAGAAATTATAAAGCATGGCGGAGCAAATAGTGGCTTTGAGCTGTGTGATGTATTCAGTCGCAATGGAAAATTTATTCATGTAAAGCAATATTCAGGTTCTGCTACTTTAAGTCATCTTTTCAATCAAGGGCTTACAACTGCGGAGTTAGTCAAATCAGATAAAGATTTTGTCGCAAAAGCAAATAATCAAATTGCAAAACAATGTACTGGAAAACAAGATTTTACACTAACCCAAAATCATCCACAGGTTGTTGTATTTGCAATTATTTCTAATAAAAACGATAAAATTCCTAATATTCCATTTTTCAGCAAGATTACCTTTTGTAATATCAAAAAGCGTCTTGAAATGATGGGTATAAATGTAGAAATAAGTTCAATTACTAAACAATCTGAAAAGGGAACAGATTCAGGAGATAATAAGCGTATTTGAAACAGTTTCAGGCAGCCTGAAAGTCAGGCTGCCTGAAAAATAGCGTGCTATTTCTTCTGACACGCCACAAATTGCACCACGCCATTCACAGGGTAAGTCATTTCTGCCGCCGCCCCTTTATTAACCCACTGAATTTGGCGGGCGTTATTTGCAAAGGTTTCGTTTGCCTGCTTGTCTAATCGCGTCAGCGTAACCGTGTCGGCGGTTACATTGCCGTTTTGAATTTGCGACATTGTCAGCGTGGCGGTTTTTTTGCTGTTATTTTCATACGCAAACGCCACGCGTTGATTGCCACACTGATACCACGCTTGCGGTGTCATAACCGTGTCGGTTTTGGGGCTTGGCGTGTCGTCTGTGGCACAAGCGGTTAAAATTAAAGTTGCCACAATCGGCAGTAACAGTTTGTTTTTCATTGCATTTTCCTTATAAAAAAATAATCGTTTTAAGTAAGTGTTTTCACTGTTTTTTTATTTTCAGGCTGCCTGAAAGGTTTTCTTTAATCGTTTTATTCCGCCCTGTCGGGCGGTTTGGTGGGTTGGAAACCCACCCTACGGCGTTACCTTTTAGCCGTAGGCGTTGCGTTAATCATTTCTGTCGTTACGGTGGGTCGAAGACCCACCCTACAAAGCCGTTATTCTACCAAACCCAAATGTTTCAGTAATGCGTCTGGTTTGGGGTCGCGTCCCCTAAATGCTCGGAAGTTGTCTAATGCACTACGGGAGCCGCCTTGCGACAGAATTTCTTGCCAAAATCTCTGCCCTGTTTTTTGGCGATTATTTTCTTCCACAAACGCCGCATACACATCAGCCGACAACACTTCTGCCCAAATATAACTGTAATAGCCTGCCGCATAGCCGCCTGCAAAAATATGCGAAAAACTTTGAGCAAAGCGGTTTTCAGGAATCATCGGCACAACGGCGACTTCTTTGCGAACTTCATCTAACACGCCTTGCCAGTTGATAGGTTGCGTTTTTTCCTTATAAATCAACAAATCAAATAAGGCAAACTCCATTTGTCGCACCACAAATAAACCTGTTTGAAAGTTTTTCGCCGCTTTGATTTTGGCAAACAGGCTTTCAGGCAGCCTATCCTGCGTTTGTTTGTGGCAACTCATATTGGCGAGTACATCGTATTCCCACGCAAAATTTTCCATAAACTGACTGGGCAATTCCACTGCGTCCCACTCCACGCCTTCAATGCCAGACACGCCTGATACGCCGATTTGTGTTAGCAAATGGTGCAGCGAATGACCGCATTCGTGAAACAGCGTTAAAATTTCATCGTGCGATAATCTCGCTTCGCCGTCCGTTTCAGGCGGTGCAAAATTGCATACAATATACGCTTGCGGCAGTTGCAGGCTACCTGAAACTTTTTGACGGCGAGAGCAATAATCGTTCATCCACGCGCCGCCTTTTTTGCCACTTCGGGCATATAAATCCAAATACACACCGCCGATTTTTTCGTCATTTTTCATCAAAGGAAAATAGCGTACGGTAGAATGCCACACAGGGCGATTTTCTTCTACAAAATCAACGCCATATAACTCGTTAATCAGTTGAAATAAACCCTGCAAAACTTTGGACAAGGGAAAATATTGCCGCACTTCTTCTTCCGAAAACGAATATTTTTCTTGGCGTAATTTTTCCGAAAAATACGCCATATCCCACGCTTGTAATTCATCAACGCCGTGTTGTTTGGCAAAGGCTTTTAACTCGTCCAAATCACGCAGGGCAAACGGTTTGGCACGATTTGCCATATCACGCAAAAAGGCAATCACATTATCAGGCGTATCCGCCATTTTGGTTTCCAACGACAAGGCGGCATAATTATCAAAGCCCAAAAGTTGTGCTTCTGATGCGGCAATTTGCAAAATTTCATCAATCAAAGGAGCGTTGTTGCGTTTGGCATCGTCCAACTCGCTGGCACGCACAGCATACGCACGATAAATTTGCTCACGCAAGGCACGATTGTCGGCAAACTGCATAATCGCCAAATAATGCGGTGCTTTCAAACCCACACAATAGCCCGTTTTGCCTTGTTCTTGGGCGAAATCAGCCAACATCGCCAAAGCATTTTCAGGCAGCCCTTGTAATGCTTGTTTATCATTGATATGTAAAGAAAAAGCGTCTGTTGCGTCCAACACATTTTGCGAAAAAGTGGCGGACAATTCTGCCCCTTTTTGTTGCAGCGTGGCAAACTCTATTTGTTTGTCAGGCGGCAATTCCACGCCCGACAAAACAAAATCACGCAAGTCATTGTTTAATTTCTTCTTTTTGGCATAATCCAGCGTTTCATATTCGGAAGACGCACGCAAGGATTTATAGCGTTGATACAACGCTAAATCCTGCGAAATTTCCGTAAAAAACATCGTAACTTCGGGAATTAAAGCGTTATAAGCGTCCCGCCACTCGGGCGTGTCGGCAACGCTGTTAATGTGCGACACCACGCCCCAAATGCGTCCTGCTTTTTCCCCCAAATCCGCCAATGCTTCCACAGTGTTGTCCCAAGAAACTTCGTCTTGTGCTTTGATTTTATTCAACATTTCTTTCGCGTCCGCCATTGCGGTTTGCATGGCAGGCGTAATATGTTCTGCTTTGAATTGGTCAAATGACGGTGTATCGGTTAAATTTAATAATGGGTTCATTGCCATATCTCTTGATTGAAAATGTGAAATTCTAACAAAAAAAAAGCTGAAAATCGGCTTTTGATTGCGTTTTTAGACGCACTCAATTTTTTCTACACCTGTTAAATCCAAGTTGTGTAGAATTTCTGTAACCTTTTGATTATTCAAATAATAATCAGGCAAAATTTCTGCCAAAGGCACTATGACAAAGGCGCGTTCAATCGCCCTTGGGTGGGGCAAAATCAGTTTGGGGTCGGTGTTGGTTTGATTGCCATAGTCGATTAAGTCCAAATCCAGCGTACGCGGAGCGTTGGGGAATGGTCTGACTCTACCGCAATGATTTTCTATGTTTTGTAATTGCAATAATAAATCGTATTTGTCTAAATGGGTGTCAATCGCTATGACGGCGTTAATAAAATCAGGCTGGTCTAAATAACCCACAGGTTTGGTGCGATACAACGAAGACACGGCAAGTACACGGCTTTCAGGCAGCCTGAATAAGTGTTCGCTGGCTTGTTGAATGTTGTGAATTGGGTTGATATTGCTACCCAAAGCGATAATAGCGGTGGTCATTGGTTTTCTCTTTTATATCAAAAGCTTTCAGGCAGCCTGAAATTGTTTTATGCGTTATGGTGGGCAACAAGTTGCCCACCCTACGGCTTTGCTAATGCGTTGGCACGCCTTGTCGTATTATTTATGCTGTCTGTGGCGTGCCGCCTGTTATTGTTTTGAAGTTTAACGACTATATATCAAAAGCTTTCAGGCAGCCTGAAATTGTTTTATGCGTTATGGTGGGCAAGAATGCCCACCTACGATTCGCTTTCTGTTCCCTGATTATCTTTTTTCGGTTTGCGTCTTCTGCGTTTTTTATTGGTGCTTCTCTGCACAATCGGTTGTGTCATCATCATGCGTTGTTCTTCGTTTGCCGCTTGAAATTTTGTCCAAAATTCGGCGATTTTGGGGTCTGCGTCTTGGTTGAGCGAACGCAAAATATAAAAATCATAAGCGGCTCGAAATGACGGTTGTTTCAGCAGGCGAAAAGGGCGTTTGCCACGAATATAGGCAAATTGTGGTTGCAACTGCCAAATTTCTCGCATTACCGTAAATAGGCGGTTTGGCACGCCCCAGCGTTCGCCGCCGTCTTCACGAATTTGCCGAATGGCAGCGTGCAGCGTTTGCGTTGGCTTGTCGTCCAAAGTGTGCAAATCTTGTTCAATTTGCTGTAATTTATGCCAAAACAACGCTGCCAAAACAAAGGCAATCGACACAGGTTTTTTGTGTTTGACGCGTTCATCGGTGCGTTGCAACACGGTTTGCACAAATTGCCGTGTGGAATCGTCATCGTGCGTGATCATAATCGCAAAAATTGGGTGAATATCCGCTGGAATATTTAGCGATTTTATGTTTTTCAGGCAGCCTGAACTGTTGCCACACAACAATTCTTTGGTAATTTCGTCAAACAGGCGTGCAGGCGGTTCGTTTTTTAATAGAAAACTATTTTTGCGAATGCTGTTTTCTATTTCAGCGGACAAAGAAAAACCTAATTTTGCCGACAGCCGTGCCGCACGCAACATTCGCACAGGGTCTTCGTGAAAGCGTTCATCAGGCTCGCCAATCATCACCAAACGGCGTGCCTGAATATCCGCAATGCCGTGAATATCGTCAGCAATTTTTTCTGCCACAGGGTCGTAATATAAGGCGTTGCAGGTGAAATCTCGCCGCCGTGCGTCTTCCTTGCGTGTACCAAACGCCGTATCACGCATAATGCGTCCTTGCTCGTTTTGCGGTGCGGTTACATTGCTGCGAAAAGTGGTAATTTCCAACAATTCCGCACCAAACGGCAAAATCACAATCGGAAAACGCCGCCCCACAATGCGACCACGCCGAAACACTTTACGCACTTCGTCAGGTGTGGCATTGGTGGCAATGTCGAAATCTTTGGGGGTTAAACCTGCCAATAAATCACGCACCGCACCGCCAACAATATAGGCTTCAAAACCTGCGTCCTGCAAGGCTTGTACGCTTTTTAACGCATATTTAGGCAGCAATTTGTGCTGAATGCCAAAATCAAGTGCGTTCAATAAGTTTTTATTTGATTTTGGCAATAGTTTTCTAATTATTTTTTTAATCATTTTTAAGTTAGTCGTTAAAATAAGCAATGGATTCTGATTTAACAATCCACGCAAAAGCAAAAAATTCCAATATCCAAAATTCGTTAATCATAGTAAATGGAAACCAATCGGGTATCCATGAAAATAAATTCGTTAAACTATATACTAATTGTAAAACCAAACACACTAATATGCCAATACCGCAAATGCGATACAATGTATTACGCAATTTCTTTTGTTTCGTTATGTTTTTTCCACTTAATGTAAATAAAAATAAGATATTGACACCAAAGCAAAAAAACAGCGTAAATGCCGATATATTATGAATAATGGAACTGGTTGCCATCGGTAATTGAAATAAGCCCAATCTTTCAGGTGCTCCAATGGTATCGGTGGGAAAAGCAATCACACCCAAACACATAATCGCTTGAATAATAGAAATCACTCTATCTCGCCAATCGTAACCGCGATAGGAAAAAAAGAAAACGGCGGTAGCAAATAATAAACCAATCATACAAATATTGGAATTAGCAAAAAAAGTTTCGCTAATCGATTTATACCAATGCGGCGGATTGGTGTCTTTACCAAACAAACCAAACAACACCGCAGACGGTGCCAATAACGCACACATTAAACCCAACATACGGCGTTGATACAGCATTGAATTAAGTTCCACATTCTTCATTTCGCATTTTCCATAAGTTGTTGATTGTAAAATATTTTCAGGCTGCCTGAAAATTATATCGTCATTGCGAGATTTGAACTTTCGTTCAAATCGTGGCAATCCCCTTATCGTTTAGGTCAATTAAACTTTTCAGGCTGCCTGAAAACTATTTAATTGACTGTAATCATTCTATTTTTTTATTATCACACGGATTGGAAACGGCTAACGCCGTTTCTTCCTTTTATTTATAAAGAAATTGCGTTAGCAATTTCCAATCCGTGTGACATTTAAAAAATCTATCCATTTAGGCAACCTGAAAGGTTTTTTTGCAATGTCGTTCTCCGAAATTAGGAGATTGCCACGCCTGACTTTGGTCAGGCTCGCAATGACAAATTCCCTGCACGGGAAGTGCTTTCAGGCTGCCTGAAACTATTGTTCTGCCCACAACCGCCGTACTCGTTCTAAATCGTCCGCCGTATCCACGCCTGCATGGGGGATAATGGCGGTTTTCATCACGCCGATTTTTTCGCCGTGCCACAGCACACGCAACTGTTCTAATTTTTCAATTTCTTCTAATGGCGACTGTTCAAGTCTTTGATAATTCGACAAAAACGGCACGCTATACGCATAAATACCGATATGTCGCAACACCGAAATTTGCGTGGACATTTCTTTTGCACCACTGTCGCGTGGGTAAGGAATGGTTGCACGCGAAAAATACAAGGCGTTGTCGTTTTTATCCAATACCACTTTCACAATATTCGCATTGTGAAATTCATCAATAGAATCAATCGCATGTGCGGCGGTTGCCATATTGAGACCGCTTTTAATAAAAAAGTCTGCCAAATCATCAATAATTTGCGGATTGATTAACGGCTCATCGCCTTGCACATTGATAATCGGCATATTTTCAGGCAGCCCCAACAACGACACCGCTTGGGCTAAACGATCCGTGCCGCTTTGGTGCGTTTTATCGGTTAAAACCGCGTCAATGCCATTATCCGTGCAAATTTGCACAATTTTTTCATCGTCCGCCGCAACCACAACACGAGCCGCACGACTGTTTGCCGCCGCATTTGCCGTTCGCACAATCAAAGGCTTACCGCCCACATCGGCAATTATTTTTTCAGGCAGCCGTGTAGAAGATAAACGAGCGGGGATAATGACGGTAAAGGGTTGATTAGTCATCATGATGATAAACTCCTAACAGTTCCATATTTCTTCTTTAAATTGTTGTAACTTTTCCAAATCAAAAATAATTTTACAATCAGGCGGTAATTGTTTTCTAACCGATGATGAAATTTCTAAATGCAAACAATCCCAAACAAACAATTTTTTCAAAAATTTTAAACGAAAAATACAATTTGGCAATTCAGTTAAAAAATCACTATTTGATAAATCCAATACTTCAATATTTGGTAATGATTTAACTAATTCATCTAACAGTTGAAACGAAACTTCATTATCTAATACGATACTTAATTTATTTAATTTTTCCAATTTAAACATTGTTGTTGGTAGTGATATTTGAGATATTCCAATACCTAAATATTCTAAATTTTTTAATTGACCAATTTCTCTTGGTAATGCTTTAATATTTGTAAAATCAATATATAATGCCTTTAAATTTTTCAATAATTCTATTTTATTAGGTAAAGAACTTAATTAAGAACAAGCACTTAAACACAATATTTTTAATTCTCTTAATTTTACAATATTTTCAGGTAATTCTTTTAAAAATTTACAGCGACATAAATCTAATTTTTGTAATTTTTTTAATTGATGGATATTGTTAGGTAGAGCGGTTTGTTTAGACTGATTTTCTGTGAGATACAATTCTTGCACATTTGGTAAATTAGGAATAATTTTCTCTAATTCTTTTTCCAAATTATTATCTACATTGTGCGACAAATCTAATTTTTTTAAGTTATTCAAAACACCGTATTTTTCAACTAATGAGGATAATTCTGAAACAGAAATTTGTAAAAATTCTTCATTCATTTTTTATTCCTTAAAAAACTTTCAGGTTGCCTGAAATTAAATTAAACAGCGTGGGCAAGCAGTTGCCCAACTTACGCAAGTTCAGGCAGCCTGAAAAATTATTCATCTAAACGCCGTGCTTCGTTTTCTAACATTACAGGAATGCCGTCTTTAATCGGAAACGCTAATTTGGACGCTTTGCAGTGCAATTCTTGCAAATCAGGTTTGTATTCTAATTGCCCCTTGCATACAGGACACACCAATACTTCTAAATATTTGTTTTCCATAATGTTTTAACCTTTCAGGCTGCCTGAAATGATTTCAGCACGAAACCAACGAACCTTCATCTTCGCCCATTACCACGCGTTTTAACGCCCCGTCTTTGAAAATGCCAAACACTTGAATATTCAATTTCTGCTCCCTGCATAAAGCAAAAGCGGTTGCGTCCATCACTTTCAACTGTTTGCTAATCGCTTCATCAAATGACAAGGACTGATAACGCACTGCTGATGCGTCTTTTTTGGGGTCGGCGGTATAAACGCCATCAACATTCGTTGCCTTTAACATAATATCGCAATTCATTTCCGCACCACGCAAAGCGGCGGCGGTGTCGGTGGTAAAAAACGGATTGCCCGTGCCTGCGGCAAAAATCACCACTTTGCCTTCTTCCAAATACTGAATAGCTTTGGGACGCGTGTAAGTTTCTGCCACTTGCTGCATAGCCAACGCCGACTGCACACGGGCATGCACCCCCACATTTTCAAACGCTTCTTTCAGAGCCAGTGCGTTCATCACCGTGGCTAACATACCCATATAGTCCGCTGTGGCTCGCTCCATACCATTCGCCGCTCCTGCCATACCACGAAAAATATTGCCACCGCCCACCACCACGGCAACCTGAACGCCAGCGGCAACCACTTCTTTGATTTGTGCCACAATATTCATCACAGTTTCACGGTTAATGCCAAACGCATCATTGCCCATCAAGGCTTCACCAGAGAGTTTCAACAAAATACGGCGATACTTCGGAGACGACATACAATCCTTCTTTCTGAAAATATGCAAGTTGCTTATTATAACGCTTTGGCTTGTTTTCTGAAATGCTGACACAAATTTTTCAGGCTGCCTGAAAATCTTTCAAACCGTTTTTATTTTTCGTGCATAAACGGCTGTGGCGATGATTAAGCAAATGCTACCAAATGCGGTTAATTTCAGGATATTGGGCAGAATTTCGGCGATTGTGGCTCGGTTAAGTAGTAAGTTTTCAAAACCCGACAAGCCCCATGCCATTGGCGAAATTTGCGACAAACTTCGCATCAAATCAGGCATCACAAAAGACGGCACCATAATGCCACCGATGGCTGCCATTAAAATAATGCCGCCCACGCCCAACACCGCCGCGTGTTCTGTGGTTTTGGCGACAATGCTCACCAACAAACCGTAGCCCAAAGCGGCAAAACTAATCGCCCATGAAAGCAACAAATAATCTTTCAGGCTGCCTGAAAGTTGTAGGGCAGGAATAGATAAATGCGGCAAAAGCCATACACCGACTGCAATCATCAGCAAAAATTGAATTTGATTGATTAAAAAATAAGGCACAAATTTGGCGGCAATCAACTGCCACGCCGCCGCAGGGGAAAGGCGTAAGCGTATGATTGTATTGGTATTTTTTTCCATAATCATCACATTCGATAAGGGAATAAGAATAAAAAACATACCAAAAATCAACCAGGCAGGCACGCTGTGTTGCACTGAATTAGGGCGTTGCGTTGCTTGCCCTGTGTCGTCTATAAATTGTGCATTAAATTGTTGTTGTTCTAAATATTTTGTAATATTATCAATGCGTTGAGTGTTTTTTTCTTGATATTGTTCGTTGATAATGTTTTGAAATGGGGCGGGCACAGTATCGGGCAAATCCAACGCCGTTTGTTTGTCTTGGTTAAAATATGCTTGCAAACGCGTCTCGTTATATTGCTGCCGCAACACGCCCTGAATACCTGCTAACTTGGCTTTATCAATATTCGGACGCACTATGAGTGACAAAGGCAAATCGTCTTCTAACGCACCAAGCGTAGCGTTTGGGTTAATCAGCACCATTTCGCGGTCAGTGTGGCGAATGATTTCTTTGGCTTGTTCGTTTATATCCGACAAGGCTGCCTGAAAATCAATCTCAAAACCCTGTTGATTCAATTTTTCCGCTAAATCCTGATTTAAGGCGTTATCCGCACTTCCCAACAACACCGCCGCAACGCCTTTGTGCGGGTCATTGTCGTTATTTAACGCCGCCGACATAATCAGCATAAACACCAAAGGCAGGGCAAACAGCACAGCCAAACCGTGCAAATCTCGCCACAGCAATTTGAATTCTTTAATAATGGCAGTCAAAAGCATATTTTTATTTCGTTAAGCAAAACAGCATTATACAAGTTTCAGGCTGCCTGAAACATTTTGAAATAAAATAAGCATAAGAGAACTTTTATAGTCGTTTCAGAGCAAAAGCAGGCAAGGCGGTGAGCCTGCGACAGTATAAATAATACGGCAAGGCGAACTAACGCTGCATGATTTTGCTGTGAATCGACTATAAAATATGGATTGCCATGCCGTGCTTCATCACTACTCGCAACGACACTGCTTTTTGTTTCAGGCTGCCTGAACAACAATTTTTGTCAATTCCCGATAAAAAAATCCGCTGGCACAAAGGGATTAAATGCCAGCGGTAATCATTGCAGGGAAAACGTCTTACTCACTACATGTATCGCTATTACAAGAGATACATAAAAGGTAGGACGCACGCACTGACAAAAAGTTCAAAAAATACTCATTTTTTTTAATAAGGTTTTGATTATATTGTTTATTTTGTTTGATTTATTGGCTTTCAGGCTGCCTGAAAGTTTTTTCCAAACAAAAAGGGCGTTTTTTACACGCCCTTTGAATCATACCCAAAAACAATCAGCCATTAGTCTGCTTGACGGCGGATTGCTGTGGGGATTTCAAAATCGTCCAAAATGGCATTGTCTTTGAACGATTCTGCGGTTAAGTTCAAACCGCGAGTGCGACCACGACCGCTGCGACCTGATTGGATTACGCCGCCAAAGCCGTTGCCGCCTGCCACTGCGTCATCAGTACCTGTTTTTTGGCGAATGCTCAAATTAGGTTGTTGTGCATTGGCTTCTTGCAAGCCTGTGGCAACCAAAGTAACGCGAATGGTGTCTTCGTCCAAGGTTGGGTCTTCGGCGGTGCCGTATTTCACATCAACATCGGACGCGGCACTGTCGTCAATAATCCGCATAACTTCTTGGTATTCGGACATTTTCAGGCAGTGTGGAGCAGTGGTAATGCTCACCAACACGCCTCTTGCACCGTCTAATGAAGTGTTGTCTAACAAGGGGCTGGAAATGGCTTGTTCGGTGGCAGTTCTTGCACGGTCAGGACCTGATGCTTCGGCAGAGCCCATCATTGCCACGCCTGCGATGCTCATCACATTGCGAATGTCGGCAAAGTCGATGTTAATCAAACCAGGGCGAGTTACGATTTCGGTAATGCCTGTTACGGCGGAGCATAATACATCGTCTGCGGCTTTGAATGCTTCACGCAAGGTGATGTCTTGACCTAATGAATCCAACAATTTGTCGTTCGGAATAACGATGAGCGAATCGACATGTTCTTTCAATACTTCAATACCCGATTGTGCCACTTTTTGGCGTTTGCCTTCGTATGCGAAGGGGCGAGTAACCACGGCAACGGTTAAAATGCCTAATTTTTTCGCTACTTCTGCTACCACAGGAGCCGCACCTGTGCCAGTGCCGCCGCCCATACCTGTGGTGATAAACACCATATGAGCACCTTCTAATGCTTCTTCAATCGCTTCGCGTGCTTCTTCTGCGGCACGGCGACCGATTTCAGGGTTAGCCCCTGCACCCAAGCCTTGTGTCAAACGAATACCTAATTGAATGCGTTTGTCGGTTAAACTCATTTTCAGGGCTTGTGCGTCCGTGTTGGCACTGATAAATTCCACGCTACCGTGTGCGTGTTCGTGATCTTCCGATGCCAAACCAGTATTCACCATATTGTTAATGGCGTTACAACCGCCACCGCCGATACCAATCACTTTGATGTGTGCACCGCCTACGGGTTCTGTTAATGCATTGCTGTATTGCAATTCTGCCATAATTTTCCGCTCCTTAAATTCGGGTATTGTTAAAAAACACTGTATTGTAACCGATATAAAAAATAAATGGTATATATTTTATTAAAATATTTTATTTTTTTTATGTTTTTAGGCTATTTAGGCTATTTTGATTGTTGCTAAAATGACACACTATTAACTAACTTACTGATATATATAAATAAAACAAATAAAACCCAAATGGCGGGTTTTATTTGTAATAAAGACATTTTTGGTCTTTTGGGTTTAATTTAATGCAACGATTGTTTGACAATAGGGTTATTTTTTGGTTAAGTCTTTGCCAAGCGGTAATCACTTACCCTTTCAGGCTGCCTGAAAAGGTTATTTTTGCGATTGATATTTTTGAATGAAATGCACGCATTCACGAACTAATTGCGGTCCTTGATAAATCAAACCGCTGTATATTTGCACCGCATTTGCCCCTTTTTGTAGTTTTTCCACAGCGTCTTCGCCAGAAGAAATGCCGCCCACACCGATAATGGGAATGGCAAATTCATTTGGCGGATTTAAATGTTTGCTTAAAATAGACAACACTTCATTTGCTTTATTTTTCAATGGGCTACCTGAAAGACCACCTGCTTCATTCGATAAAGGGTGATTGCCCAAAGACGATTTATCCACAGTGGTATTTGTGGCAATCACACCGTCTATTTGATGAAACCGCACCGCTTTGGCAATGGCGATGATTTGATTTTCATCTAAATCGGGGGCGATTTTTAACGCAATCGGCACATATTTGTTGTGTTGATTTGCCAAATCGTTTTGGCAAAATTTGATTGCCGCTAATAATTGATTTAATTCATCTTCGCCTTGCAAGGAACGCAAGTTTTTGGTGTTTGGAGACGAAATGTTGATTGTAATGTAACTTGCTAATTCATAAGCCTTTTTTAAGCAAATTAGGTAATCATCAACCGCATTTTCAATCGGTGTTGTGGCGTTTTTGCCGATGTTTATGCCTAAAATTCCGTCATATTTACTGCGTCTAATATTCGCCAAAACGCTATCCATACCGTGATTATTAAAACCCATACGATTCACGATGGCTCGTTGTTCAGGCAGCCTGAAAAGACGCGGCTTGGGATTGCCCGCCTGCGGCTTGGGCGTTACCGTGCCGATTTCAATAAAACCAAAACCAAACGCCGCCAAAGCGTCAATAAATTCGCCGTTTTTGTCCAAACCCGCCGCCAAACCCACAGGGTTGGGCAGGGTCAGATCCATTAACTTGCATGGCACTTTGGGCGTTTCTTTGCCAAACGGATCAAGGTGCAATTTATGTAAGAAATTCAAGCCATTTAACGCCGCCAAATGCGAGCGTTCTGCGTCCATTGAAAATAAAATTTTTTGGAAAAAAGAATAATCCATAACTGCCTTTCCAAAGATAACGATTTCAGGCTGCCTGAAAATGAAAATACACTATATATTATATAGTAGAAAATTGTGCGAAATTTGAGTGGCAACAAAAAATGCCCAAACGCCACAGAATAAAATCGCTATTTGACCCGTTCAATCTATTTCAGGCTGCCTGAAACTTATTTTTGAGCATAATTTCGCTGCCCAAACAAAGCACTGCCTATGCGAATGTGTGTCGCCCCATATTCTACTGCCCACTGCCAGTCGCCCGACATACCCATAGACAGCGTATCTAATTTAAGCCCTTGATTATTCAGCGAAATAAACAACTCACGCATTTTTTGCATTTGTTGTCTAATGGTTATCTCATCTGCGTCTGATGGCACTGCCATTAAACCACGCAAGTTTAATTGCGGTAATGTTTTGATATATTGACAAAATTCAAACACTTCGCCCACAGCCAAACCGTGTTTTTGCGTTTCGCCCGAAATATTAACTTCCACGCACACTTGCAGGGGCGGTTTATTTTCAGGGCGTTGCTGCGACAGTCGCTCGGCAATTTTTTCGCGTGCAAGCGTATGCACCCAGTGGGCATTTTCTGCCACAACACGCGTTTTATTCGACTGAATATCGCCAATCATATGCCAAACAATGCTTTCAGGCAGCCTGAAAACTTTTTCTTGCCATTCTTGAATATAATTTTCACCAAAATGCCGTTGTCCCAAATCATACAAGGCTTGAATATCGTGAATAGGAAAGGTTTTACTCACCGCAATCAAGCAAATATGTTCAGGCAGCCTATTCAATAAATTTTGATAACGATTGCTCAAAGAAGTATCCATAACGATGACTTTTTTGCTTAAAAAGAAACAATTTTAACGATTTTTCCCATTATTTTGCCGATATTTATCACCCTTTTTGTCTTGCCGTGTTAATATCTGACAGTTAGAATTTCTTTTTTTATTGTCCTGAAATTGAGGCTGACTTATGCATATTACCGACTTATTAGCATTTGCGGTGCAAAATAAAGCGTCTGACTTGCACATCAGTACAGGTTTGCCGCCGATGATTCGTGTGCATGGCGAAATGCGGCGTATTAACTTGCCTGCGACCACTACCGAAGACACATTCGGTATGATTACCGACATTATGAACGACTCGCAACGCAAGGCATATCAACATAACTTGGAAACCGACTTTTCATTTGAGTTGTCTGGTGTTGCACGCTTCCGTGTGAATGCGTTTAATATCAATCGCGGTCCTGCGGCGGTGTTCCGTACCATTCCGTCCGAAGTATTGAGTTTAGAGCAATTAGATTGCCCCAAAATCTTCAAAGATATTTGCGATACACCGCGTGGCTTGGTGTTGGTAACAGGACCTACGGGTTCAGGTAAATCCACCACGCTGGCGGCGATGATTGACTACATTAACGAAACGCAACCATGCCATGTCTTAACGATTGAAGACCCAATCGAGTTTGTACATCAATCGAAAAAAGCCTTGATTAACCAACGCGAATTACACGAACACACCCACAGTTTCGACAACGCCTTGCGTTCGGCTTTGCGTGAAGACCCTGATGTGATTCTCGTGGGCGAGATGCGGGATATTGAAACCATTCGTTTGGCACTGACCGCTGCCGAAACTGGGCACTTGGTGTTTGCCACCTTGCACACCACAGGGGCTGCCAAAACAGTTGACCGTGTTGTGGATTCATTCCCAGGCGGCGAAAAAGATATGATTCGTACCATGTTATCCGAATCTTTGCGTTCCGTAATTTCACAAACCCTGTTGAAAAAACGCGATGGTTCAGGACGGGTTGCCGCATTTGAAATCATGATTGCCACCCCTGCGATTCGTAACTTGATTCGTGAAAACAAAATCGCCCAAATGGGTTCGATGATTCAAACGGGTCAGCAATACGGCATGCAGACACTCGACCAAGCCTTGTCCGCATTGCTCAAAAAAGGTCAGATTTCTATCGAAACAGCGCGTTCCAAAGCCCAAAACGCCGCCAATATCGGTTAATTTCGCAAGGAGTAAGCAAAAATGGCAAACGAAAACAATCTTGATGAAAACATGGAACTGGCACCTGCAACCCCACAACAAATACAAGAAGAAAGCAGTATCGTAGAATCTTCCGCCCAAAAAATGCAGTTGGCACAGGCAACCACCGCCGAATTAGTTGCCAATTTTGAAGATGAATCTTTACGCAATGCAGGTTCCATTTGTCGCAGTAATCCGCATTTACAACGGGCATACAAAACGCTGTTCAAAATTATGAAATATGCGGCAGAACACAAAGCGTCCGATATTTTCATTGCACCAGGTTTCCCGCCAGCGGTAAAAATCAACGGTACCATTATTCCGATTGCGGAAAAACCGTTCTCACAAGAAAATACGCGTGATATTGTGTATTCCACTATGTCTGAACGCATGATTCACCAATTTGAAAAAGAGTTGGAACTGAACTTCGCACACCGTGCCACTGACGAAGTGCGTTTCCGTTGCAATGCCTATCACGAACAAAACCGTGTCGGCATGGTGATGCGTACCATCAGCACCAAAATTGCCACTTTGGACGAGTTGGAATTACCACCCGTGCTGAAAACTTTGGCAATGAAACGGCGTGGTTTGATTATCGTAGTGGGTGCAACAGGTTCAGGTAAATCCACTTCTTTGGCAGCGATGGTTGATCACCGCAATGAACGCTTACCAGGTCACATCATCACCATTGAAGACCCGATTGAATTTGTGCATCAGCATAAAAAATCCATCGTCACCCAACGCGAAATCGGCATTGACACCATTGACTGGCACGAAGCCTTGAAGAGTGCCATGCGTGAAGCCCCCGATGTGGTGATTGTGGGTGAGGTGCGTGACCAAGAAGCGATGAGCCACGCTATGGAATTGTCGCAAACAGGGCACTTGTGTATGTGCACCTTGCACGCCACCAACTCCAACCAAGCGATTGAGCGGGTGATTAACTTCTATGACGAAATGCGTCATGCCCAAATCTTTATGGACTTGTCGTTGGACTTGGCAGCGATTATTTCGCAACGGATTATCCGCCGCAAAGACGGTTCAGGTCGTGTAGTGGCGATGGAAGTGATGTTAAACACCCCAGCGGTTGCCGAACTCATCTTAAAAGGCGACATTGGCGGCATTAAAGACATTATGAACCGTTCCGATGACGAAGGCATGCAAACCTTTGACCAACACTTATTCCAGTTGTACAAAGACGATGTTATCAGTTATGACGAAGCCATTATGAACGCCAACTCTGCCAACAACTTGCGTTTGGAAATCAAGTTGTACGAAGAAGGCTTGGATCAAGGCCAACGCGCTCGCCGTATCGAAAAAATGGACTTAATGTAATTATCTGTTGTATGCCAAACCCTTTCAGGCTGCCTGAAAGGGTTTTTATTTCAGGCAGCCTGAAAAGCAATTAACAATGAGCAATGAGCAATGAGCAATGGGTTTTTCGTTTTGCCTTGTCAGGCAAAACGGTTTATTTTTAGATAACGCTTCGACAAAACTTTCAGGCTGCCTTAAAAGATAATCGAAGCGTTACCTTAATATATCCGTCAAGCCGTAGGCTTGACTTAATCATTGCTTATTGCTCATTGCTAATTAGTTAATTGCTCATTGAAAACCACTTTCTTTCTAAAATACTCAATAAAAACACAATTTTCCTTTTCAGGCTGCCTGAAAATGTTTTAAAATATGTCCTTTTATAATTTGAATATTTGGAAAAGTATATGGGCTTTCTTCAAGGCAAAAAAATACTCATCACGGGAATGATTTCGGAACGCTCCATTGCGTATGGCATTGCAAAGGCGTGTCATGCACAAGGGGCGGAGTTGGCTTTTACTTTTGTGGTTGATAAATTAGAAGACCGCATTCGCAAAATGGCAGCGGAATTTGGTTCGGATATTGTGTTGCGGCTTGATGTACAAAGCGATGACGACATTAACAACCTGTTTGTGGAATTAGGCAAACGCTGGGACGGTTTGGACGGCTTGGTGCATGCTGTGGCCTTTGCACCCAAAGAGGCGTTGGACGGCAACTTTTTGGACAATATCAGCCGCGAAGCGTTTCGCATTGCCCACGATGTTTCGGCATACAGCCTGCCTGCATTAGCCAAAGCCGCACGGGGTATGATGGCAAACCGCAACGCCGCCTTGTTGGCCTTAACTTACTTGGGTGCGGTGCGTGCCATTCCGCATTACAATGTCATGGGTTTAGCCAAAGCGTCTTTGGAAGCGTCCATTCGCTACACCGCCGCCGCAGTGGGTCGTTCTGGCATTCGCTGTAACGGCATTTCCGCAGGGCCTGTAAAAACCATTGCCGCATCAGGCATTGCCGACTTTAACAAATTGCTGAAAATCGCTGCCGATAATAATATTATGGGTCGCAATGTAACCACAGAAGAAATCGGCAACGCCGCCGCATTCTTGCTGTCGGATTTAGCATCAGGCATTACAGGCGAAATTACCTATGTCGATTGCGGTTATAGTGTAAATGCACTGTCGGCAGAAGGTGCTTAACTTATTGTTTTATTTTGGAAAATAAAATGAACTTTTTATCCGCAAACCTATCTAATGTATGTATGTATGTATGTATGGCAGAAGTGTGCGTTTAATCAGTTGATTTTGAATGATTTTTAACCTTTCAGGCAGCCTGAATATTATGTTTAGGCTGCCTGAAACTGTTTTGGAGATAATGATATGAAAAAAACTTTGGCATATGCCTTATTTGCAAGCCTTTTCACGCTTACCGCCTGCGGTGGCGGCGGTTCGGATAGTCCTGTATCGGTTAATCAACCCGTAAATGGCGGCGGCACAAATACGCCGACAACACCGACAACGCCCACAAACAATGGTTTTGTGGTTTCAGGTAAAGCGGTTCAATTTGAAAACGGCAAACAAACGGGGACAATGAATAGTGAGTTTAATGACCAAATGTTGATTGTTAGGGTTGATGGACACGAAATGTGGCATATTACAGAATACAAAGCACCAAATAAAGGTATGGTTTATGTGTATGATGAAGTCAATAAAAAATATACCGATAAGCCTGACGATTATACGGGACGCTTTCAATATGCAGTGTTTGGCTTGAAATATCATTATGCTGACCCAAACAATCCCAGTACCTATGTGTATTACACAGGCAAACACAATGCAACCCAAGATATGCCGAAAACAGGCAAAGCACACTATGTGGGGGCAGTGTTAGCTTATCGTCCCAGTGATAGAACGGTTTTTACTGATGAGTCATATTACAGTTCCAAATATCCAAATCTTTATGACGGCGTAAAACAAGACCCGATTACTTTTGATGTGGATTTTGCGAATAAAACAGTTAATGGCAAAATCAATAAATTACACGCTTGGGAAAATGGTTGGGACAAACCAAGTGGTAAAGAAATCAAAAACATAGAACTCTCTGCCACAATTAAAGGCAACACATTTAGCGGCACAAAAAACGGCGTTACAACCGAAGGCGTGTTTGTCGGAGCAAAAGCAGTTGAAATGACAGGCTTATTCAAAGACGATAACAATAAAATTCAAGGTGCATTCGGTGCAAGACAACAGGGTAAATAAGCCTTTTCAGGCAGCCTGAAAACTTAAAAAAAGACGGTTTCAAAACCGTCTTTTTTATTATGCCCAAAATTAAGCCGTGAGTAAATTTAACGCTTCTTGATATTTTGCCACGGTTTTGGCGATGATTTCCGCAGGCACTTTGGGGGCGGGGGGTTGTTTGTTCCAGCCTGCTTGTTCTAACCAGTCGCGGATAAATTGTTTGTCAAATGATGGCGGATTGGTGCCGACTTGGTAGGACGATTTTGGCCAAAAGCGGCTGGAATCGGGGGTTAAAACTTCGTCCATTAAAGTTAGCACGCCGTTTTCGTCCAAGCCAAATTCAAATTTGGTGTCGGCAATGATAATGCCGCGACTTTCGGCGTGGCTTGCCGCGGCTTTGTATAAGGCAATCGCTTTGTCGCGTACTTGCACTGCAATTTCATAGCCTAAAATATCGGTACAGGTGTCAAAGTCGATGTTTTCGTCATGCGCACCCACTTCGGCTTTGGTTGATGGGGTGAAAATCACTTCGGGCAGTTTCTGGGCTTCTTGCAGGTTTTCAGGTAGCCTTATGCCGCAGATACAACCTGTTTTTTGATATTCTTTCCAACCGCTGCCTGAAATATAGCCCCGCACAATGGCTTCGCATTTAATCGGCGTTAAGCGTTTGACCACAACCGCACGCTTTTCGATTGATTTGGCAATGTCAGCGGGCAGAATGTCGAACACGGTCTCACCCGTAAAATGATTTGGCATAATGCTGGATAATTTAGCAAACCAAAAGTTGGAAATGGCGGTTAAAATTTCGCCTTTGCCAACAATCGGGTCAGGCAGAATAACATCAAACGCCGACAGACGGTCGGTCGCAACCATCAGCATGCGTTTGTCGTCAATTTCGTATAAATCACGCACCTTGCCTGAATAAATTTTCTTCAACGGAATGTTCATCATCGCGTCCTTGATTGAATAAATTTGCATTATATAGTTTTATGAGATATTTTTCATAAGCGTTTCAGGCTGCCTGAAAAAAAAGAACCCGATAATAAAGCATTATCGGGGTGTTCAATCATTTTTTAAGAAAGGAGTGTATAAAAAATACAAGAGCATTCTACCATAAAAACAAGTGATTTTGAAATATTTATTTTGCACCTGCCTGAAAGATATTATTTTGTTTTTCACGGTTTATTATTTCTCACAAAGACACGGAGAACACGGAGAGTGGGGTTAAGTGCTTATATTATTAACATTTTTTCACATTCCCCGTGTCTTTGTGAGAAATCAAAAAAAGGTTGAACGCATAACCATAATTTTAAAAGCATTATTCAATTTCTTTGGCGGTTGCAAAGCCCACATTGCCCACTGGCACGAATTTTTTTTCGGATTTTCGCACAGGGCGTGCATTGAAATGGCGTTTGATTGCCGAAACGCCATACACGGCGGCACAAGACGGCAGCCATCTGTCGCCTGCTAAATTCATAAAATTCAAATATTTCAATGCAGTATGATGAAAAACAGGCGGCGTGTATTGCATAAATCTGCCCGTATTCAGTTCAAAACCCAACAGGGCTAACCAGTCTTTTAGGCGTGCTAATTGAATAAAGCGTTGGCGTGGCGGTAGAATTTTGCCGCATTTAGGCGAAAAATACCATAAACTCAAAGGGTTAAAACCCGTGATAATCAAACGCCCTTCACCACGCAACACACGATACACTTCCCGCAACAGCGTATGCGGGTGTGCGTGAAAATTCAAAGAATGCGGCAGAATAATCGCATCAACGCTTTCGCTGGACAAAGGCAGTTGCTGCCAGTCGGCAACAATATGACACGGCTCATCAAGGCTTTGTGCCAGCACAATTTTGCGTGGCACTTGGGCGTTTTGCAAAGCCTGCCACACACCGCCGCCCAACTGCACCGCCGTCTGCCCAAAAATATCTTGGCACTCGGCGGCAAAAAATTGCGTCTCCGCAGCAAACAAAGCCTGCCCTGCCGCAGAAGTTTTTAACCATTCATTAAACGCTTGATTTATCATATTGTTACCCTGATAAAATAATGTTCAGGCTGCCTGAAACGAGTATTATAGATATATTTTCAGGCTGCCTGAAACAATTTAATAGGAGAACGCACATGACCGAAAACGATTTTTTCACCGCCGACTGGCACGCCCCTGACAATGTGAAAACCCTTTTAACCTACCGCACGGGCGGCGTGAGTTCGGGGGCGTTTGCGTCTTTAAATGTCGGTTTGCATGTGAATGATGACACACAAGCCGTATTAGAAAATCGCCGTTTGGTGCAGGAAAAAGTCGGCAAACCGATGGTTTATTTGAACCAAACGCACGGCACAAATATTGTGCTGGCTTGCGATTATCTCAACGCCACAACGCCGCCTGACGCAGACGCTTGTTGGGACAACACAGGCAAAGCCGCTTGCGTGATTATGACTGCCGATTGCTTGCCTGTTTTATTGTGCGACACAGACGGCACAACGGTTGCCGCCGTGCATTGCGGCTGGCGGTCGTTGGCAGCGGATATTCTGCCCAAAACAGTTGCCAAAATGGAGCGGCTGCCTGAAACAAAGTTCGGCGTAAGCCAAAATATTTTAGCATTCTGCGGTGCGTGTATCGGCAAAACCGCGTTTGAAGTAGGAACAGAAGTGCGTCAAGCATTCGCCCATATTTCAGGTTATGAAAATGCGTTTAACCCTTTGAATAACAATAAATTTTTATGCGATTTACATTTGTTAGCACAATTATCATTAAACAGCGTTGGTGTGAGCCAAATCACCCACAGCCCGCACTGCACCTATAACGAGCCTGATAAATTCTTTTCATACCGCAAAGAACACACCACAGGCAGAATGCTGTCGGCGATTTGGTTAGCATAAGTTTTCAGGCAGCCTGAAAACTTATTTACTTAATGTTAATCATCACCATTCCAAGAATTGACATATAAATCAATATCAAAATATGCTCTTATATCAGACATAAATTGTAAGGTTTCCTTACTTAATCTGAAAAACGGTGAACGACCGTTATTAACAGTAACAATCACACAAAAACCAATGCTGATATGATTAAAATTATCGTGAATATAATTGATAATTTCTTTTTTATCTTGCAATAAAACAATCAATTTTTTTATTTCTTCTTCAATTTCGTATGTTTGACGCTCTTCGGTTTTAATTTGCCAACAGTCAAATCTTAACAGTCTATTTTTGAAATAACGAGTTTTATCTCCTATTTTCATTATTTCGGCGGTAGGAATATTTATTAACTCGGCAATTTTATCAATGCCGACACTAATATCTTGCTCTCCCCAAATAGAAAACTCCACATATATTTCAGGGGTATTTTCATCGGGAACAAAAACTTCGTCTATTTCGTCAATGATTTCATTCATTTAATATATTCTCCTGTTCTAATAAATATGGATGAATTATGTCTTTTAAGTAAAATTTCACCTGTTGTGTTGTGTAAATACATATCAAATTTCGCACCCCCACTTCCTAAAAATCTATCTTTAAATTCATGAACATCAATATGGTGTTTTTCCCAAAATTTATTATTTTTATATTTACTATCACTTAAATTATCATTGTCTTCATATAATTGCGGAAATTCCATTGGAAAACCTGCACCAGTATCATGTTCTTCTAAAATTTGTAATGCAAAATAAATATCATCTTTTTGCATTGAAGAAATAATATCATCTTCAAGATGTGAAAACATGACACTATTTCTTAACAGAAACTGTAAATACGGAATATTTCTGCTTAAAATAGCATTTCTAATCGCAACACATTCCGAATTAAGATTGGCAAAACTGGTACATCCTCTTGGTAAAGGGACTCTTGCCATCATGACATTACTCTGCACGGGATAACTTTTTATTTGTGTTTGGGGTAATGAATAAGTTGTATCACTCTCATAATAACCTAATCCAACAAACTCATCAGCCATAACAGAAGAAATCAGCGTTGTGGAAAAAACAATAAGCGACAGTAGTTTTTTTATCATTGTACATTATCCTTAAAAATGTGTGTGAAAGGGGAACGCATAGTAAAGTAAATAATAATAATTGTCAATAATGTTTTCAGGCAGCCTGAAAAAAACCACACTCCCCATAAAAACGCTATAATAAGCGGTTTATTAAATTGAATTTGGAACAATCGCCATGCTCACAGGAAGTTTAGTCGCTTTGGTAACGCCCATGTTAGACAATGGGGCAGTAGATTATGACGCTTTGAAAAAAATGATTGACTGGCAAATCGCCGAAGGCACGGACGCGATTGTGTCGGTTGGCACAACTGGCGAATCGCCTACGCTCACTATGGACGAGCATTTTCAGGTGATTGAAACCACAGTCAAACATACCGCAGGACGCGTGCCTGTGATTGCAGGCACGGGGGCAAATAATACTGCCGAAGCGGTTGAGTTATCTCGCCATGCCGAACAAGTGGGGGCGGATTATTCGCTCTCTGTGGTGCCGTATTACAATAAGCCATCGCAAGAAGGTATTTATCAACATTTCAAAACCATTGCGGAAAAATCAAGCATTCCGATGATTTTATACAATGTGCCGTCCCGCACGGTTGCGGATATGGCTAACAGCACCATTTTGCGTTTGGCTGAAATTGATAATGTCATCGGTGTAAAAGAAGCCACAGGCAATATCGGCAGAGCCTGCGAGTTGTTCAAAAAAGCCCCCAAAGATTTTGCCATTTATTCGGGCGATGATTCCACAGCAATGGCATTCTTGCTGTGCGGCGGACACGGCGTGATTACTGTCTGCGGCAATGTTGCTCCGAAAAAATTTGCTCAAATGTGTCGTCATGCGATTAACGGCGAAATCGCCGCCGCTCGCAAATTGAACGATGATTTGCAAGATTTGCACAAAGATTTATTCTGCGAACCGTCTCCTGCACCAACCAAATGGGCGTTAAAACAATTAGGTATGTGCGGTTCTTTCTCGCGTTTGCCGATTGTGGATTTAACCGAAAACGGTCAAGCGATTGTTCGCCGTGCCATGCTGGCGGCTGGGGTGATTTAAGTATTTGATTTTATTTTCAGGCTGCCTGAAATTCATTATTTCAATAGGAAATGGCTAAAAATTGAATTTTAGGCAGCCTGAAAAAACCGCAAATCGTGCTTAAATTTTTATCTATTTTTATATTAAGTTTTAATTATAGTCAATTCAGAACAAACGAAGCCAAAGCGTAATGCCTGCGGCAGTATCAATAATACGACAAGGCAAAACAACACTGGATAATTTTGCTATGAATGGACGATAAAACCAAATAAATCTATCTTATTTTTTTAATATTCAATTAAATAACAGGTTATACTATCGGACAATTTATTGAATATACTTTTCAGGCAGCCTGAAATATAAGGAAATAAACAAATATGAATAAAAATCGTATTGCATTGATTACGCTGACCGCAGTTATTTTAACTGCTTGTTCTTCAACCAAAAAAGAAACACCACAAGAATTAGATTACCATACACCAGGTGTCAAAAACACGGGCGATATGCTGATTGTGCCGCCTGATTTAACAGGCATTACGCAGGAAAATCGCTACACCTTGCCCGCAGGTTCGGGTGCGGTGCGTGCCAGCCAAATCGAGCAAGGACAAATCAATAAAGACGAAGCGGCTGTTCTGCCCGAAGTGAAAAATATGCACATTGAGCGAGAAGGTTCGCAACGCTGGTTATCGATTACCGACAAACCGCCCGAAGATATTTGGCCTATGCTCAAAGTGTTCTGGCAAGAAAACGGCTTTATCATTGATAGAGAAGACCCTGCCACAGGTTTTATGCAAACACAATGGGCAGAAAATCGTGCCACAATCCCGACTGATATTATCCGCCGTCTGTTTCAAAAAGTGGGCTTGGGTAGCATTTATTCGTCTGCCTACCGCGACCGCTTTATTGTGCGGTTAGAACGGCAAAAAGGCGGCGGCTCTTTGGTTACATTCAGTCATCAAGGCATGGAAGAAGAGTTAATGGGCAAGGAAAAAGACACTTCTAAATGGGTGCCACGCGACAACGACCCAAATTTAGAAGCCCAAATGCTCTCTCGCTTTATGATGCGTTTGGGTGCGGATCAAGCCACAGTGGAACGCGAACTCACGCAACACACAACCGTAGCAGGCGAATTAGCCAAAATCGACAACAACCGTTTAATTCTTTCAGGCAGCCACGAACGCAATTTACACCGCGTAGGCTTGGCATTAAACCGCATCGGCTTAACGGTGTTGAGTTTGGATAACGCTAACAGCACCTATCTCACCCAACCTGCGGATATGGAAACAGACGCGGTGAGCAATGTGAAACCTGGTTTATTCAAACGCTGGTTTGGCAGCAAAAAAACGCCTGAAAAGGTAGAAAAAGCCCAAATCGCTGTGGCTGTGCGTGATACAGGCAATAACGACATTGTTACCCTGCACACCACAGACGGCACAGAATTGAGCGTCAAAGACGCACAAGATATTCTGCAAAGATTGTGGAAAGAATTGCGGTAATTGTGTGTTAAACGGATAGTCGTTTCAGTTCAAAATATACCAAGACGGCGAAGTCGCAGACAGTATCAATAATACGGCAAGACACGGCAGACGCAGGTAGATTTGGAAACGGGACGACTATATATATTCAGGCAGCCTGAAACCTTTTGGTTTTAGGCTGTTTTTATGAAGATTGTTTGAATATGGCACAATTTTGTTCATTTATTTACGCTATTTTTGATTATCATAAACAAAAACAATTTATATTCAATTATCTTGAACATTTATTTGACAATTTATTTTCATTTCTTTTATAATTCACGCCGCAAAATCATTTTCTCCTTGTAAAAGTGTATTTTGTGTAATTTTGTTTATTTGTATATTTCTCCTTTGTATAGTTGTTAATAACCCACTATGGTTTTCATAGTGGGGTCTTTTTATATAAACTCTTGATTATTTTCAAGCAGCCTGAAACAAAATAAGGAAAAACAATGCGTTCTTTATTAGAAACAATCGCCATTGTGGCGTGGTTAGGAAGTTTAACCGTTATCGGTTATGTGGTTGCACCCGTTTTATTTCAAAATCTTCCCAAAATGAAAGCGGGCGATATTGCGGGGCAGTTATTTCATATTGTCTCTTACATTGGCATTACTTCGGCAGTTGTTTTAATTTTTTCAGGCAGCCTGAAAAATGGTTTTAAGTCATTTTTAGGCAGCCTGAAAGGGTTTTTTATTGCCATTGCCTTATTATGCACAATAGTCAGCGAATGGCTAATTACGCCTGTGATTGTGGCATTAAAAACAAATGGTAAAAATGTGTTATATCAACAAGTTGGCGGCAGTTTCGCACAATGGCATGGCGTATCGCAAATTATTTATTTAATGACCGCAATCAGCCTATTTTTATTTGTTATTTTTTGGACAAGGGAAAATAAATAAAATGAAACTCATCTTATTGTATCGAGAATACTGTTCTTTATGCAAAGAAATGTTAGAAGAATTAAAAAAATACCAAAAACAATATTCTTTTGACATTGAAATTAAAGATATAGATAATGACGAAGATTTATTGCCACAATATGATGAACTTGTGCCTGTTTTATTGAATGAACAATATCACGAAATTTGTCATTATCATTTGAATACAGACGCATTATTGAAAGAACTCAATGCAAGACGAAACGCTGATTGAACAATTTTTAGACCATTTATGGCTTGCCGAACGCTTGTCGCACAATACGCTATCGGCTTATCGGCGAGATTTGCACAAAATTAGCCTGCAACTTGCAAAAAACAATCAATCTTTAAGCGATTGTTCTCGTGAAGATTTATCGTCCGCTATTTTTGATAATGCCCAAAAAAATTCGTCTAAATCGCGTGCTTTGTCGGCGGCAAAACGCTTTTTTGCGTGGCGACAAGAAATCGACCAAAATACGCCAAACCCGACACAACACATTCATTCTATTAAAAAAAATCGTCATCTGCCTGTGATTATGGGCGAGAATGCCATAGACGCATTACTTGCCGCACCCGACACTTCAACGCCTTTGGGCTTGCGAGATGCGGCACTGTTAGAGTTAATGTACGCCACAGGCTTGCGTGTGAGCGAGGCGGTGTCGCTGACATTAGGCGAAATTGATTTAAATGTGGGCGTGCTACACACAGTGGGCAAGGGCGACAAGGAGCGGCTTGTGCCTTTGGGCGAAGTAGCGGTAGAAAAATTAGCCGATTATTTGAAAAACGCTCGTCCAAACTTACTGAAAGGTGTGGCGTGCGATTTTGTGTTTGTCAGTCAAAAAAAGGGCGGCATTACACGCCAGTTAGCGTGGCAAGTGGTCAAACGCTATGCACAGGAAGTGGGCATTTATCAACTATCGCCACACGGCTTGCGGCACGCCTTTGCCACGCATTTGGTTAATCACGGAGCAGATTTGCGTGCCGTGCAAATGCTATTAGGACACGCCGATATTAGCACCACGCAAATTTATACGCACATTGCCACAGAACGCCTAAAACACATTGTGCATACACATCACCCACGCGGTTAAGGGTTTTGTGCTACCTGAAACCTTACTATTTCAACGGCACATAACCGCTTTGTTCGACAATTTTTTGACCATCTTCCGACACTGCCCAATCAATCAATTTTTGGATATTCGGATTACTATTATTTGCTGCATAAACCAACACAATTTCACCCACTAACGGATATTTACCGTTAGCAATATTATTTTTATCAGGATAAGCGCCGTTAATAGAAAGCATTTTCACTTTACCGTTTCCCACAAGTCCTTCAACATAATAGCGAAACGAAAAGCCAATCGGCGAACCAAAATATCCTCGAATAGTCTTTTTTATTTTTTTATTATTCATTACTTTAAGCATTTTCGTTTGCGAACCGCTACCTTGATTTCTGGTTAAAGCCTGAATAAAACGATTATCGCCGCCCACTTCTTTCCAATTTTTAATTTTGCCTGTATAAATATGTTCAATTTCTTGCAAAGACACATTATCAACAGGATTATTTTTATTGACTAAAAACACAAAAGCGTCATAACCAATAGGAACAAATTTAAGTTCTACGCCATGACTTTCTGCATATTGCAACTGTTCTTTTGAGGGGCGTGCAACCATAATAATATCGACATCGCCATCAACAATCGCTTTATATGCTCCACGAGTATTGCGATATTGCAAAGCAGAAGACGAAGTAAATTCTTTATTTTGCATTTCTACTGAATTTTCAGGATAAAGTGAATAAACAAAAGCAGAAAATACAGGAAAAAGTGCCGCCGCACCGTCAATTTTTGGCAAATCGCCTGTTAATTTTGTTGTAGAATTTATTTTAACAATTTGACTGTTTTCGTCAAAAGGCAAGAATTTATGCACTTCAACCGATTTTACCTGCATTTCAGGGCTGGTTTCATTGATATAACGGCGAGTTATTTCTAAATAAAAAGCCAAATTAAATAAAACAAATCCTAAAATTAAACCTATTAAAATCAAATGCTTATTATATTTTTTAATGATATTCATTGAACATTTCCTATATAAGAAATAATGGAGCAATGTTGTTGTAAATATAATGTATAAACAAGCAAGCACACGGTTAATATTGAACCGATAATACTAATAAAAAGCAAGGCTCGGATATATGTTTTATCTGACATAATAAAATTAAATCCTTTTTATAATAATTACATTAGACTAAAATTAGAAAATGATAAATAAACCATCATAAAAACAATGGCTACTTCAATACCAAAAACCACACTTGCCGCAATAAATTGAGCACGGCTTTTTGCATAAAGTATTTTATCTTCTTTCGGGGTTTGTTTCAGTGTTATCCACGACCAAAAAAACCACATTAAAATGAGAACAGGAAAAAGAAATAAAGATATACCCAAAATAATAAATAAAAAATTAATCATTAAAAACTCCTTTTAATCAATGTAATCAATAATACTTATCAAAAATACTGATAAGAACAATTAAGCCAATACACCACAAAAAACCCAAAAACACCCCCAAAGCACAATGCCATTGTGTTTTACGCACTTCATATTCAAGCATTTCATCATCATCTATCGGCTGATTTTTATATTTTTTATATCGCACATAAGCAACAATTAACCATATAATTGAAGCCAATGGCAGAATAAAAACTATTGCGAGTAAGATAAGAAAAAATAAACCTGCTAAATCCATAACAAATTTTCTTGTAAATAACTTAATAAAATTATTACAGTTTTTTATAAATTGTGCAATAAATAAGCCGTTCAGATTGCCTGAAAAATACTCAACCAACCAAAAAACTGGACTAATCGCCACACAGCCCACAGTACAATAATTAAACCCGCAATCAGTCTTATCTTTTTGTTTTGAAAAAAGTTTTTAATTTGTGCGGCAAATAGGCTGACGGCTAATAAATTAGGCAGCGTCCCCAAACCGAATGCCAACATAATCAACGCCCCTGACGCGAAATGCCCTGATGACAATGCCGTTGCCGAAACGCTATACACCAAGCCGCACGGTATCCAGCCCCACAATGCACCCACAATTAGGCTGCCTGAAACGCTTTGAATGGGCAGAAATTTGTGCATAATGGGCTGCAATTTTCGCCAAATCGGCTTGCCTACGCTTTCAATTTTGGCAAAACCTACAAATAAACCCGATAAATATAAGCCTGCAAATATCAATAAAATTTGGGCAACAACAAATAAAACAGCACGAAATTCATTACCAAAAACCGTGTTTGTACCTAATTGTCCAAATAAGCCAAATAATGCACCTATGATAATGTAACTTACTAATCTACCAAGATTTAATAGAATAATCAATTTATGGCGTGAGATATGCGGCGGTAATTGCAAAGAAAACGCTGCACACAATCCGCCACACATACCCACACAATGCACACCGCCTAAAAAACCAAGCATAAATGATAAATAAAGTTGCGATAAATCTAAATCAGTCATTTTTATTTAAGTGTTTGTTGTTAATAAATTTTCAGGCTGCCTGAATTAAAATCTGTGTCATTGCGAGATTTTTTCGTTAGAAAAAATCGTGGCAATCCAGTAAAAAAATCGTCAGATTTTTTACCAACGCCGTAAGGCGTTGTAACACGCTGTTTCTTATAGCATTTAGGCAATCTAAAAGGCTTAATGCAATACGACTAAAACGCCTTACGGCGTTTGTTTTGCCTGTCGGCAAAACTGGATTGCCACGCCGAGACTTCGTCTCGGCTCGCAATGACACGGTTTTGAACATTTTGAAACAATTTAACGATAAGTTTCAGGCTGCCTGAAAGTGCTTTCTGCCGTTAATCATTGCTCATTGTTTTATCTTAATTCTTCCCCCTGCACAATTTTTTTCGCCCACAGAAATATTGAATTGAATTCTATTTTTTTCTTTATCCCCTACAAGACGAATGGTAACTAAATCGTTCGGGCGGATAAATTGTTGAAATTTCAAGTTTTCTATGCGGTCTATTTGCCAGTTTTCGCCGTAGAATTTCTTTGCCAAATTCATTGCCCATTGAATTTCAATCGCACCAGGTACTAATGGAAATTGTTGAAAATGTCCGTCAAAATAGGCTAAATCCAAAGGTACTGTGCCTGTTACAATATATTCGCCTATCTCTTTGTTTTCTAATGATAATTGCCATTGTGGCGTGGTTTGGCGTTTGGTAAAGGCTGCCTGAAAATCAGCAACCGAAATTTTTGACTGGGCATTGCGGGGTAATTCGTGCGTTAATCGCCAGTATTTGGGGCAAACTGCTGCGTCAAAATGCTTGCCACAATGTTGTTTTAGAGCGTTCAAAACGCTTTTTCTGCCCTGTTGTTTTAAGATTGCAATGCCGTCATCATTTAAAGCAATCCACGCGGCAATGCGTTGATTTTTCTGCGAAATACCGCAAAATGCGTCTTTTATCAGACGGTGCGTCATTAAATGCTGCTCAATCGCGTCCAAAGAAATGCGTTTGTCTTCTAATTTTAAAATACGGTCATTTCTTCCTAATAATTTCAAAGACTTACCCTTAATTTCTGCCATATCCGCCATCGCACATTCACCGCCACTCCATGCGGAAAGAATATGCAAACAATCGTCTTGCAGCCACGCTTTAACGCCGTCAAACAGCGTCCAGTCGCCTGTTCCCTGCCGATGAGCCATCACGCCTGTTTCGGTACTGCCATAAATATCAAAGGGATAGAAATGAAAATGCTTGTGAATATTGTCGGCAACAGCGGCAGGCATCATACCGCCTGCACTAATCATACCTTGCACCGTGTTTAAGCCCACAATGCGGTCAATTTGTGCGTCCAAGCGTTTGAGCAAAGCAGGGGACGCAATCCACACACAGGGCGAGTTGCTTGCGGCGGCTAAATCTTCGGGGTACATTTGCTGATATTCGTCCAAAATCCAGCCCATTGCCAACCCCGTAAAAATGCGGAAAGTCAAGCCATACAAATGCTGCGGCGACACGCTGGACACGGCTTTTAATCCCTGCCATTTTTCAGGCAGCACGGCTTTGAGTGCCAACGCCTCATTCACCATTTGCCCTGCGGTTTTGCCAACTATTTTCGGCTCGCCCGATGAACCCGAAGTTTTGAGCCACAACTGTGCGTTTGCGGCAATCGTTTCATCGCAAGCGTCTGCCACAGGCATTTTATCAATTCGCCAAATGCCTGCAATAATATCGCTGTCGGATAAAAAAACGCAGTGATTTTGCTTGCCCCATTCCAGAGAAGACGCTGACAAATTAGGCAATAAAAACACTTCCGCCCCTGCCCGCCAAGCCGCAGCCAGTGCGGCTGTAAAAAGCACTGCATTGTGTGCATACAAAGCCACAGTGCGGTACTTTTCTTCCTGCAAGCGTTGCGTTAAAGTCGATAAAACAGGAACTTGGGCAAAAAATGGGTCAATCGGGTTCATTGTGAGTAGCATGATAATTTTAAAATGGTTTTATTATACTCGTTTATACAAAATATAAATCAAACTGTGTATTGAATCCTTTACAATAATGCTTTTCAGGCAGCCTGAAAGAATAATGATGAACGAACAAAACATTGCACAACAAATCAAAGACTTAACAGAACAACTTAATCGTTATGCAAACGCATATTATCGAGATGATAGTCCGTTGATTACGGACGAAGAATATGACCGCTTGTTTCGTGAATTAGAAGCGTTAGAAGCGGCGTATCCTGCGTTGAGACGGGCAAACAGTCCTACGCATAAAGTGGGGGCAAAGGCGGCGGCGGGGTTTGCCAAAGTTAAGCACCAAGTGCCGATGTTGTCGTTGGCGAATGCGTTTTCGCCGCTTGACAATGGCGTTTTTAATCATGCGGAAATGTTTGCCTTTAATCAGTCGATTCAAGACAATTTGCAAGAAGCCTATCAATATTTTGCCGAGCCTAAATTTGACGGTTTGGCGGTTTCGTTAATATATAAAAACGGTGTTTTAATTCAGGCAGCCACGCGTGGAGACGGAGAAACAGGAGAAGATATTACTCATAATATCAAAACTATAAAAACCATTCCCCATCAATTAAATATTTTCAGGCAGCCTGAAAATAATTTTCAAGATGATTTATTTAGCCTGCCTGAAAATAACAATATTCCTACATTATTAGAAATTAGGGGTGAAGTGTTAATGTTTAAGGACGATTTTAATCGTCTGAATGAACAATTACTTCTTGAATATAACGACAAAATTGCCAAACAAAAAAAAGACGCTGTGAAAAAAGGTTTGGTATTTGAACCCAAGCCGTTTAAGCCTGCGGCAAATTGTCGCAATGCGGCGGCAGGTAGTTTGCGGCAGTTAAATCCAGCCATTACCGCCGAACGAAATTTGAACTTTTTTGCCTACGCCATTGCCCAAATTGACGGCATTTCTGCACCCTTAACGCATGAAGATGAATTACAATTATTAAAACAATTAGGTTTGCCTGTGCCTGATGAAAAACTCACCGCCACAGGTAATATTGATAAAATTTTGCAACACTATGAATATATTGCAAAAATTAGAGATGAATTAGCCTACGATATTGACGGCGTGGTAATTAAAGTCAATTCCTTATCGCAACAAAAACAATTAGGTTTTCGCGAACGCACACCGCGTTGGGCGATTGCTCATAAATTTCCTGCCCAAGAAGTGATGACGGTGTTAAAAGACATTGAAATTCAAATCGGCAGAACAGGGGCTGCTACGCCAGTAGCACGATTAGAACCTGTTGCCGTTTCTGGGGTAATGGTTTCTAATGCTACTCTGCACAATCAAGACGAAATAGAACGCAAGGATATTCGCATAGGCGATACCGTGATTATCCGCCGTGCAGGTGATGTGATTCCCGAAGTGGTGTCTGTGGTATTAGAACGCCGCCCAAATAATACAAAACCGTTCAGGCTGCCTGAAAAATGCCCGATTTGTGGCAGTCCATTAGAAAAAGAAGAAGATGAAGCGGTATTTCGTTGCACTGGCGGTATTTTGTGTTCAGCCCAAAAAACACAATCATTTATTCATTTTGCGTCTCGAAAAGCAATGAATATAGATAAATTAGGCGATAAATATATTGAAGATTTGGTACATTCTGGTGTATTGAATAATTTTGCCGATATTTATCAAATAACTATCAATGACTTACAAAAAATTAAAAATAGTGATAGTCAAGCCGTAAAATGGGCAGAAAATATTTTATCAGGCATTGAAAACAGCAAAAATCCGCCCCTATCACGATTGATTTTTGCATTAGGCATTCGCCATATCGGAGAAAAAACCGCTAAAACTTTGGCAGAATATTTTGGCACCCTGAAAAACTTAAAAAATGCCCCTTTATGTATATTAAAATCTTTGCCTGATATAGGTGAAACTTCGGCTCAATCTATTTACCGTTTTTTCAAAAACGAACAACAAACCGAATTATTATTCAAAGCAGGTGTAAAGCAGAAAGAAAAACAGCCGTCAGCAAAAATAAAAAACTGCTTACAGCCGAATAACTTTTTATTTCATTTAATAGACGGTTTGAGCGAAAAAAAAGCCGCCGAACTTTGGCAAATTGCTGAAAAAAATTCTGAAAAATTGATGACACCCAATTCACAATTTCCCGAAGTGTGGCAAAATTATATCAGGCTACCTGAAAATATTGAACAATTAAAACAAATTTTCAACTATTGCCAAAATATTGAAAACGAAATCGGCGAAGAAAACGCACCCAACAACAGCCAAATAGCAGGCAAAACCTTTGTTTTAACAGGCACTTTGCCCACACTCAAACGAGATGAAGCCCAAGCGATGATAGAAAACGCAGGCGGCAAAGTTTCAGGCAGCGTTTCCAAAAAAACCGACTTCGTTGTGGCAGGCGAAGCCGCTGGCAGCAAATTAGACAAAGCCCAAACATTAGGCGTGGCAATGATTAGCGAAAACGAATTATTGCAAATGCTGCAGGGGTGAAAGTTTTCAGGCTGCCTGACAGAAAAAACAGTGTCATTGCGAGACGACAGTTAGCCGTTAGCGGTTTACCGCTTACGGATATGTCGCCCCGAGCCGTAAGGCGTGGGGGTCTCGAAGTCCTGTCGTGGCAATCCAGTTAAAACCGCAGGTTTTAACAAACGCCGATAGGCGTTTTTACGGCATTGCAAAAAGTCTTATCTGTTTCCTTTAATCATTTTGCATACTGTCGTTACAACGCCTTTGGCGTTGTGTTTTGCCTGTGGCAAAACTGGATTGCCACGCCTTGCCTTGCGGCAAGTCTCGCAATGACACGGTTTTTTGTTTTCAGGCAGCCTGAAAACCTTGATACTGCTTAATCGCTTGTTGCAAGGCGTTGGGAATGATAAATTGTGTTTCTTGATTATCAATGCGAATGGCGACTTGTTCGGTGGTGGCACGCGTTAGTTTTTCGCCTGTTTCACTGTCTGAAATGGTGTAGTTAAACACTAATTTACTTTCAAAATCAACTAATTGCGTTTCAATGCGGATTTTCTGTCCAAAGCGTGCAGGTCGCATATATTTCACCTGCAATTTGACAATCGGATAGCAAAAGCCGTCTTTCCGCATATCGTTGTAATTATGGGCAATTTCGTTCAAAAAGGCACAACGAGCCATTTCAAAATATTTCACATAATTACCGTGCCACGCCACATTAAGGGCATCGACATCAAAAAAGGGGATTTCACATTCAAAAAAATGACGACAATAAATATGTTGTTTCATTGTTTAATCCTTAACTAATTGTTTTTTCTTGCCAAAAATCGTGAAAATTAAACCACTGCAAAGGATATTCCGCCGCAAATTCAGCCAAAATTGTGGCATATTTTTGCACTGTCTGCTCAATATATTGTTGGCGTTTTTTGCCTGATACACTTGGAGGAATATCCGCAAAATGGCGTAAATGTAATTGATATTGCTTGTTTTTTTTCACTGCAAACAACAGTGTTACAGGCGATTTTAATAGCAGTGCCAAAAGCCACGCTCCTTGTGGAAACAGGGCGTTTTCGCCCAAAAATGGCACGGCAACGGTTTTGCTGTTCTCATTAGGTGCGGTGCGGTCAGCCGCAATCACAATCCATTCGCCCGCGTCCAAGCGGGTAGACAAGTCTAACATTTGTGCCGCGTCCAAATCGGCAACCTGCACCACTCGCATATCTTCCGCCCCTGCCTGTTTCAATGCCTGATTGATTTTTGCGGCATTTTTGCCGTGCATCAACACATTCATTTTCAAATCGGGCAACCAGTGGCGTGCAAAACACCGCACCATTTCCACATTGCCTAAATGCGAACACACAAAAATTTCGCCGCGTCCTTGATTTTTTTTAATATGATTAAATATATTATCAGGGTCATCATATTGTAAATCTTCGGGCGGAATTTTATTTTGCCAAGCGGCAAAACGGTCAGCAATGGCAATACCAAATTGAATAAATTGCCGATAAACAGGCATTATTTTGGGTAAAGGCGTTTTTGGAAATTGATTTTTTAATTTTTGTTGATAAGTTTTAATATTATGGCGGGCAGTTTTGGAAGTTAAATAAAAATACAAACACACAAAAAAGGCAATAAAGCGTACAAAAAATAAAGGGGTATATTGCACTAATAACAGTGTGATGCGTAAAAAGAATGAATTACCCCGTTCTTTTTTTTGCGACCAGTGTGTATTTGCATGATTCATTGTTGATTTCACTTTTTTATTTAATAAATATTCTTTCAGGCTGCCTGAACGGTTTAATTTTTATCCTTTTTTTCCGGCAAAAAACGGCTTAAAAATAATCGTGCGTGCATTTTGGATATTTTAATATTATCTTGCCACATTTTAAAATGCGAAATGCCATTGTCTTGATAAGTAACAGGCGTATCTATCCAAATAATCGGTATTTTTTGGCGATACATTCTAATTAAAATTTCATTATCAAAATCCATACCATTGCCAACCGTTTCTTTTTGGCAAGTACTTAAAAAATTATCAATAGGATAAATTCTAAACCCACACAAACCGTCTTTAATAGAAAATGAGCATGTATGCAATACATTCCAAAAGTTGGTAATTTTGCGACCATATAATCGCGATTTGGGTGCGTCTTTGCCATAAATCGGATTCGCACAAATTAAAGCGTTGGGATTATTTTGGCAAGCGTCTTTTAATTTGAAAATAGCATTAAAATCGTGCTGTGCGTCCGCATCTATTTGAAGTGAATGAGAAAAACCTTGTTTTTTTATTTCTTCAATACCATATTTTACCGCAAAACCTTTGCCGTGATTTTCAGGCAGCCTGAAAAGATTGATTGCATATTGTTGTTCTATATTATTTAATGCGTCTTGGTATTCTTCACCCGAACCGTCATCAACCACAAAAATGGGAATATTTTCTTGTTGTAGGGCGGTAATGACTTTGGGTAAAGTGTGAATATGTCGATAATGGGGAATAATGGCAGCAAGTTTCATTTTATTTATCTCGAATATATATTTTATAACTTTAAAATCTTTTTGCGATAGAGCCACTCACCGCCTAATAAAAATCCCATTAAAATATAAGCAATCATACCTGTGTATATTGCCCATAATTCAAATTGTTTGAATATTATCAATAAGGCGGCAATGATGCCGTTGATAATAAAAAATCCACACCAAATTTGCGTTATTTTTCGTGTGTATATAATGCCTTTTTCGGGTAAATCTGGGTTTTGCAAACGAGCAATTCTTTCGATTAAACTTTGTTTAGAAAATAAACTTATGCCAAATATAATCAGCATGATGCCATTCATTAAAACAGGATACCAGTACATAATTTCAGGCTGCCTGAAAATAAATAAGGCAATAAAAAATAAGGCAATTAAAAAAGAAAAAACTTTTTGTGCTTTTTCTTTTTTGAATATCGCACGAAATGCCCATAAACCTGCCATTAACAAGGCAAGCCACAAAAAAACGCCGTCCGTGTTTCTGCCAAAATACCACAAAAAGGGATAGGCAACGGAAACAAGGGCTAAAACAACGGCGGCAAGGGTTTTCATTTTAAAATGGCGTTGTGGCGTGTTGTGTTTCAGGCTGCCTGAAAGTGTGATGACAAAACTTTTGCAAAGGTTTTAATTGTCTTGTGTTTCGGCAGGGTTCTGCACCTTACGCCTCTTCATTTTCTTGTGCTTTTTTCATAACCGCTGCAACCACATCGTCAATCGTTCGCACACTGCGGAAGTCTTCGGCTTGCAATTTATGCCCCGTCTGCCGCTTAATGTGGTCGAGCAAGTCAATCGCGTCAATGCTGTCGATTTCCAAATCTTCATACAAATTCGCTTGCCCCGTGATTTTGGCAGGGTCAATTTCAAACAGGTTTTCTAATGCGTCATACAATAATTTACGGATTTCTTGTTCGGTAATCATTTTATAACCCTTTGATTTTTTTGATATAATTTGCTAATGAAGCAACACTTTTGAAACTATCGCGTAACTCGGTGTTGTTGGCTTCAATGCGAAAATCGAAGTGTTTTTGCACTGCCAAGCCTAATTCCAAAGCATCGACTGAATCTAAGCCCAAGCCGTCATCGCCAAACAGTGGGGCGTTGTCGTCAATATCGGCAGGGGTTAAGTCTTCCAAGTTCAGTGAGTCGATAATCAACGCTTTGATTTGTTCGCACAATTCGTTCATTGTTGTACTCTTTCGTTAAAGTAAGTTTGTAAATATTCATTCAGGCGGCGTGCGGCAATCGGCAAGGGTTTTTCGCGTAACCAGTCTTGCGGATTGATGTCATCGCCCACAATAAATTCATACACAGGTTTTTTAGCAGGAATGTGATACCACGGCTGGTTTTTCTTCCAGTTTTGCGGGTTCATTTTAATCACCACAGGAGTGATGATTTTGGCACTACGCAAACCCAACGACACCGCACCACGACCAAATTCAATCGGTTTGCCTTCCTTTGAGCGTGTGCCTTCGGGAAAAATCAGCAAACATTCTTCTGCTAACACAGCGTTAATTTTATCAATAAAATCCAAATCTTCGCTATTCGGAATATAACCGCAGGATTTAATTTGTGCTCTCATCACAGGATTTTTTTGTAAATCTTGCTTAATCAAGCAGTTAATTTCGGGCAACCTGCTTATCATAAAAACCACATCTAACAAAGACGGGTGATTGCATAAAATGACTTGCCCCTGTTTTCCCAAGCGTTCAAAGCCGTGAAAACTTGCCGCACAAGTACCTGATTTGGTTAAATAACCTGTAAAAAACCGCCACGAAGCCGACACCATTTTGCGTGCCTTTTTTTGTCGCGGCAAATCGTTTGCGGTGCTTTTTAATACAAAAGGCAACAACACAAACTGAAATAAAAACCCTGCCACGCCAAAAATAATAAAACCCAAACCTGTGGAAAATAGGCGGTATAGTCGATTGAAATTAAAATCACGCATTTTTATTTCACTTTGTGGTGTTTGTATTTAAGTTTCAGGCTACCTGAAAAAATTATTTATAATAAAAATCAACCCTTTATTTGCCATTGCCAGTTTCCACTTGCATATTGATTCACAAACGATTTTTTACCTTGTTTTATCGCCCGCATAAAATTCAACACCCCCCAGTAAAAACCGTTATCTTGATTTTCATTAGGCTCAAACGATAGCGAATAATCATCGCCTTTTTCCAAAATGCCTGCCCAAGCGTATGCAAATGGGGCTCGAATATAAGGCGTTACGCTAAATTCGGCAGACAAAGGATTATCTGCCACAATCAACAACACCCGCGGATAACCGTCATTTAACATAGACACGCTTTCCATCACGCCACATTCAAAACCGTCTCTGCGTGCGGCTAATGCCACTGTTTCGCCCGTAAATTGCCGCACCAACGACCACTGCCCAGCCGCCGCATTATGCACCGACAAGGAAAACGAATTTGGCGACACCATAGCGTCTTTCAAAAGCGAAACATACATTTCAAAACTGCGGTTAATTTCGCCGTCATGCGACACAAACACCACAGGATAATCGCCCAAATCATCAGCCAAAGGATAGGCTGCCTGAAACATTAGTCGCGACAATAAATCCAAACGCCGCCGCAACAGAGCAGGCAAAAACGCCACAGCAGGCTTGATTTCAGGCAAATCGGCAATATCCAAAGCATTTTCCGCCCACAAACGCCACGCCGTATCGTCCGTCAATTTGTTTGAAACGGCTTTGTGTTGAACAATGTTAAATGTGGCACTCATCGGCTAAAAAATATCGTTTATTCAAACGGTCAATTATAACCGATAGAAATCATTCACGAGAATGAAATGGACAAAATCTTTTTCAGGCTGCCTGAAAAATAGTAAAAACATAAAAAAATTACCTATCAAACGCAAAAATTCATTACAATTTAAAATCTTTTTTAACCTAAACAAAAGGACAATGCTATGAAAAAATGGGCTTTACTTTTGGTATCCGCAGTGGTTTTGTCGGCTTGTGCCACAGACGACAATGCACCCACTACACAATCTTCATCAACACAATACGAAAGTGCAGACGCACAAAATGCACAAAAATATCCCCATTCAGGGGCGTGCCGTTTGTTGAGAGAAAACACCGCTAAAAAAGGCAGAAAACTGATTTACCGTTGTAGCGGTGCTCAAATCTTAAACACCGCCGAAGCCCGTGAAGTGCTGCAAGGTATGCCTGTTTCATTTGGTTCAGGCAGCGGCAACGCTAAAGGCTATCGCACCACACGCCAAGCAGCCAAACGCTTTCATACAGGCGATGAGAAATCCTGCGAACGCGCTTTCATCAATGTGTTAGCCAAGATGAAACAAACCGCCCAAAAAGAAGGCGGCAGACGCATTTCTGATTTGCACAGTTACTACGACCGCCGTCCGCAATCAGGCGGCACTTTCGACTGCGAAGTGGGCTCATTCCACGGTCGTGTGGTATTCCGTGCAAGATTGAACTAATTTTTGTTTTATATAATAAAAACAGACGATTATTATGCCGTCTGTTTTTTTCAGGCTGCCTGAAATAAACCCTATAATCAATCAAAATAATCCCATAACGCCACAAGCCACATAATGCCCAAAATGAACAATGCCATCGTTTGTGCGGCTGAGCCTGCGTCTTTGGCGATTTTCGATAGGGGATGTATGTCGGTCGAAATCCTATCGACAATCGCTTCAATCGCCGTGTTAAATAATTCCACAACCAGCGTTAGCATGGTGGCAAACAGCAAAATCATTTTGACGCTAATGTCAAAATCTATAAATAAAATCAATGGGATAGAAATAGTGTTTAATAAAACTAATTGCCGAAACGCCGCTTCGTTTTTGAAGGCTGCCTGAAAACCTTGTGCAGAATAATGGCAAGCATTCATAATGCGGCGAATGCCGTTTTTGCCTTTCATATTTGCGGCGTGTTGTTGATTTTCTTCTGTCATATCAAATACTTTCTTTATGCATCTGCGTTTTCAGGCAACCCCACTTGGCGAGCGGACGGCTTAAAACGCACCGATTGCGGATAGGGAAAAAAGTCATCAACCATACCATTTAAAATGCGTTCCTTTTTTTCTTGCCAAAATTCAGGCGTGAGTAATTCCCTGTGGTGTTCCAAAAATACTTTGCGAACATCGGGTTCGCCCAAAAGAAAAGTACCAAATTCTTCTGGAAAAACATCACCTTTTTCCACAGGATACCAAATCTCGTCCGACATTTCGTATTCGGGATTGGGGGCTTCGGGAATTTGGCGGAAATTGCAATCGGTCATATATTCAATTTCGTCATAATCATAAAAAATCACCCGCCCAAATCGCGTTACGCCAAAATTTTTATACAACATATCGCCTGGAAAAATATTGGCAGTGGCTAACTCTTTTAAGGCGTTACCATAATCAATCACTGCTTCGGCTTTTTCTTTTATTGTGGCTTTTTGCATATAAATATTTAAAGGTTTTAAGCGTCTTTCAATATAACAATGCTTAATGACAATAACATCATCTTTCTCTTCCAAATTAGTAGGCGAAAGCGTGCGTAATTCGTTTAACATTTCTTCTGAACAGCGGTCTTTGGGTAATACCACATTGGAATATTCCAAAGTATCTGCCATTCTGCCCACACGGTCATGTTTTTTAACCAAAAGATATTTATTGCGGACATATTCTTTATCAAAATCTTTATTGTGTCCAAATGTATCTTTAATAATTTTGAATACAAAAGGAAAGGACGGTAAAGTGAATACACTCATTACCAAACCTTTCACACCTGGTGCTAATATAAATTTATCTTCTGAATAACGCAGGTGTTGTAAAAATTCTCGCCAAAAAATATTTTTACTTTGTTTCTGTAATCCTAACATTGTATAAAGGTCGGATTTATCTCGCATCGGCAACATCTGTTGTAGAAATCGCACATACGCAGACGGTACATCCATTTCTACTAAAAAATAAGCACGGGCAAATGAAAACAATACGCCAATTTGTCGTGCTTCAAATAATGCGGCATCAACCACTAATTTACCTTGACGATTATGTACAATTGATAAAGCAAATGGGTTTTTATCGTGTCCATTGATGATTTGTCCAAAAATATAAGCGGCTTTATTGCGATAAAAAGCCGAATGCAAAACTTGAATGTGCATATTCATTTCAGACAATGGCCATTTATCGGAAAAATGTTTTTTAGCGGCACGCAAAATATTGGCAATATCTCTAATTTTATGAGCAAAAGGAATACGCCAATGAAAATAATCTAAAACATTTTTCAGGCAGCCCCTTAAACCATCGGTACTGGGATAAAAAGTACGAAATGTACCTGTTTCTGATTCTATATATTCAGTCGATAAAGCAGGTTTTACAAAAATAAAACGATTGTTGTAATATTCTTTATCTAAAATTTTAGTGGAAACCGAATTAAAAAAAGTCTCCGCCAATTCGGGTTGTTTATGATTTACCAATAATGCAATATATACCGTTTTGGCATGCTCCCAAACTTCTTCGGTTAAAACATTGGCAGCAAATTCCCGCCGCAGCACTTCTACGGCTTCCGAAACGCGGTCGTCATACATACGAATGCGGTCGGAAATCAAGCGTTGAATACCGTGCCAATCGCCCTTTTCAAACAAGCCTTTGGCTTGGCTCGACACCGCCCGAAACATGGTGTAATGGCGATTAAAACCCGCTAAAATGGTGTCGGCAACTGCCACTCCGTATTGCTGTGTGAGTTTAGAAGTCATTTTCATGGTGATTGTCCGTTTGTTTGGAAAGTCAAAAGGGGTATTTTAAACCTTTCAGGCAGCCTGAAAAAGTTTTTTGTTTTTCGCAAAGTATTTTTCAGGTTGCCTGAAAAGATAGGTTTTTTAATATCACACGGATTGGAAATGGCTCACGCAATTTCTTTAAAAATGAAATTGGGATTGCCACAACTGACTGCATTAGTCTTGCAATACGCATACCGTCTCGCCATAAACGCTTTCGGCTATTGTTCAGTTTAAAGAAACGGCGTGAGCCGTTTCCAATCCGTGTGATAATAAAAAAATAAAATGATTACAGTAAATTAAATAGTTTCAGGCAGCCTGAAAACACAAATCCACAAATTTCTGTGTATATCCCACTCACACTATCCACTTATCCACAGCGTTATTCAAAACCAAGCCATTTATCCACAATTTTCCACAGACAAAATACATTTTATACAGTGCAAATATGAATATAACCATTTGTTTTTTCAATAATAAATAAGTCAATCCACAACAGATTATGGGCTTAATAATAACTAAATTTATATATTTAATTTTTTAAATGGAAAATGTAGTCGTTTCAGAGTAAAAGCAGACAAGGCAATGAGACGCAGACAGTATAAATAATACGGCAAGGCGAATGAACTCAGTATGGTTTTATTCTGGAACGACTATGGGCTTTTGTTGCCAATAGGGGCGATAAGTTTTCACTGGCTCTATATTCAGGCTGCCTGAAACGGTATTTAACCGCAATGCACCCTGATAATCGGTGCGATAAACGCCGATATTGCGTTGCTTTAAGCGTTTGAGCACGCTTGGGTGCGGGTGAAAATAGGCGTTGGCAAAACTGGCAGAGACAATGGCGTAATCGGGTCGGACGCTGTCCAAAAATAGGCTTGATGATGAAGTTTTGCTGCCGTGATGTCCCAAAATTAAGGCTTGCGAATATAAATTGTCGCCATAAGTTTCGACTAATTTTTGTTCGTATTTTTGGCTTAAATCGCCTGTAACCAACAAGGCGTAGCCGTTTGTGAGCACACGCAAAACGCAACTTTTGTCGTTGCCTGCTGTGTTGTCATCGGTTTTGGGCGTGAGCCATTCAAACCACACGCCGTCCCATTCCCAAGAAGTGTCGCCTGTGCAGTGGCTCACGGGAAAATCATAAGCGTTTGTTTCTCCTGCAACAATGGTTTTAGGCTTAAAAGCTGCCTGAATAGCATTTCTGCCGCCATCGTGGTCGTTGTCGTTATGCGATAAAACCAGCATATCCAAGCGTTTGACATTGTCCGCATAAAGCGATGAAATTAAATAAGAAACCGTATTTTCTTTGCCTGTATCAAATAATAACGCGTGATTTTGTGTGGCAATCAGCACCGCTAAACCTTGTCCGACATCATAAACAGTGGCTTGAAAATGAGTTTCAGGCAGCCTTTCTTTTGGATAAAAAATAAAAATACACAATATTAAAATTGCCCAAAAATGTAAATAAAAACCGCGTGGCAATAATAAAATAATGCTTGCGATTAGGCTTAAAATAATCCACAAAATAGGGGGTTTGGCAATAGGTAATATGGGTGAAAATTGTGCCATAAAATGAATGGTGTTTATTGTGTATTCTGCTAAAAAAATCGCACAATATAAGGGAAAATCAAATGGGCAAATTAAAGCAAATAAAGATAAGGGTACTAAAATAATGGAAAATAAAGGAATAAAAATGGCGTTAGCAATCGGAGAGACGAGTGGAAAGGCGGAAAAAAATAAGCCTAATGGCACAATAGACGCAATAATGGCGGCATACTGCATTTTAATCAATAAATCAATTCGATTGTTTTTCTGTTTTTTGATGCGATGATTCATATAAAAAATAATAGCAGCGGTTAAACCAAACGATAAATAAAAACCCACAGTTAAAGCCGCAGTTGGATTGATGAGTAATATTATAATCAGAACGATTTGCCAAATTTTCCACACCGTAAAATATTTTTTTAAAATTAAAGATAAGGCAAATACCACAATCATCATTAAACTTCTTTGTGTGGGAATAGAAAAACCTGCTAAATAAGCATAAATTGTGGCTGCAAATAAACCCAAAATAACGGATATAATTTTTGGCGAACGAGTAGGTAAATAATTGAAATAATAGTTTATTTTTTTAATTAAAAACAAACAAAATAATGCGGTTAAACCTGCCACGCCGCCGATATGCAAACCAGAAATACTGACCAAATGGGTAATGCCTAAATTTCGTAAATCTTGCCAGTTTTGTTGCGTTAAATATTCAGTTTTGCCTATGGTTAAAGCAGCAATTAAATTTTTTCCTTGTGGATAATTTTTGCCAACTTCTAAAATGCGTTGTAAAGTTTTTTCGCGTATATCAGGCAGCCTGAAATGATTATTTTTTTTAACCAGTTGCCGATTTTTGCGAATGGTGCCAAAAGCGTCAATTTGATTTGCCAAAGCCCACGATTCTCGATTAAAACCTGATACATTCAATATGCCAACAGGCGGTGTTAGGCGACTTTCAATTTGCCAAATTTCGCCTTTTTGCCATTGTTGATTGTGGTAATCCGAAAATAAAACCGTGTGCATTTTTTGGTTTTTATCCAAAACTTGACCATAAAATCGTGTATATCTATCAAATGTTTCTGGTGTAGAAATAACTTGAATATTGAGTTTTTGTGTTGTTATTTCTTGATAGGCACTTAAACGGTGAGAAAGATTGATTTCTGTTCGCCAAAATCCGTATGAAATACCTAAACATAAAGAAAAACAAAGTGTGAATAATAAAAATAATTTTTTTTGAGTAAAGAAATTTAATAATAAAAAACACGCCGAAAAAAACAAAAACAACGCCGCATTTGCTTTGGGAAAAGCAAAAGAAATAACCATGCCAATACAGAAAAAAGGAATAAAAAAGGGCAGTCGTTTCATAGGGTTTGGGGTGTTTTTAATATTAGTGCCATAATTTACCACAATTAGAAAGTTGTATAAAACTTAACTTTTGTTAAAAACAAAACTTGACAAAGCACGCAATCTTTACAGTTTCAGGCAGCCTGAAAGGCTGTCAAGTGATAAGACAAAATTTACAACATTAAGCAAAAATTAAGGTCATTTTCTTGTTTTTTGTTGTCATGATTTGCTACACTTGGGGGCAGTTTCAGGTTGCCTGAACTTGGTTTTTGGCTTTTTAATAATGCAATTTTTTTTATGATTAAAAAGTCAATTTTTGAATATTTTTCAACACATTAGGATTGACAAAATGCAAAAAAGGTGTTATAATGAACAGCAAACAGCAAACAGCAAACAAGCATAACTGCTTAACTTTTAACGATTTATCGTTATTCAAAAACGGCATTTCTCGCCGACTTCTTCCTTTCACCCTTTCCATTTCATTATTATCACTCACCGCCTGTGGCACGATGACGGGTATTCCTGCTCATGGTGGCGGCAAACGCTTTGCGGTGGAACAAGAGTTAATTTCTGCTTCAAGCCGTGCGGCGGTTAAAAATATTGATTTATCCGCCCTGCAAGGCAAAAAAGTCGCTGTTTTTGTATCGATGATAGGCGATCAAGGTTCGGGCGTGATGACGGGCGGGCGTTATTCGATTGACGCTTTAATTCGTGGCGAATATCAAAATATTCCCAATGCCATTACCACATACGGCTACCCTACTTATGAAACCACAGCCAGCACTGCGTCATCATCTTTGGCAAGTGCCACCACTTCCACCAGTGTTTTGAATGCCCCAAGTTATTCCAAAACCAAGCAAGACGGCGTTGCCGCTCGTGCAGGTGCAGGCTTAAATGTTCAAGGCTTGGGCGAATATAAAAACGAAACCTTAATTCAAAATCCGCAAGACGGCTCATTTTTATCGCGTTTAATTCAAACGGTGATGTTCTTAAAAGGCGTGCAAGTTGTGCCCAGTGAGTACGCCGATGTGGATTTATTTGTGAATGTCGATGTTTTTGGCACAATTCGTAGCCGCACCGAATATCACTTACTTAACAGCGAACAGTTGAAATCACAAACCAAGATTGAATACTTTGCGATTGACAAAGCCACGCGTCAAATTGTGATTAAGCCCACTGTGTCCGCCTTTGAAAGTCAATACAAAGAAAAATATGTTCTTTGGACGGGTCCTTATAAAACGGTGAAAACCGTTAAATCGGCTGACCCATTAATGGTGGATTTTTCCGATATTTCAAACAATTCAAGCATTTCAGGCAGCCTGAATAATGAGTTTTCAAATCAAGAAAATCAAACAGGCGAAATGCCGTCCGATGAAGTTATTAGAAACCGCAGAAGATAAGGAGTAGTCAAAATGAAAAACCCATTCAAAAAACTTTCAGGCAGCCTGAAACGAATTTTAGGCGTAACAACATTAGCCACAGCGGTTTTATTGTCGCCTGTGGCGAATGCCGAATTAGCCAATGATCCGTTTATTCGAGACGGCGTAACCGACCGCAAAAACTTTGAACCTGGTGGCAAATATCATCTATTCGGCACACCACGCGGCACAGTTACCAATCGGGGCGGACAAATCAATATCGACACGCTCAACCATTTGAAAGTGGGCAATCTTGATATTGAACAAGGCATTATTCACGGCGAAATTACCTACCACACCGATTTTCGTGGTCAGGGACACGGCTGGGAAGTG
>JAFTFY010000004.1 GCA_017458185.1 Neisseriaceae bacterium
AATTAGCAATTAGCAATTAGCAATGAGTAATGATTATGTCAAGCCTTGCGGCTTGACGGTTGTTTTTTTAGATAACGCTTCGATTTTTTTCAGGCAGCCTGAAAGAAATATCGAAGCATTATCTAAAAATAATCCGTTTTGCCGCAAGGCAAAACTAAATAATTGCTCATTACTCATTGCTAATTGCTAATTGCTCACTGACTTACACTTCAATCTTATTCGGCGTAAAGGTTTCCCAATGGTTGCAAGCAGGGCAGTGCCAGAAGAATACTTGCGATTTGAAATGACAATGACGACAGCGGTACATCATCGACTTCTGCACATAACGCCCCACAACAGTGCGAACCATATCGGCATCGGTTTTCCATTGTTTTGGTAAGTCGCTGATTTTAATACTTAATAATTGATAAACACCCAATAAATTGGGGGCATTTCGCACCAAGTCCGTGGTGATTTCCGCCGCACGCGTCTCGCCGTACAGTGCCAATGCTTTGTCGTAAATAATGTTGATAAAATCCAAATTGGCAAAGGTTTTCAGGTAGCCTATTAACACTTCCAAACCTTCGCCTGCTTTGTCCATCGCAGCGTATGCGTCATACAAACGAAGGGCTACCATACCCAAATAATCGTGATTTTGCTGTTCAATCGCCGTGTATGCGTCAATGGCTGCCTGAAAATGGTTTTCTTTGCTTTCTAAATCGCCCAAAATCATATTGGCACGCGTACATTTGCGATTGGCGTTTAAGGCTGCCTGAATGTGTTCGCGTGCGGTGTTGTAATCGGAACGAAAGAGTGCGGCTTGGGCAAGTTCGCAATAAAATTGGGCAATTTCAAATTGATAAGTGGTTTCGTCATGAGCCAATTTGCTGGCTAATGAAATCGCTTTTTTCCAATCTCTATCTTGTTGATAAATATTGAGTAATATTTCATCAGCGGCTTTTGCCATTTCGGTATTGGCTAATGCTTCAAACTGTTGTTCGGCACGATCAACCAAACCTGCTTGCTGAAAATCTTGCCCTAATTCAAATTGTAATTGATGACGGCGATGTCCGTCTAAATCGGGCGAATTTAACAGTTTTTGGTGTAGCGTAATGGCTTTGTCGTTTTCACCGCGTTGGCGATAAAGTTTGCCTAAACTCAAACCCAATGCGTGAGCGGTGATGTCGTTGTTTTTGTCGTCAATCATCTGCTCGACAATTTCGCTTAAAGAACGAGCAGCAATATTGCTTTTGCGGTCAATCAATGCGTCCAAACTTTGGTATAAATGTTCAGGCACAGATTTGGCTTGTTTTAACACCGCACCAATATCCATGCGTGCGGCAAACCAGCCTAATGCGAAAAAAATAGGCAAAATAAATAACAACAACACCCCAAACCAAGTATCCATAGCACGCAATTTGTCGCAAAGATAAAAAAACTTGCCCATTATAACAATAAATGTTGTTTATTTTTACCGCTTCAATACAAAATCAGCAAGATACAATGCAAATGGGGGCGTTTTGTGTTATCTTTTAAAGAATTTTTGTTAAAAGGGTTTTGCAAATGAAGCGTTTTGTATCAATATTGGCGTTAGGATTGGCTTTGGCATTGCCTGCTGCGGCTCGTGAATTGCCCCAAGATATGGAAGTGGCTTATATGAAATCGGCACAATATCCTAATGTGGAATTGTCATCTGGCGGTTTTTCTTGGGTAAAACTGCTCACATTAGGCTTGGCAGACGGCTCGCAAACTTACACTATGGCAGGTTCGGTAGTTGTTCGTAATCAGAGAAATGCCACTGTTACGCGTGGCAAAATATCTATGTTTCACGATGTATTTGTGGCTTTCAAACGCAATAACAATAACCAAATTCAAGAAATTTGGATTTTGAATGATACAGAAGTGGAGAAATTCCGCGAAAAAGCGGCAACACAACAAACCGCCCCAGCGGCTGTGGTTGAGTAACCCCAAGTTGTACCTGCAACGGAAACAACACAATAATAATTTTAGGTATAAACAAATTTCAGGCTACCTGAAACAGTTATAAGACTTTCAGGCAGCCTGAAATATTGTTATTTAATGATATGAAAAAAATATTTATTCGCACCTTTGGCTGTCAGATGAACGAGTATGACTCGGAAAAAATGATGGCGGTTTTGGCTGATAATGACGGTTCACAAGCGGTTTTAACGCCTGATGAAGCCGATATTATTTTATTGAACACTTGTAGCGTCAGGGAAAAAGCACAGGAAAAAGTGTTTTCCGATTTGGGGCGTTTGCGTGAATTGAAAAAGACCAATCCCAAGTTGATGATTGGCGTGGGCGGTTGTGTGGCGTCCCAAGAGGGCGAGAATATCATCAATCGAGCCCCATTTGTTGATGTGGTGTTTGGTCCGCAAACCCTGCACAGGCTGCCTGAACTTTTAGCACAACGCCACGCCACAGGAAAGCCGCAAGTGGATATTTCCTTTCCTGAAATCGAAAAATTCGACCACATTCCGCATACCGAAACGAATGGCGGTTCGGCTTTTGTGTCGATTATGGAGGGCTGTTCCAAATATTGCAGTTATTGCGTTGTGCCTTATACGCGTGGCGAAGAATTTTCCCGTCCTGTGGTTGATGTATTGGCTGAAATCATCGACTTGGTTGAACAAGGTGTGAAAGAAATCAATCTGTTAGGGCAAAATGTCAATGCCTATCAAGGCGAAATGGAAGACGGCGGCATTTGCGATTTTGCCACTCTTTTACGCATTATTCACGACATTGACGGCGTAGAACGCCTGCGATTTACCACCAGCCACCCACGCGAATTTACCGATGCCTTGATTGAATGTTATCGCGATTTGCCCAAATTGGTGTCGCACCTGCATTTGCCGATACAAAGCGGTTCTGACCGCGTTTTAGCGGCAATGAAACGCGGCTACACCGCATTAGAATACAAATCCATTGTGCGAAAACTGCGTGCCGTGCGACCTGATTTATGTTTAAGTTCCGATTTTATTGTCGGCTTTCCCACCGAAACCGCCACCGAATTTGAACGCACCCTGAAATTAGTTAAAGACTTGGCGTTTGATTTAAGTTTTGTGTTTATATACAGCCCCCGACCTGGCACGCCAGCGGCAGAATTGCCTGACGACACACCGTATGAAGAAAAAGTCCGCCGTTTGGAAGCATTAAACGAAGTGATTGAAGAAGAGACCGCTCGCATTAACCGCGCCATGTTAGGCACGGTGCAACGCTGTTTGGTTGAAAGCGTGTCCAAAAAAGACCCCAATCAGTTGCAAGGAAGAACTGCCAATAACCGCGTAGTCAATTTCACAGGCTCATCGGACTTAATTAACCAAATGGTTGATGTAGAAATCACCGAAACCTTTACCTTTTCATTGCGTGGCAAGTTGTTAGATAATGAGCAGTGAGCAATGAGCAATGAGCAATTAGGTTTTTCGTTTTGCCTTGTCAGGCAAAACAGATAGTTTTAGATAACGCTTCGATTTGGTTTCAGGCAGCCTGAAAAACAATCGAAGCGTTATCTAATAAAATATTTGTCAAGCCTGATAAGGCTTGACATAAAACCCATTACTCATTACTCATTGCTTTTCAGGCAGGTGCAAAGTCGTTTAGAATAAGCATTTTCCAAACACTTCAAATCAAACCTATGAAAAAGAAAGCAATGTATTTTTTACTATTTATCTTATTGATTTCATTTTATTTATTATGCGAAACCGAAGGTTGGTTGGTGCGTGAATTGCCTGATACGCAAGAAAAACAAGCACAGTCGGCAAATTTTGACCGTGCCACAGGGCGGTTTAAAAATATCGAAACCACTACCGAACTTTTTTCGATTGAAAAGGGCGATAAAGAAAAGCGTTCTACCGCTCGCATTATGTATGAGTTGTTTTTGAACCCTGACAAGCCCAAAAGCGTTCCTGTGGTTTCAGGCAGCCTGAAAACCGCACCTGACACCGATTTTGTGCTGTGGTATGGACATTCGTCTTATTTGCTGCATTTGGGCGGCAAAAATATTTTGATTGACCCATTGCTTGACAACGAAGCCGCGTCTCCCGTGCCGTTTATCAACACGCCATTTAAAGGCACAGGCGTTTTTTCCTTGGACGATATACCGCAAACCATTGATTTATTGTTAATTACGCATGATCATTACGACCATTTGGGCAAAAAAACGCTTAAAAAAATAGCCAAAAATAAAACCGTTCATTGTGTGATTACGCCATTGGGCGTGGGTAAGTATTTGAAACATTATGGTTTTTCACAAGATATTATTCATCAAACCGATTGGGGCGACAGTACCAAAATTGATGATATTTTCAGCGTGGATACACACACCGCACGCCATTTTTCGGGGCGTGGTATGTTTAATAAAAACAAATCCTTATGGGCTTCATATGTATTGCATTATGGCGATAAAAAAATCTTTATCGGCGGCGACAGTGGTTACGGCAAACATTTTCAACAAATTGGCGAGCAATACGGCAAAATTGATTGGGCGTTTCTGGAAAATGGACAGTATGACGCAGGCTGGCGTGAAATCCACGCTTTTCCCGAACAAACTTTGTCTGCGGCTTTGGACTTAAAAACGGCGGTGCTGTTTCCTGTGCATAATAGCAAGTACAAAATTTCTTACCACGCATGGGATACGCCGATGAAAGATTTGTGGGCAATTCATCAAAAAGATCCACAAGCCGTGCGGCTGATTACACCGAAAATCGGCGAAATTGTGCCGTTTGACGGTGAATATATCAGCAAACAATGGTGGGAAAATGTGAAAAATTGATTGGCGGAAAAGGAGGGATTCGAACCCTCGTTACGGTTGCTACCGTAAAACGGATTTCGAGTCCGTCGCATTCGACCACTCTGCCACTTTTCCGCTGTTCGATTGGTCTTTGAGAGAATGGCGGATTATAGCAATCTTGCCGTTTTATAGTCAAACAAATTCAAAACAATAACAGGCGGCTTTGCCTGCGACAGTATGAATAATACAGCAAGGCGTGCTAACGCATTAGTGTTTTGAATTTGTTTGACTATATCGCAATCATTGTTTCAGGCAGCCTGAAATCAAAACAGCCACACTCTTAATAAATAGCGTAAATACGGCACGGCAACGCCTGTGTAGAGCCATAGGGCGATAAAAATCAGGCTGCCTGAAAAGTCGATGCGTCCTATTCTTAAAAAGCGAAATGGGTAGGTAAAAGGTCGCAGAACATTGCACACCGTATTCATCAGCGGATTATAAGGGTCGGCAAAACTCAACACCATTTGAATAATCAGGCAAGCAATCAGGGCGTATGCCGCCGCTTGGGTGAGATATAAAACGCTATTCATCACCGCATACGGCACTTGGGCTGCCTGAAAACTGCTACCCAACGCCAAACGCACCACAATTAACGCCATTTGCACCAACAACAAAACAGCAAAACCTGCCACAGGCAAGGCGGTGTCCCAACCTTTGACAGGGCGAATGATTTTGCGTGCAGGGTGAGCAATCCAATCGGTAAGCATCATTGAGAGTTGTGCCAATGGGTGCGACACGCTTAATCCGCCGCGTTGCAAAAAAAATCGCAACAATAAAACACTTGCCCAAGTGAGTGTAATCAGTTCAATTATTTGAATTAAAAGCATTTTTTATTAACCTTATTATGTTCAGGCTGCCTGAAAGTTATGGTCTATCAATCATTTTTTTGGAATTGATAAAATTTTTGTATTTATATTTAAAATCATTAAACTCTTCATTTTTTCTTTGTAAAACCGTCATTTTGTTATCGTCTTTGTACATATACCATTTTGTATATGTACTTTTACCATTGTTGTTAATATCTTTCCATTCTCGAACTTTTGTTATTGATTTTTGTTTTTTATAAGCATCTTCATCAAAAACATAATCACCATTTTTCTTTATGGTAGGATAAAAATCTCCAAATTGTGCTTCATATATTATTTGTTTATCATTAAATTTTCTAATATAAATATCTGGATTTTCTCTATTCATATCAAAAAATAGCACTAATTGTTGATTTGAATTAAAATCATAATGAATAATTATGTCTTCTTTTCCGTCTTTATAAAAATACATATTTCTTATTTTGTTTTTTCTATCGAGATTGTCAATTACAGATATTTTATCTTGTGGTTCATACACAATAAATGTGGAAAAGTTTTTATTTTTTCTACTACTTACATTGCTATTTGTAGATAAATGTTTTGTACAATCTGTATCTAAAATAATATGTTTTTCTGTTTTTTTCTTATCATTGATATAAAAATCTTGAACAACACAATAATTTTCTGCGGTTTTGCCTAAAACAACACGATAAAATTGTGCTGTTTGTTTGTCGTTTGTTAGTGAATAAATGGTTTTATTATTTTTATCTTTTTCTTTTATAAAATAATAAATAGTTGAACTGTCTTTTTGAATAATTTTATTTTCGATATATTGATTATTTTCAGCAACTTTATCAGCAATTTCTTCATTTGTTAGAAAATTAAGCGTAATTTTTGGCTTTTCAGGTAAAGGAGTATCAGGGGGAAGATATTTTACATTGCCTTTCCCCATTATTTTTAATACAAAATTCACTCTATCTTCTGATGAACAGGCTGTTAATGTTAATAACATTATTATTAAAATAAAAGTATTTTTCATTATAAAAAACTCCTAATGATTTATTTTTCAGGTTGCCTGAAAATATTCAAAAAATCTGCTCTCCGAATAAGGAGATTGCCACGCCGTGCTTTCGGCACGGCTCGCAATGACCACAGGGATTTTCAGGCAGCCTGAAACTTTATTCTCCCCACAACGCCTGAAAATCTTTCACCACTTGTTCAGGATTTTTGGCGTTTGTTACCGCACGCACCACTGCCAAAGACGATACGCCGCAATCTAACACCGCTTGGGCGTTGGATAAATCAATGCCGCCGATTGCCACCGTAGGCGTTGTGCCTGCCATTTTGACATAATGTCGCAAGCGTTCCAAGCCTTGTGGTGCGGTGGGCATTTGTTTGGTGGTGGTGGGAAAAATCGCACCGCAGGCGACATAAGACGGATTTAACGATAAGGCTCGTGCGAGTTCTGCGTCTGAATGCGTGCTAATGCCCAACCGAAAACCAGCCTGACGAATGGCGGACAAATCCGCCGTATCCAAATCTTCCTGCCCTAAATGCACGCCATATGCCCCTGCGTCAATCGCCGCCTGCCAGTGGTCGTTGATAAAAAGTTGCGTTTTTGTGCCTTGGACGGCATTCACGCAGCGGCTGATTTCATTATATAAATCCTTGCCCGACAAGTCTTTACAACGCAACTGCACGGTATTCGCGTTGGCGTTAATCATACGAATCACCCAGTCGGCATTAGGCACGACAGCGTAAAATTTTAATGGTGCAATGATTTTGGGAAAGGAAAGCGTGTTCATATTTAGGCTACCTGAAAAAAGGCAACCTGAAAAATGTTTCAGGCTGCCTGAAATGCTTAATATTTATTCTGCCACAACCACTAATGCAGGACGCAGTATGCGGTCGTTGAGCGTATAGCCTTTTTGCATTACTGCAATTACGGTGTTCGTCTCGACTGTGTCCGATTTTTCTTTTTTCATGGCTTGGTGCAAATTTGGGTCGAATGGCTGTCCGAGTGGATCGATTTCAAGCACTTTAACATTGCTAAATGCCGTGGCGAGTTGTTTGAGCGTCATTTCTACGCCCATTTTTAGGGCTTCAAAATTGCCGCTTTGGTCTTTAAGTGCCATTTCTAAAAAGTCTTTGACGGGCAACATTTCTTTGGCAAATGCCGCTCCTGCGTATTTGTGCGTTTTCTGCACTTCTTCTTGCAAGCGGCGTGCGGCGTTTTGGCGTTCGGCTGCCATGCGTAATTCTTGGTCTTGCAGTTGGGCTTTTAAGTCTTCGATTTCGTTTTGCAAATCTTCAATCGTAGGCTCAACTTCTGCCGCTGTTTCGATTTCTTGTGTATTTTCAATGTCTTGTTCGATTTGTTCGTTGTTTTGTTCTGTCATAATATTTGCTCTATGTTAATGTTCAGGCTGCCTGAAAGTGTTTATTTTCATACGGCATATAATGCCATTTTTGGTTTTTTCAAGCCCATTATTCTTGCAGGGCGGCAAGACTTTCGGCTATGGCTTCATCAATCGTTTTCACGGGCAGGCGAATGTCGTATTCGCTTGCCAAAACGCTGTATTTGGGGCGAGTGATGGCTTGGCTTGTGCTGTCGGTTTTTTCTACTAATGCGGTGTCTAATCCTGCTGCCGTAACAATTTTGCGTGCAAAGTCATACCACGACAAAGCTGTGCCGCCTGTGAAATGATACAAACCACGCATTTGCGGATAATCTCGCACCAGCGTAATCAGTGCGGCGGCTAAATCGGCGGCATAAGTGGGGCAGCAGATTTGCTCATCAACCACGCCAAAAGCCTTGCCTTGCTTGGCGTTATTAAGCACAGTCGTTAAAAAATTATTGCCCACAGCACTAAACACGCCCGATGTGCGAACAATCAGCGTTGCAGGATTTGCCGACAACGCTGCCACTTCGCCTGCAAGTTTAGATTTTCCATAAATATTCAATGGGTTAGGGTAATTGCTTTCGGTATAAGGCGTGTATTTTGTGCCGTCAAACACATAATCTGTGGATAAATGCAGCATTTTTACACCGTGTTGATTTGCCGAACGAGCCAAATTCAACACGCCTTGTGCGTTGATGGCAAAGGCTTTTTCTAAATCGTTTTCTGCCGCATCAACATTGGTATAGCCTGCGGTGTTCATCACCACATCAGGCTGAAAAACCGACAGCATATTTTCAACGCTGTCTGCATGGGTAATATCGAGCGTTTTCGAGTCCGTGGCAATCAATTCCCAGTCGTCAGGCAGCATTTTGCGGATTTGACTGCCGATTTGCCCGCGCGCACCTGTCATTAAAATTCGCATAAAAAATCTTTCCAAAAAATGCCGTTTTGGTCTTTTTCTGACACAATCGGCGTGGTTATGCCCCAGTCGATATTAAGCGTTTTATCGTCCCAGCGAATGGTTGCTTGGTCATCTGCGTGATAATAATCGCTCATTTTATACAGCACAACCGCCGTTTCGCTGAATACCGCAAAACCGTGTGCAAAATGCGGCGGAATCCACAGTAATTGCGGCGTTTGACTGCTTAAAATCTGCCGATGATATTTGCCAAATGTCGCTGAATTAGGACGAATATCCACTGCAATATCGCAAATTTCCCCTGATAATACACTAATTAACTTGCCTTGCGGATATTTGCGTTGAAAATGCAAACCACGCACCACGCCATAATGCGAAACGCTGATATTTTCCTGCACAAAACCAGTTTCAGGCAGCCATTTATCTCGCCACAACTCGATGACTTCACCACGATTGTCTGGGTGCGAAGTTAAGGTAATGAGTTTTAAGTCAAAGGGTAAGTTTTTGATATTCATTGTTTTTTATATATTTCAGGCTGCCTGAAAGGCTTATCGAAGCGTTATCTAAAACGACAATATTTGTTAGCGACTTGTCGCTTACAAATATGTCGCCCAGAGTGTTGGCGTTGGGTCTCGTTTTGCTGAAAGGCAAAACTAAATAACTGCTCATTTCTCACTGCTCACTGCTCACTGTTTTTTCCCACACCAACAAGGCATGATTGCGTTTGCCACGTTTAATGAGTGTATATTTGCCAAACGCTTGGGCGGTTTCGTCTAATAAATATAAATCATCGGGTTTTTCGGGGGCGTGGTTGGGGTTGTTTGCCGTAGGCGTTTTGCCGTTAATCAACACCGCTGACGATTTAACAAACTGCCGTGCGTCTTTGTTGGAACTTGCCAAGCCTGTTTTGACCAAGGCTTCCACTACATTCAGGCTGCCTGAAACGGTGTGCGTGGGCAAGCCGTCTAATGCTAATTGTGCAAAATCGTTTTCGGTTAAATCGCCGATTTGTCCGTCAAATAGGCTCGCTGAAATGCGTTGTGCGGCAGTTAAAGCGTCTTCGCCGTGAATGAGTTTGGTCATTTCTTCGGCTAAAATGCGTTGGGCTTGGGGTTTTTGTCCTGAATTTTTATCCGTCTCTTCGATTTTGTCAATTTCTTCAACCGATAAAAAGGTAAAGTATTTCAAAAACTTATAAACATCGTCATCAGCCACTTTCAACCAGAATTGATAGAATTGATAAGGCGAAGTTTTGTCCGCCGACAACCACACCGCACCGCTTTCGGTTTTGCCGAATTTGGTGCCGTCTGATTTGGTTACCAAGGGCAAAGTTAAGCCGAATACGGCGTTTTGATTGAGACGGCGAGTTAAATCAATGCCTGCGGTAATATTGCCCCACTGGTCGGAGCCGCCGATTTGCAAAATACAGCCATAGCGTTGATTGAGTTGAGAAAAATCATACGATTGCAACAGGCTGTATGCAAATTCAGTAAAAGAAATGCCCACATCATCGCGTGCCAAGCGTTGTTTAACGGACTCTTTATTGAGCATCGCATTGACAGAAAAATTTTTGCCAATATCTCGCAAAAAATCCAAACAATTCATCGACATAAACCAATCGGCGTTGTTTGCCATAATCGCCGCATTGCTGCCTTCAAATGATAAAAAGGGCGACAGTTGCGTTTTGATTTTATTCACCCATTCAGCCACAATTTCCGCACTATTCAATGTGCGTTCGGTCGCTTTGAAACTCGGATCGCCAATCATACCCGTTGCCCCACCAACCAAAGCAATCGGCGTATGCCCTGCGTCCTGAAAGCGTTTTAAGGTTAAAACAGGCAACAAATGCCCAATGTGCAGACTGTCGGCAGTGGGGTCAAAACCGCAGTAAAGCGTAATTTTTTGTGTGTCCAAAATCTCGCCCAAAGCGGCTTCGTCTGTGGTTTGGGCAATTAAACGGCGTTGTTTTAAGTCGTGAATTAAAGCGTTCATTTGATAAATGGATTAAAAAATATAAAAAGGTGTATTATAAATGGTTTAATACCGATTTAAGTTTTTCTTATCACAATAAACACACATTTTTTTAACTTCACTTCGTTCGTTAAACGATGTTTCAGGCTGCCTGAAAACATTTTGTACAATGTGTTTCAAAAACAAGCAGCGTTTTTTCAAATATCTCAAACAAGGAGTTTTGCTATGAAAATTCAAACCGTTTCTTTGTGTGCCGCAAGTTTGGCTTTGCTGTTGTCGGGCTGTGTGATTGACCCGAATACAGGCAATCAAAAAGTGGCAAATACGGTGAAATATGGTGCAGGTGCGGCGGTTACTTGTGGCATTGTGGGTGCTTTAACGCACGGTGCCAAAGGTGCGAGAAACTCCGCTTTGGCTTGCGGTGCAATCGGTGCAGGCGTGGGCGGTTATATGGATTATCAAGAAAAATTGTTGCGTGATAAATTAGCAGGCACGCAAGTTGATGTGGCTCGACAAGGCGATCAAATTACGCTGACCATGCCCGATAACATTACTTTTGCCACAAATTCAGCACAATTAAACAACACTGTGGTTGCCACTTTGAACGATGTGGCAAATGTGTTAGCCACTTACAACGAAACCACGATTACGGTTGCAGGACATACTGATAGCACAGGCAATGACGCTATCAATAATCCATTGTCGGAACGCCGTGCGGCGGCGGTGTCTTCGCATTTAATTTCGCGTGGCGTGGCGGCAAGTCGTATTCGCTCGGTAGGCTATGGCTCGAAAAGCCCGATTGCGGATAATTCAACCGTAGAAGGCAAAGCCAAAAACCGCCGTGTGGAAATTTTAATTAACCCACAACCGCAGTCGTAAAAGTTTTTCAGGCAGCCTGAAAGCACTTCCCGTGCAGGGAATTGATTGTTTTCAGGTAGCCTGAAAGGTAAGTTTTAAGGTGTTAAATTTTTAAAATGAACCAAAAACGCTCTTTGGGAAAACGCATTTTGCGTATTGTTTTGAGTACATTATCTATTTCTGTGCTTGTTGGTGTGTTTTGGGTGTTGTGTAAAACTTGCCTTTGGGCGATTAACCCGAACATTGTTTCTGGTTTTATTCCAACAGATAAAACCGATGTGGGCGAAACTTTGGTTGTTGGCTTTCTTTGGACACTTCTTCCTGCTTTGATTTTTTCTGTTATTTTAGATTTGATTGTTGATAAAACTTCAAAAATCAGTTTGATTATTTATGCCGTTATCAGTGGATTGTTTTTTGCCACAGTGGGTGAAGTTCTTATTCATTGGATTTATACAGGCAATTTTTTTCATACACCAAATCAATGGATAAGAAAAATAAATCATTGGCAAGATTGGATAGTGATATTGAGTGATAGAACACTGATTTTGCCTTGTATTTTTGCTGCACTTATTACCACAATAACATTAAAATCCATAGGTAAAAAATAGTTTCAGGCTGCCTGAAAGTTTTGAAATGATATAAAATTTAACATTTTGTTAATGGAATACTCGTACATTACAATTCTGTTTTATCTTTTTGACATTTTCATTTTATATAAAGAGCATTTATGAACATTAAAAAACACGCGAAAAAAATTATTCTTGCAGGTATTGTGGCGGCTGTTGTTGTGGCTTTTGCGGTTTATAAAGGCAAGGGCGACAAGATTGAATATATCACCCAAAAAGTCGAATACGGCAATATTTCGGAGACGGTGCAAGCGTCAGGCAAACTGCATGCTTTCAAAGAAGTGGAAGTGGGGGCACAAGTGTCAGGCGAAATCAGTGAGTTGAAAGTGGATATTGGCGATACCGTCAAAAAGGGCGATTTAATCGCTCAAATCGACCCACGATTAGCACGCAATCAACTCAAAACGGCACAAGCGTCTTTGGATAACAGCAAAGCACAGTTGATTTCTCGTCAAGCGTCTTTAACGCAAGCCAAGCAGCAATTTCAACGCCAAAAAGCAATGTTTGCGGAAGGGGCAACTTCCAAAGAAGCTTATGAAACAGCGGAGGCTAATTACAAAACCGCATTAGCGGCGGTGGAACAGGCGAAAACGCAAATCAAACAGGCGGAAGTGTCGATTGAAACCGCAGAATTGAATATGGGTTATACCAAGTTGGTCGCTCCGATGGACGGCACGGTGATTGCCGTTCCTGCCGAAGAAGGGCAGACTTTGAATGCAGGTATGAATACGCCCACGGTGATTAAACTTGCCCAGTTAGATACGATGAAAATTAAGGCAGAAATTGCCGAAGCCGATGTTTCTCGTGTTCGTCCTGATATGAAAGCTTATTTTACGCTTTTGGGAGCTGATGACGGCAAACGCTATGAAACCACGCTTAAATCAATCGATCCTGCACCTCGTGAGATTTCTAATAATGGTAATGTATCGGACACGACAGCAATTTATTATTACGGTCAGTTGGAAGTGCCGAACGAAAACGGCGAATTGCGTACGCATATGACGGCAAATGTGCATTTTGTGGTGAATGAAAAAGAACGCGTTTTGAAAGTGCCGTCTTCTGCCGTGCGTGGTCGTAATGGCAAAAAGACGGTGGAAGTGTTGGTGAATGGCAAACCTGAACGCCGTGAAGTCGAAACAGGCATTAAAGATGATGTGAGCATTGAAATTGTTTCTGGTCTGAAAGAAGGCGAAGAAATTGTCATCGGCAGAACAGGTATGACGGGACAAATGCCGAATGGTTTTGGTCAAGGTGGCTTTAACAGCGGAGGCCCAAGACGCAGATGACAGGCACACCTTTATTGCAGTTGTCAGATATTCGGCGTTCGTTCGATTCTGGCGGCGAGCCGTTGGAAGTATTAAAAGGCATAGATTTAACCATTCATGCAGGCGAAATGATTGCCATTGTGGGGGCGAGTGGTTCAGGTAAATCAACGCTGATGAATATCATCGGCTGTTTGGATAAACCGTCCAAAGGGCAGTATTTAGTGGGCGGACGCGATGTTTCGACTATGTCGCCTGATGAACTGGCACATTTACGCCGTGAATATTTTGGTTTTATTTTTCAACGCTATCATTTGTTGGGCGATTTAACGGCGGCGGAAAATGTGGCTATTCCAGCGATTTATGCAGGCGTGCCACACGACAAACGCATCACACGAGCCAAAGAACTTTTAACACGCATTGGCTTGGGCGAACGGGTGGATTATCGCCCTAATCAATTATCAGGCGGACAACAGCAAAGGGTTTCCATTTCTCGTGCCTTGATAAACGGTGGCGAAGTGATTTTAGCCGATGAACCGACTGGTGCTTTGGACAGCGTCAGTGGTAAGGAAGTGATGAAAATCTTGCGAGAACTCAATGATGACGGACACACGATTATCATTGTTACGCACGATATGAATGTTGCCAACAATGCCAAACGCATTATCGAAATTAAAGACGGTAATATTATCGCCGACCGCAAAACCGAACGAGCAAGCGAAGAACAAGACAGGCTGCCTGAAAGAAAACGAGAACGCGCCAACCCCATCGACCGCTTGCGTGAATCATTCAAAATGGCAACGCGTGCGATTGTTGGACACAAAATGCGGTCATTCTTAACCATGTTGGGGATTATCATTGGCATTGCGTCTGTGGTGTTGGTGGTGGCGTTGGGCAATGGTATGCAAAAAAGCGTCTTGGCAGAAATCAGTGCGATGGGTACGAATGTTTTGGATATTTATCCAGGAGCTCCTGGACAACGCAATCCGTGGCGAGTGCGAACGCTGAAAGTGGCTGATGCGAATGTGCTTGCTCAACAAAGTTTTGTTAAAGGCGTAACGCCAGGTGTGCAGCGGGGCGGCGTTACCGTGAAATACGGCAATTTAAGTGCCGAAGGCAGTGTGCGTGGCGTGGGCGAAGAATATTTCGATGTGGTGGGCTTAAAATTAAGTGCAGGCAGCCTGTTTGGCAAAAAAGAAGTGGATACTTACGCCACAGGAGCGATTGTCGATCAAAACACCCTGAAAAACCTGTTTCCCAACGACACCGCACGCAGTGTGTTGGGGCGGACAATTATCATCAACAATATGCCAGCCACGATTATTGGCGTTGCCGAAGACAACAACACCGCTTTTAACAACGCCAACAATGTAACCGTGTGGTTGCCTTACACCACCGTGATGAACCGCCTGTTGGGGCAGACGCACATTTCCTATATCACCGTGCGGCTGGACGACAGTATTCCAAGCACGGCGGCAGAAAATATTGTCAGCAATATTTTAGAGCAACGACACGGTACGATTGACTTTACCATTATGAACAGCGACAGCATTCGCCAAACTATGGAAAATGTAACCAACAGTATGAAATACCTAATTTCCGCCATTGCCGTCATTTCGCTGATTGTGGGTGGTATCGGTGTGATGAATATTATGTTAGTATCGGTTACTGAACGCACACAAGAAATCGGCGTACGAATGGCAATCGGAGCAAGAAGTGGCGACATTTTGCAACAATTCTTAATCGAAGCGGCGTTAATCTGTCTCATCGGTGGCTTAATCGGCATTTTATTGGCATTAGGCATAGGCTATGTTCTGCCCAAAGTCTCCAAAGAAATTATGCTGTCATTCTCGCTGTTTTCAATGATTGGTGCATTTATCACCGCCACGGCGATTGGCATTATCTTCGGCTATATGCCCGCCAAAAACGCCGCCAAATTAGACCCAGTGGCAGCGTTGAGTAGAGAGTAGGGCGTGGATAAAAAAATCGTTCAGGCTGCCTGAAACTATTTTGCTCCAAACAAACAATCTTTTCAGGCAGCCTGAAACCTTTGCAAAACTGGTAGATGTGAGTAGAGTTCAAAGTTATAGTAGCACTTCAATCGAAGACATAACAAATAGAAAGGCTACGATTTCGAGCGTAAGCCTAACGAAGAAATCTGCCACAGATGCCAGTTTTGTAAAGGTTTCAGCCTGAAAACCAAAAAAACGCCACATATATTCAATGTGGCGTTTTACTTTTTTGTGAAAATCAATCTAATTTACCTGAACCATCAACTTCCACTTCAACACGGCGGTTGGGTTGTAAGCAAGCGATGAGTTCTTTGCGGGGCATTTTGCCTTCGCAGGCTTTGATTTGTTGCGATTTGCCCATGCCTTGTGCAAAAATCACGCGTGCAGGTACACCGCGTTGAATTAAATATTGACGCACGGTTTCTGCACGGCGTTCGGACAAGGTTTGGTTGTATGCTACGCCGCCCAAGCGGTCGGTGTGTCCTGTAATGCGAACCGAACGCAAATCGTCAAATTTAACCAAATGGCTTGCCAAGTTGTCTAATTGAGCACGACCTTCGGGCAACATTTGGTCAGTAGAATGTTGGTCAAACGCAAACAATGCGTCCGCGTCCAAAGTATAACGGCGAGATTGTTGGGTTTGTTCTACTGGTGCTTGTGGCGGACAAGCAGCGTCAATCGGATCAACTGGATTCCAGTGGAATGTGCGTGCAAACATATCTTTATCAAACACCACTTTATATTGGCAAGTGGTTACATCGTCTGTACCTTGACCTGGTGTGTGAAAGTGGAATACATAGTTCCATTCGCGTGGTCGCCAGCCGTCATTGTATTGGGGTCTGCCGATTAAATAATACAACTGGTCTTTGGTCATGCCCGTGCGAATTTGGCTTAAACTTTGTAAATCGGGGAATGTACCTTTGTCTTTATTAAAGGTAACGCCTGTGGGCGATTTCCATTTGAGTTCATCGACAGTGCCATCGCTATTGATTTTGGTCCCTGTTGCACAAGCGGTTAAAGCAACTGCGGCACACAATGAAAGTGCCACAAAAGATTTTTTTGCCATATTATGATTCCTTGTATTATTAAAAAAAGCAGATTGCAATATTAACGCTATCTGAATTACCCGTAATCTTACCACTGAACTCTTAAAAAGGGTATCACCTTTTTTTTGAAAGGCGGTTAAATTCAAAGATAAACGGTAAAAGTGAGATTTTTTTATTGTTTTTGATGATAATTTGGGCTTTTTTGTCTTTCAGGCTGCCTGAAAAATATTTTTCAAAAAAATACCGCAAAATAATAGCATTTTCAGCAAAAACGCTGTATCTTTCACTTTTTTAAGTCTGACAAAAATCAAAGGACAGTTGCCATGAGAATTGCCGTATCGCAAGGTGTTGAATTTGCGTTCATTTCCGAATATAAGGTGATGAATATTGATATGACCGACTTCACCAATGTGTGTGCGGTAGTCGTTAAAGTGGCTGATATTGAAGCCGTTTGGAATGAGTTAGAGCGAATCGGTTTTAATATTCCGATTTTTGCCGCTGTGGAATATGGCGAAACCGTGCCAGCCGAATGGCTGCCTGAACTCTACGGCGTGATTGAGTTGGCGGACGAGTTGAAATATTACAACGGTCAGTTGATTAACGCCGCCGCCGCCGATTATATTGACAGCCTTGACCCGCCGTTTTTCCAAGCATTGAAAGATTATACCGACTATGGCAATGCGGCGTTTGATTGTCCAGGTCATCAGGGCGGGCAGTTTTTCCGCAAACACCCCACAGGGCGGCGGTTTTTCTTGTATTTTGGCGAAACACTGTTTCGGGCGGATTCGTGCAATGCCGATGTGCGTTTGGGCGATTTGCTGATTCACGAAGGCCCTGCGTTTGAAGCCCAAGCCCACGCGGCAAAAGTGTATAACGCCGATAAAACTTATTTTGTGTTGGGTGGCACTTCGGCAGCGAATAAAATTGCAATTGGTGCTTTGGCTGCCAAAGATGATTTGGTTTTGTTTGACCGCAATAATCATAAATCGGTGCATCAGGGAGCCTTGTTGTTAAGCGGTGCCAAACCTGTTTATTTAGAAACTTCTCGCAATGCCTATGGCTTTATCGGCGGCATTACCGCACCGTCATTTGAAGAAGATTATATTCGGGCAGAAATTGCCAAAGTTGCTCCTGAAAAAGCAAATGAAAAACGCCCATTTCGTTTGGCAGTGATTCAATTAGGCACTTATGACGGTACGATTTACAACGCTCGCCAAGTGGTTGATAAAATAGGACATTTATGCGATTACATTCTGTTTGATTCGGCGTGGGTAGGCTATGAGCAATTTATTCCGATGATGAGCGATTGTTCGCCCTTGTTGTTGGAGTTGAACGAAAACGACCCTGGTATTATCGTTACGCAATCGGTGCATAAACAGCAGGCAGGTTTTTCGCAGGCTTCGCAAATTCATAAAAAAGACAATCATATACACTCGCAACAACGCTATTGCAACCACAAACGCTTTAATAATGCGTTTATGATGCACGGCTCAACCAGTCCGTTTTATCCGATTTTTGCGTCTCTTGATGTGAATGCCAAAATGCACGAGGGCAAAGCAGGGCGAATGATGTGGCGTGAATGTGTGATTAACGGCATTGAAGCACGCAAAATGTTGTTGCAAACTTGCAAAATGATTAAACCCTTTGTGCCGCCTGAAATTGACGGCAAATTGTGGCAAGATTATGACAGCGAAGAAATGGCAGACGACATTCGCTTTTTCCGCTTTGAAGAGGGGGCAAAATGGCACGATTTTGCCGAATACAAACACGAACAATATTTTGTTGATCCGTGCAAACTGCTTTTAACCACACCAGGTATTGATATTGACACAGGTGAATATGAAGATTTTGGCATTCCTGCGGCGATTTTGGCTCATTATTTGCGAGAACGCTTGGTGATTCCCGAAAAAGCGGATTTAAATTCCATTTTATTCCTGCTGACCCCAGCAGAAAATATGGCGAAATTTCAACACCTTGTCGCCACAATCGCACGATTTGAAGAACATATTGAAGCCAACAGTTTAGTCTCATCTATGTTGCCGTCTTTGGTGAAAGCGAAGCCCCAATACGCCAAAATGCGTATTCGCCAACTGTGCCAAAAAATGCACGATTTTTATCGCTCGCACAATCTCAATACTTTGCAGCGGCAAATGTTCCAAAAACAACATTTCCCACAAATTGCGATGAGTGCGTCAGACGCACACAACGCCTTTATCCGCAATCAAATTGAGTTAGTGCCATTGTCGCAAATCAAAGGCAGAATCGCCGCCGAAGGCGCCTTACCCTATCCGCCAGGTGTGCTGTGCATTGTGCCAGGTGAAGTGTGGGGCGGTGCTGTTTTGGATTATTTCTTGGCATTGGAAGAGGGCATTAACCAACTACCTGGTTTTGAGCCCGAAATTCAAGGCGTGTATTTGGAAGAAGACGAAAACGGCAAAAAACACGCATTTGCGTATGTGGTCAAACAGTGAGTAATGAGCAATTTCAGGCAGCCTGAAAAAAAGATACTGTCATTGCGAGCCTTGCAAATGCAAGGCGTACGCAATCTCCTTGCTATGAAAAGCAAATCTATCTAAAAAACGACAATGCAAAAAGCATTTCAGGCTACCTGAATTGATTTCTGCTTTGTCGTTGTATTTGATAGGCTACCTGAAAATTATTTTTAACTTCGCTTCACTCGTTAAAAATAATTTTCAGAGATTGCCACGCCGTGCTTTCGGCACGGCTCGCAATGACGAATTCCCCGCACGGGAAGTGCTTTCAGGTTGCCTGAAAGAAAATTTTAGTCGAAGTGTTATAGTCAATTCAGACCAAAAACAGGCAAGGCGGCGAAGCCGCAGATAGTATAGATAATACAGCAAGGCGAGCCAACGCTGCATGATTTTGATATGAATTGACTATATTCTCATATACCCGCCAAGCCTGATAAGGCTTGACATAATAACCGCCCATTGTTTTTTATTCTCTGTGATACGGGTGATTTTCCAAAATGCTCACCGCTCGATAGAGTTGTTCTACCAGTAAAACCCTTGCCAAGCCGTGTGGTAGGGTTAGGTCAGACAGTCGCAAGGTTAAATCAGCGTCTTTTTTCAGGCTGCCTGAAATGCCGTCTGCACCGCCGATAATAAAGCATGGGTGAATATTATTTTGTTTCCAAAAATCAATATATTGCGATAATTTAAGCGAAGTTACATTCGCTCCGTGTTCGTCCAAAATTACGAGATAAGGTTTGTCAGGCAAAGCGGCTCGAATGCGTTTTTCTTCTTCCGCCATACATTGTGTTGCAGAAGTGTTGTGGCGTTTTTCGGGTCTGATTTCTTTTATCGACAACTTAATATCACGACCAAAGCGTTTGGCATAATCGCTAACCGCTGTTTCAACCCAGTTAGGCATTTTATTGCCGACCGCTAATATATTGATATTCATATTGAGATATTTGTTGCTTTCATTGTAAAACGCATTACATTTCAGTCTTTAAAAATTTACCATATTGATTTAACTTATCTCTTGAAATTAGTTTGGCTTCAAATTCAAAATTTTTACTAATTCGGATAATCAACAGTAGTTCAAAATCACCTTGTGATTTGACAAATACTTTATTATTTTGTTTGACAGGTGAAATCGTTTTAACTTCTACTAATTTACCATTGATTATACCGTCTGACCCCGCCTGATTAGGTTGTTTATGCCGTTGTAATCTAAACTCTAATTCAGCATAAAGTTCGCCTAACTCTCCCCAAATTTGTAAATATCTACCTGTCAATTCAAAGTAATGACGAGCATTGTCAATTAAATTATTAAATATTTCATTTTTTTCAAATATTTGATTTTTTCCTGCGTATTTTTGATCACTATCAACAACAGGTTCTATTTCATCTGCAATGATTTCATCAAATACTAAATCAAGTTCGTAGGGATTGTAACCGCAAGCAGCAGCGTCCATAATCTCTTCTGCACTATAACCTTGCTCGTGCATTTCGTACAAAAAATCCCAGTCACTCATAATACAACTCCTTATTTAATGATCAACTACGCAGTTACACAGGTTTGGCACCGCCCCATAGGGTTTCCAAGTCGTAGTATTCGCGTACTTCTCGCAACATACAATGCACCACGCAATCGCCTGCGTCAATCAGCACCCATTCACCGCTGTCGTTGCCTTCAACGCTTAACACTTCGATGTCATTGTCTTTTAACTCTTTGGCAACATTGTTTGCCAACGCTTTCACCTGCCGCGTGCTCTCGCCCGTTGCCACAATCATTTTGGCAAATAACGGCGTTTTGTCTTGTGTGTCAATCACCGCAATATCTTTGGCTTTTATATCTTCCAACGCTTTAACGGCAGTTTGCACGATTTTGTCCAAATTGTTTTGTTCGGTCATAAAAATTCCTTATTTTATTTATTTCAGGCAGCCTGAAAAGTTAATAATCAGTATAAATATGGATAATATTTTTTATATCTCGATTAAATTGTTTTTTACGCTTTATCTGATACCATTTGATTTTATCCAAATTTTGATATGCAATACAGCCATTGATATTACCTAAATCACAGGCTTTACCAAAATATTTTTGACTTAATTGATTATTTTTTTCTATAAAATAAATTGAAGCAAATGCCATACAAGAATCATCTTCTTTTAAATGACAACCTTTATCTAAATATTGTTTTGTTTCTTGTTCATTTGCCGTATTTAAGGCATAAAGATAGCAAGCACCAGAAACACCTATATAATCTGATTGTTCATCACAGATTTTTTGATAAAGTTTTGTCCATTTTTGATGATATTTTATCGGCTTATTTCTTCTTTTATTTGTGCTATCAAACATTTCACAAACAAAAGGATAGTTTTCTTTTTCACATTTTTGTGTGGCAGATTGTTCTAATAATAAATCATATTTTGCCAAATTTTGTTTATCTTCTTTAACTTCATAATATCTAAATATAGAAAAACACGCCCAAAATTGTTTTTCTTGGCATTGTTTTTCAATATAATTTGTAATTTCAGATGATTGTTTTTTGTCTTTTTCTTCTCTAAATAAACGAATACAATTTCCCATTAACGATAAATTTTTATTTGCATTATCTGTACATAATTTTTGATAATTAGGCACAACATATTCTTGATGAAGAACACAATCATTAAATAATTGACAACGGATTAAATCATATTTTTGTTGTTTTTCCTTATTAGGTAATATATTCACTGTTTCATTGCCATAATAATATAACACATATAAACTTTCACAGGCTTTTTTATTACCATTGCGGCATTGTTTGTCAATCGTGGTTAATAATTGATTAAACGGCAAATGGCGTAAGTTTTCCGCAAATATGGGAAAAGAAAATAATAATAAAAAAATAATAAAAAGTTTTTTCATATTATTTCTCTAATATTTTTCCGGCAGCCTATTTTCAGGTTGCCTGAAAATAGTCGTTTCAGTTCAAAATGAGACAAGGCAATGAGCCGCAGGCGGTATAAACAATACGGCAAGGCGAATTAACGCAGTATCATTTTGAAATGGAACGACTACAATTACACTGCCATTTCTTCCTTACCTAATAAATACGCAATGGTTTCTTTAACGGTTTTCATTTTATCACCAAAGGGTAGGGGGTCTTTTCCCCTGAAAAACAAGCCCTTATCGACTTCGCCACGAAATGCGGCGGCGAGTTTTAAATCAATACAAAATTGCCCCACTTTGTTCAAACCGTCTCGCAAACCGCATACCGATAGGCAATTAATGCCTTGTGTGCAACGGCGTGGATCGGCTTTGGCGTTGGCTTGTAGTTTTTCTTCGCGTTTTAAGTAACTGTCTAAAAACTTGGTGCGAATGCCGCGTGCGGGCAAGCCCGCAACCGACATAAATTCAATCACTTGCTCGCGTGCCGCACCCAAAAGCGTGCGTTTGAAATTGTCGTGTGCGTCTCCTTCGTGGGTTACCGCAAACGCCGTGCCGATTTGCACCGCATTCGCTCCCCATTCGCACAGGGCGGTTTTCACTTTTTGAGCGTTCGCCATACCGCCTGCCAAAATCATCGGAATTTTTTCGCTTTCCAAACCTAATTTTTTGATGACTTCTTTGGTTTCTTCTAAAACACGAACAAAATCAAAACGATCGTCTTTAACGGCGGATTGAATGGTTGCCGCTCCCAAATGCCCTGCGGCGTGGTTGGGGTGTTCGATGACCACTGCGTCAGGCAGGCGATTTTTTTTCATCCAGCGTTTAAGCACAATGCCGATACCCCGCGATTCCGACAAAATGGGCAGCAACGCCACATTTGGAAAATCTTCGGTCATTTCGGGCAAATCCAAAGGCAAGCCCGCACCCATCACAATCGCATGTGCCCCCGATTCGCACGCTTGTCGCACATGCAGTTTATGGTCTTTTACCGCTTTCATCACATTCACGGCAATCATACCGCGACCTTCGCTCATCGCTAATGCGGATTTAATTTCCCTATCCAAAGCAATGCAGTTGAGACGACTGTATTTTTCTTCGGACGGATTTTCTTTGGATTGTTCCAGCAAATCGGGGTGCAAATGGCGTAAATCAACGGACGCAATCGTGCCGATACAGTTTTCGCGAGCCACAGCGGACGAGAGTTTTGACGCAGAAATAGCCACCCCCATACCGCCTTGAACAATGGGCAGCAGGGTTTTTCCTTTGAATGAGAATAAGGGCAAGTCCATAAACAACCTATAAATCTGGGTTTGTTGGCATAAAAGCAAGATTATCGCTTATTCTTGACTAAAACGAAAGAGAAAAGTGCAAGATATTTTTTTCAGGCAGCCTGAAAATAGGCAATTAAAAAACAGCAGGTAAAACCTGCCGTTTAATCACGCAAAGCGAATGCCATTATTTGTTTTCATTAACCTTGGTAACAATCGCATACGGCACATTGATGGTGTGTCCGCCTTCTAATTCCAAGTCAATACCGTCATTGGCTCTTTTGCCCAATGCCAAGTTTTCTGCCAAGCGATACGCTACGCGACCTTGTTGCGGTACATCTTGCAAAACTGAACCTGCCATTTCGCCTTTTTTAATGGCTTCTTGTGCTTCGTCAATCGCGTTTAAGCCAAAGATTGGCAACAATGGTTTGTTGGCTTCTTTGAGTGCGTCCAAGCCGCCCAAAGCCAAATCGTCCGAGTTGGCGACCAAAATTTCCATTTTGTTGATTTGACCCGATTTAATCCATTGGGCAACCGCCTCTTTGGCTTTATTGCGTTCCCAGTCGGTGTCGGCAGTGGCAATGCGTTCCACTTCGCGTCCGTCCGCATTCATTGCATTCAAGAAATTTTTGGTGCGTGCAATCGTTTTAGGATTGCCCTCTAATCCTTGCAATATGCCGTACTGCACTTTGCCATCGCCGTTTTTATCCCATTCGGGATATTGTTTCCACATAGTCGCAACCATTTTGCCTTGGTGCAAACCAGCGGCTTCGGTTGAAGACGATACCGAAAAAGCGTTGCCAAAACGAGAGTGAATGGCTTTGGGCAAAGGACGGCGTGCCGCAATAATATACGCCCCTTTGGATTGAGCATATTCAACAGACGCTTGTTGAATTTCTTTCATTTTTTTGCCGTTGGAAGTAATCAAAATAACCACTTTGGCACCTTGATCAATCAGTTGTTTGACTTGATTGACCTGAAAATCAGCGTCATCTCTATGTTTGCTGTCTTCCGCGTTGGCATACAGTAATTTTGCACCGCGTTCTTCTGCCACTTGTTTAATGGTATCTTCCACAGAGTCCATGGTCGAAATTTCACCACGAATACAACAATGAGCAAAACCAATCACCGCACCTTTACCAGGTTGGCTATTCTTTGTGGTTGCGGTGGGGGTTTGTGTTTGATTACTTTTTTGGGCAGTCTGATCGCCACAAGCTGATACGGCGAGAGCCGCACATAAAGCGGCTGTTAAACTTGCGAGTTGCCATTTTTGCATTTGTGCCTCCTAACTTTAAGTGTTTGAGATTGTTTATGCAATGCAATTATTGCACTGCAATGTTGATTGTAATCTTGTATCAGCAATATTGCAAATATATATTCAGGCTGCCTGAAATGTATAAAATACTCAAAAAATCAACTTAATAAAAATTTTTATGCAAAATTTTTCCATTTTGTATTATTTTATTGCACAATAATGCCTAATTGATGAATGGAAAAAACAAATGAACTCATTTGATAAAACCGACTTACGCATTTTAAATGCACTGCAACAAAACGGGCGGTTGAGTAATGTGGAATTAGCCGAACGCGTGGCATTGTCGCCGTCTCCGTGCTTGCGGCGTTTGAAACAGTTGGAAGACAGCGGCGTGATTGAACGCTATTCGGCACTGTTGTCGCCGAATAAAATCGGTTTGGGCTTGCAGGCTTATATTCGTGTAACTTTGGCAAAAAATAAGGAAATTCGTGCCGCCTTTGAGTTAGCCGTGCGAGATTGGGAAGAAGTGTTAAGTTGCTTTGCGATGACGGGCGAGACCGATTATATTCTGCATGCTTTTTTTGTGGATATGGACGATTTTTCGCACTTTATTTTGGATACGCTCCTGTCCCGAACAGGCGTTTTGGACGCAAAATCAAGTTTTGTGTTAAAAGAAATCAAACACACCACTTCATTGCCCCTGAAACATATTTTGGATAATTAAGAATAATATTTTTCAGGCAGCCTGAAAGCATTTGTTTTAAAATCGACCCAAATGGTAAGGGGATTGCCACGCGTCCTACGGACGCTCGCAATGGCATATCCGTAAGCAATAAATTGCTAACGGGCATGCCATTTTTCAGGCAGCCTGAAACTTATTAACTAATTGATAATTAAAATGAAAAATCACACTCACCGTTATATTTCTTGTCAAAAATGTGGTCAATATCCTGCTGTGTATGACGACAAAAAGCAGGGATATTTTTGTCGTGTGTGTAACCCACAGCCGCAAACGCAATTTCACAACCCACGCCATGAAGAAGAACCCTTGTCATCACGACCTTTACGCATTGTGTGCCACAACTGCGGTTCGCCTGCCGAGTTTGATATTGTTGAGCAAACTTACCGTTGTAGTTATTGCAAACAAACCACAGGTTTGGAACAAAAAACAGAAAAAACAAATACTTGGCGAAAATTAGCGTTTGAAAATCAACGCGATAAACGGTTTGATTTACAACGACATTCTTG
>JAFTFY010000005.1 GCA_017458185.1 Neisseriaceae bacterium
CTGGTTCCCCGCCGAACAGGCGGCTAAGAAACGTTATGCACGGGGTGAAGTGTATAGGCTTGCGTTCCCCCCCGAACAGGCGGCTTAGAAATTTGACACATTTTCAGGGTTTGGCGGCGGTAAGTTCCCCGCCGAACAGGCGGCTTAGAAAACGCTGCAATATATGTTATCTCTATATTATGTGTTCCCCGCCGAACAGGCGGCTTAGAAAATTTTTCAGGCGGCATAAATTCACGCTGCCTGGTTCCCCGCCGAACAGGCGGCTTAGAAATTAAATCCGATACGATACGGGGGCTCATTTATGTTCCCCGCCGAACAGGCGGCTTAGAAATAACGACCCTGATAATCCTTATAAGTGTGAATGTTCCCCGCCGAACAGGCGGCTTAGAAAAAATTGAATTGGAGAAATTTAACATAAATGGCGTTCCCCGCCGAACAGGCGGCTTAGAAATTATCACTTGAATAAGTTTTAAGCACATACGCATTCCCCGCCGAACAGGCGGCTTAGAAAAGCACAAACTCCGAAACGCCGATTTGCTTATTGTTCCCCGCCGAACAGGCGGCTTAGAAAACTTCTAACAGCGATACTTGACTATCATCGTTGTTCCCCGCCGAACAGGCGGCTTAGAAAATTGCACATTATGAAATGGTAACACGCCAAGCCGTTCCCCGCCGAACAGGCGGCTTAGAAAATAAAAAAATCATTCAGTCAATCGCCTGTTTTGTTCCCCGCCGAACAGGCGGCTTAGAAAGTGCAAGAAGACTTCAAAATGACGCTGAAAAAGTTCCCCGCCGAACAGGCGGCTTAGAAATACTCTTGCACCAACCAATGAAGCCATATGATGTTCCCCGCCGAACAGGCGGCTTAGAAAACGCCTTGCTGATTGATATTCTGTTGATTACGGTTCCCCGCCGAACAGGCGGCTTAGAAAACTGTGATTGTACTTTTTTGCTTTGCGGCAACGTTCCCCGCCGAACAGGCGGCTTAGAAAGAAGAGAGAAGAAATAAGGCACACCATGAAGAGTTCCCCGCCGAACAGGCGGCTTAGAAAATACGATGAAGACGATTTAAGCCAAAGTAAATGTTCCCCGCCGAACAGGCGGCTTAGAAATGTGAGTGCGTCCTATTGCGTTGAATACCTAAGTTCCCCGCCGAACAGGCGGCTTAGAAATGTGAGTGCGTCCTATTGCGTTGAATACCTAAGTTCCCCGCCGAACAGGCGGCTTAGAAAGCCGATTGCTCGATTGTTTAATCCCTTAACGCGTTCCCCGCCGAACAGGCGGCTTAGAAATGTCTTGTTTTGGTCTGCGAACTTATCAACCGGTTCCCCGCCGAACAGGCGGCTTAGAAAATTTGATAATCTCTTGCTTTGCGTCCGTCATTGTTCCCCGCCGAACAGGCGGCTTAGAAATTGCTCTACTAAAACAGAACAGACTACACCAAGTTCCCCGCCGAACAGGCGGCTTAGAAATTGAAAAATGGGCATATATTGTTATTATTTTAGTTCCCCGCCGAACAGGCGGCTTAGAAAATTACAGCCCTTGTTGTCTAATTCAACCGCTTGTTCCCCGCCGAACAGGCGGCTTAGAAAAAAACGCGAGAAAGATTCAAATCGGCAAATTCGTTCCCCGCCGAACAGGCGGCTTAGAAAATACGATTACTACTTCAACGAACACGGCAACTGTTCCCCGCCGAACAGGCGGCTTAGAAAGCAAGTGCCTGTTTCTTCGGGTTTCACGGGTCGTTCCCCGCCGAACAGGCGGCTTAGAAAACAATGTCAGTTGGCGGCACGGTTAAGCCTGAGTTCCCCGCCGAACAGGCGGCTTAGAAAAAGCACCGCAGTTGTGCTTTGCAATCACCCCTGTTCCCCGCCGAACAGGCGGCTTAGAAAAATCTTGCCGAAAGAGCAAGCAAAATCAATGTGTTCCCCGCCGAACAGGCGGCTTAGAAATTACTGGTATCACGCAAAACTTGAAAAAGTGTGTTCCCCGCCGAACAGGCGGCTTAGAAAAGCGGTAATCAGCCGATACACAAAGCCATTGAGTTCCCCGCCGAACAGGCGGCTTAGAAATATCACATGGTGCCGTGTCCGCAGGTGAATGCGTTCCCCGCCGAACAGGCGGCTTAGAAAATTCGGCTACAAGCCGAAGAGTATGGCAAGACGTTCCCCGCCGAACAGGCGGCTTAGAAAAACGAAGATATAAGCATTTGCACTTGCGTTCCGTTCCCCGCCGAACAGGCGGCTTAGAAAGCACGGAGCAACGCTCCGCGATTAAATTTAATGTTCCCCGCCGAACAGGCGGCTTAGAAATTGATTTTGTGCGATGAGCAGGGCAATAGCCTGTTCCCCGCCGAACAGGCGGCTTAGAAAAGCCGTCGCCGACGAGCAAGCTCGTCCGCCAAGTTCCCCGCCGAACAGGCGGCTTAGAAAATAACACGAACATAGCCCTTGAAGTGCTTGTTGTTCCCCGCCGAACAGGCGGCTTAGAAAAAAGGAAAACCGATGAAAGACCGAGTTACATTGTTCCCCGCCGAACAGGCGGCTTAGAAAGCTGTCCGATGAGATAGAAGAAATAGATAAGTTGTTCCCCGCCGAACAGGCGGCTTAGAAAGTCAGACCAAAAAGCGAAACGAGTAGAACAAAGTTCCCCGCCGAACAGGCGGCTTAGAAAATTGACGCAATGGGCAACGGAATAGGACAGCAGTTCCCCGCCGAACAGGCGGCTTAGAAAACCATTTTGGCTGTAATTCTTTAATAACCCTTGTTCCCCGCCGAACAGGCGGCTTAGAAATGCGTTGCGTGCAAGTGCGTTGGTTGCCCACGGTTCCCCGCCGAACAGGCGGCTTAGAAATGTTTGTCTTTGTTGCGGCTAATTTTAGCGTAGTTCCCCGCCGAACAGGCGGCTTAGAAACAACGCTTGCTCGCTTTCCAAGACGCTGACATGTTCCCCGCCGAACAGGCGGCTTAGAAATACTTTGTATTCTATTTGTGAAGTTGTTACTCGTTCCCCGCCGAACAGGCGGCTTAGAAAGCAAAACGGCGGCGATAACAGCGGTGATAGCGGTTCCCCGCCGAACAGGCGGCTTAGAAATGAAAATTCTTCCGCTGCCTGTTTTTGCAATTGTTCCCCGCCGAACAGGCGGCTTAGAAACTGATGCCATTATTATGAACCCTGCCGATTACGTTCCCCGCCGAACAGGCGGCTTAGAAATTTATCTTCGGGTTTGCGTTGTTCAATGTGCTGTTCCCCGCCGAACAGGCGGCTTAGAAAATTACCGCAGGGGTCATCATCGTCATTATCTGGTTCCCCGCCGAACAGGCGGCTTAGAAATGCATGAAAATTTTGAAGAAGGCTCTATTATTGTTCCCCGCCGAACAGGCGGCTTAGAAATGTTGCTGGTTTAGTGGCTGCCTTAATGGCTGGTTCCCCGCCGAACAGGCGGCTTAGAAAATTTCTGGAAACATATCTTCTTGCCAATTAGAGTTCCCCGCCGAACAGGCGGCTTAGAAAAGTAAGCCAAGCAAAGGCAATTACCACAGTGCGTTCCCCGCCGAACAGGCGGCTTAGAAAGTTAATTTAGAAGTCATCGACAAAGCACAACTGTTCCCCGCCGAACAGGCGGCTTAGAAAGCTAATGACCCGCCAAGTGGTGATGATGACACGTTCCCCGCCGAACAGGCGGCTTAGAAAGTTAAATCAACTTGCTTAACCAATGAAGAAATGTTCCCCGCCGAACAGGCGGCTTAGAAAGCCCAAGATTGACGAGAATAAGGGTCATCAATGTTCCCCGCCGAACAGGCGGCTTAGAAAACATTTCAAATCCTTAAAAAATTCAGGGTTGAGTTCCCCGCCGAACAGGCGGCTTAGAAAACTTCATAGCAACACCTACTTAAACGCTTCAAGTTCCCCGCCGAACAGGCGGCTTAGAAAACAGTGCGAAGAATGGACGCAATGCGACAAAAGTTCCCCGCCGAACAGGCGGCTTAGAAATGAACACCTGAAACCAAATCAATCGACCGTTCGTTCCCCGCCGAACAGGCGGCTTAGAAAACCGTATCATTTTGACCGCCATAATGAACCGTGTTCCCCGCCGAACAGGCGGCTTAGAAAACCTGAAACTTTGGACATTTTCATAGTAATAGGTTCCCCGCCGAACAGGCGGCTTAGAAATATAAGCACAGAGATTTACATGAGCATAAACCGTTCCCCGCCGAACAGGCGGCTTAGAAAACAAGCAAACCAACCAAACCAAAAATCGCTGTGTTCCCCGCCGAACAGGCGGCTTAGAAATTGATTTTGTCGTATGCCGCAAAGACACTTATGTTCCCCGCCGAACAGGCGGCTTAGAAAAAGCCCCGACAATGATCGATATATTTGTGCGTGTTCCCCGCCGAACAGGCGGCTTAGAAAGTCCTATGATGATGATCCTTGTGGCAACGGTAGTTCCCCGCCGAACAGGCGGCTTAGAAACAGATCCTGAACCGCCCAAATATGATGACGACGTTCCCCGCCGAACAGGCGGCTTAGAAATGTGGCAATGGCAAAGACCCTGCCACTTGTGATGTTCCCCGCCGAACAGGCGGCTTAGAAATTTGCCACTGTTTGCGGCGGCAAATTTATTTTGTTCCCCGCCGAACAGGCGGCTTAGAAAGTTATCTAAAATCATCGCACGCCGTTCGGTTTGTTCCCCGCCGAACAGGCGGCTTAGAAAGCTCGGGGCTTCGTCTGACTGCGTTGTGAGATGTTCCCCGCCGAACAGGCGGCTTAGAAAAATTTGTTTGCCATTGTTTTTTTTGCTTTTCGGTTCCCCGCCGAACAGGCGGCTTAGAAAGCAATCGAAAAGGCAGATGAAGCCTTAATGAAGTTCCCCGCCGAACAGGCGGCTTAGAAATTTTTAGGATTAAGCAACTCAAAGCCTGTAATGTTCCCCGCCGAACAGGCGGCTTAGAAATGAATTTGTTTTTTTTCAAACACATAGCACAAGTTCCCCGCCGAACAGGCGGCTTAGAAAATACGGCGGATAATTTCAAAGCCTTTTCAATCGTTCCCCGCCGAACAGGCGGCTTAGAAATATTTATGACAGCGTTCGTAAAGTAGCAGATTGTTCCCCGCCGAACAGGCGGCTTAGAAATATTGTTACCAATCATATTATCAGTTATCACAGTTCCCCGCCGAACAGGCGGCTTAGAAAATAGCCGCCGCTGTAATGCTGACGGCTTTAATGTTCCCCGCCGAACAGGCGGCTTAGAAACAGTGGGTAAATAAAAATGGGATTGGAATATTGTTCCCCGCCGAACAGGCGGCTTAGAAAACACGCTGACAGACTTCGCGACCGTCTAAATAGTTCCCCGCCGAACAGGCGGCTTAGAAAAGACAATATTCGGTCTTCCCAGTCAAGGCACGGTTCCCCGCCGAACAGGCGGCTTAGAAACAAAATGCTTTGGCAACACGACCGCTGGCAACGTTCCCCGCCGAACAGGCGGCTTAGAAATGAAAAGGGTTTGAATATGTATAAATGTTTTTGTTCCCCGCCGAACAGGCGGCTTAGAAAAAACCCAAAAAATCATCAAGACCACCGCCGTCGTTCCCCGCCGAACAGGCGGCTTAGAAAGCCATTGCATAGTCTTCGGCACTATCGAAAAAGTTCCCCGCCGAACAGGCGGCTTAGAAAGCTTATGTTCGACCAGCAGGGGACGACATTACGTTCCCCGCCGAACAGGCGGCTTAGAAATAAATCACGGTTTAATTGCGACAAAAGAATAAGTTCCCCGCCGAACAGGCGGCTTAGAAATAGAACCGAGATAATTGTCAATATTGCCTTTCGTTCCCCGCCGAACAGGCGGCTTAGAAATACGATAAACTTCGCTCTCGGCGAGCCGTCTGTGTTCCCCGCCGAACAGGCGGCTTAGAAAGAAACTGGTTCGGGCGTTACAAATATTCAAAGGTTCCCCGCCGAACAGGCGGCGTAGAAATAGAACCGAGATAATTGTCAATATTGCCTTTCGTTCCCCGCCGAACAGGCGGCTTAGAAATACGATAAACTTCGCTCTCGGCGAGCCGTCTGTGTTCCCCGCCGAACAGGCGGCTTAGAAAGAAACTGGT
>JAFTFY010000006.1 GCA_017458185.1 Neisseriaceae bacterium
TCCCCGCCGAACAGGCGGCTTAGAAAGCCGTTCCGTCTGTAACCGTTGCCCCTATCGCGTTCCCCGCCGAACAGGCGGCTTAGAAATTAACATTGCCTTGAAAATAGGGCGTATTCACGTTCCCCGCCGAACAGGCGGCTTAGAAATTGCCCGAGTGCAACTGTGAAAGCGGCGGTGGGTTCCCCGCCGAACAGGCGGCTTAGAAACGAATCAGTCGCCTATTCGCCGCAATCTCTTAGTTCCCCGCCGAACAGGCGGCTTAGAAATGCGTCATACATATCGGTTTTAGTGTTAGGCTGTTCCCCGCCGAACAGGCGGCTTAGAAAAGTCGAAACCGCAGGCAACGCTTTAAGAGCGTGTTCCCCGCCGAACAGGCGGCTTAGAAAGCCGCATTACGCAAACAACGCACCGCTCGAATGTTCCCCGCCGAACAGGCGGCTTAGAAATTTCTTCTTCTGCCTTGATTGTGTTGTGGCAAGTTCCCCGCCGAACAGGCGGCTTAGAAAGAACTTGCTTAACCAAAGACCGCCGTAAATCAGTTCCCCGCCGAACAGGCGGCTTAGAAAGTCCGCAAAATGGCTATATCAACACTTTTCAAGTTCCCCGCCGAACAGGCGGCTTAGAAAATTTGAACAAGTCGGCAGATTAGCCCAAGCCAGTTCCCCGCCGAACAGGCGGCTTAGAAAATGATTTACCTTGTAACTGGCACACCTGGCACGTTCCCCGCCGAACAGGCGGCTTAGAAAATTATGGGCTTTGTGTATATTGGTGTTGATTTGTTCCCCGCCGAACAGGCGGCTTAGAAATTTTGTTTCTCGTTATTTGATGAGCAAACGAGGTTCCCCGCCGAACAGGCGGCTTAGAAATTAAATAAAGGATAGGGGCTGCCCTGTTTTCTGTTCCCCGCCGAACAGGCGGCTTAGAAAAAAATTCGCTTGCCGTCATATCTGCATTCGGGGTTCCCCGCCGAACAGGCGGCTTAGAAATTGTTACATTCCGTCCAAACCCAGCAAAGCAGGTTCCCCGCCGAACAGGCGGCTTAGAAACGAAGACGAAGCAAGCGAATAGATTTTCTCATGTTCCCCGCCGAACAGGCGGCTTAGAAATTTCGCGACTTTATCGCCAACACTATCCACATGTTCCCCGCCGAACAGGCGGCTTAGAAATGCATATTTATACAGGTCAATCGGTGTGTTATGTTCCCCGCCGAACAGGCGGCTTAGAAATGTACCAGGCGTGCCAGTAATAAGATAAATCAGTTCCCCGCCGAACAGGCGGCTTAGAAATGTGAGTGTCTCCTATTGTCATTCATATATTCGTTCCCCGCCGAACAGGCGGCTTAGAAAAGAGTTTATGGAAAAATGCAAGAATTGCCATAGTTCCCCGCCGAACAGGCGGCTTAGAAATGATTTCAAGCCCTTAACTTCGGCTTGAATTTGTTCCCCGCCGAACAGGCGGCTTAGAAATGACGAAGTCGCCGAGCCGATGAAAGGGTGCGGTTCCCCGCCGAACAGGCGGCTTAGAAATGCTTATCGCGAGACATTCCAACCCTTACCACGTTCCCCGCCGAACAGGCGGCTTAGAAATGCAAACGAACTTGCCGAAGTGGCAAATGTTAGTTCCCCGCCGAACAGGCGGCTTAGAAATGAAATAATGATTGCGGTAAAAATTAAAGTCCGTTCCCCGCCGAACAGGCGGCTTAGAAATAAACTCTTTACAAATCAACGGCTTGGCACTGGTTCCCCGCCGAACAGGCGGCTTAGAAAAAGTAAATCGAGAACTTGGGCAACGCTTGCGTGTTCCCCGCCGAACAGGCGGCTTAGAAAAAAAAGGCTTGTTTTTAGTGCGACATTGTCAAGTTCCCCGCCGAACAGGCGGCTTAGAAATGAAATCATGCGAGCCGTCTTTCTAACATTGCGTTCCCCGCCGAACAGGCGGCTTAGAAAAAACAAGCCAAGAATTTGTCGATGAGAACACGGTTCCCCGCCGAACAGGCGGCTTAGAAAGCCAAATTTTCACAAAACCAAAATCACCCACGGTTCCCCGCCGAACAGGCGGCTTAGAAAATATTGCCTAAACCGCCGATTTTACCTACACCGTTCCCCGCCGAACAGGCGGCTTAGAAAAAAACTTCCGAACCGTTTATAATCTCACTGCGGTCCCCCGCCGAACAGGCGGCTTAGAAATAATTTTTCCTTAATTGCTAATAATTTTTTGCGTTCCCCGCCGAACAGGCGGCTTAGAAAATTATGCAATTTTCGCCCGCGTGGTGTGGCAAGTTCCCCGCCGAACAGGCGGCTTAGAAAAAAAAACGCAATGACAAAAAGAGCGTTTTCGCGTTCCCCGCCGAACAGGCGGCTTAGAAATGATTGCGGTAAGACATTGATGCAAGTTCTTTGTTCCCCGCCGAACAGGCGGCTTAGAAATATGCGTTAAGCAACAGCCTAAAAAGCAACAAGTTCCCCGCCGAACAGGCGGCTTAGAAAGTTTTGCCGTGCAACCTTTTCGGTAATTCCGAGTTCCCCGCCGAACAGGCGGCTTAGAAATTCAACGCCCATTTTTCTGACAACTTCTTCGCGTTCCCCGCCGAACAGGCGGCTTAGAAATGTACCAACACGGTCGCCCCAAAATTCAGCGTGTTCCCCGCCGAACAGGCGGCTTAGAAATACTGAAACAAATTGCAAGATTGAGATTGTCGGTTCCTATCTTATATTTGCCAAACTTGGGATGTAGATTACTTGCCTGAAAATCCTGAACAATATATGCAAGCCTACCACTGGATTATGCAAGCCTGTGATGAAATCGACAGTTTAACCCCCTATAAAGACGCATTAAACAAGGCTTTAATGGCAGACCCACGCTTTCAAACAAAACAGGCTGCCTGAAATTAGCCTAATTCCTTTGCATAACACGCTAACGCCGACTTAATCACATCAATTTTGTTTTGCCCTGTTTGTTCAACCAAACGATTAAACAAAGCCAGCGTTTCTGCGTCAAAGGTAAAATTAACCGCCTTTTTGCCAAGTTTCTCACGGCTTTTCACATTGTAAGCGGTGCGATTGTAATGTTTTTCTTGCATTTTTATTGTCCTTTTTCTATAATGTTTGGGTGGAATAGGGAGCGTCCTACCGCCCCCCATCTTCTATCACCAAGCCGCCGTTATGGCGAGCATAAGTAAAAAGAAGAGAATTATTTTGATGAAGGTACTCATCTGATAATCCTTCCTAATTTCAAGCCCTGCTTCGGTAGGGCTTTTCCCGTTGTTACCCTATGTAACGGTAATAATTATAACAAAGGTTACAATATAAAGCAAGCATTTTCAAACAAAAACGCCTATCTTATGTGCATATGGTTGAATAATTTGTACAGTAAAAAAACGAAAAAATCACAACTTTGAGACTGTGCGTTAGTCTCAAAGTTAGTGATTTAAAATCTCAAAGTTAATGCGGTTTTATATTAGAAATGCTATGGAATTAAGCAAAAAAGTTTTCAGGAATTCCCCGCCGAATAGGCGGTTTAGAAATATTGATATTTCAGTAGTAATGAACTATAAATGTTCCCCGCCGAATAAGCGGTTTAGAAAAAATGGGATTGGGTGAAATGTGGTATTATAAGTTCTCCGCCGAACAGGCGGCTTAGAAATGCAAAAGCACCTGCTAAAACACCGACATTATGTTCCCCGCCGAACAGGCGGCTTAGAAATATTGCGAGCCGAAACATAAAACACCGTGCGAGTTCCCCGCCGAACAGGCGGCTTAGAAAGCAGACAGCCAGTCAAGGCTCTTTGACGCTGTTGTTCCCCGCCGAACAGGCGGCTTAGAAACCATGTATATGGAGATTAAGCAAATCGAATTAGTTCCCCGCCGAACAGGCGGCTTAGAAATGCCCCGTGAATACTGGAACGCATTAAAACCGGTTCCCCGCCGAACAGGCGGCTTAGAAATATAAGCACAGAGATTTACATGAGCATAAACCGTTCCCCGCCGAACAGGCGGCTTAGAAAGCACCCGTTTATGACAGCGTGCGAAAAGTTGTGTTCCCCGCCGAACAGGCGGCTTAGAAAAAAAATACGGAATAAAAACGAGCGAAGAAAAGGTTCCCCGCCGAACAGGCGGCTTAGAAATAAATAAAATGGGCGGAGAAGAACAAACCGCAGTTCCCCGCCGAACAGGCGGCTTAGAAAGTGTCTTGGCATTACAAAGCCATACCTTTTTTGTTCCCCGCCGAACAGGCGGCTTAGAAAAACAGCAATAATGATTGGTTTCGCTTCGGTGAGTTCCCCGCCGAACAGGCGGCTTAGAAATTGAAAATCATGAAGAAACTGCCCCCATATATGTTCCCCGCCGAACAGGCGGCTTAGAAAAAACAGCAACAGGGATTTTTTTATTAAATTTAGTTCCCCGCCGAACAGGCGGCTTAGAAACTGAAAGGCTTAAAAATGAAAGCGAAACAGGAGTTCCCCGCCGAACAGGCGGCTTAGAAAAAAATATCAATCAAAAGCGTGTCTTTGCCGTAGTTCCCCGCCGAACAGGCGGCTTAGAAATTTTCGTTGTGCATATTCGCAGTAACTGACAAGTTCCCCGCCGAACAGGTGGATTAGAAAATTAAATACAGTGAGACTATGTCAGGGAGACTGTTCCCCGCCGAACAGGCGCTTAGAAAGTTAGGGTTTCGGGGCGTTTTTTTATAGTCAAACAACTTCAAAATAAAAAAATAAAAATAACGCACTGTGCATAAATATTCTATAATTTTAATTTAATCCTGCGTGTCATTACGAGCCAAGCCGAAAGGCGAAAGCGTGGTAAGAAAGTCAAAAAAATCGTAGATTTTTTTACCAACGCCGCTTATCGTTGTAACGACAAGGTTCGTAAGCAATTTAAGGCTACCTGAAATGATAACAGATAAGTCCGTTACAACGCCTGCGGCGTTGCTTGAAACCTACGGTTTCAAGTGGATTGCCACGCCGTGATTTCATCACGGCTCGCAATGACACGGTTTTTTAACATTTTGAAGTTGTTTGACTATACAAAGGAGTTCCCTGCCGAACAGGCGGCTTAGAAACATTGTGCTATTGTTTACCTATCCTGCGTTGTGTTCCCCAGCGAACAGGCGGCTTAGAAAATAAAAAAGGCAACCTGAAAGGCTGCCTGAATGTTCCCTGCCGAACAGGCGGCTTAGAAAGCCCAAAAAAGGCAATTTTGGCACATTCAGAAGTTCCCCGCCGAACAGGCGGCTTAGAAATATATTGACGCTTTTCAGGAATATATTAACGCGTTCCCCGCCGAACAGGCGGCTTAGAAATGTTGCTTTGGCGGATTTTGTTAAGGTTAAAGGTTCCCCGCCGAACAGGCGGCTTAGAAATACCGTAGTTGTAGCGAGTACCACTTTCCGCCGTTCCCCGCCGAACAGGCGGCTTAGAAAGAAACCGAAACGGCATTGTGGCAAGCGAAAAAGTTCTCCGCCGAACAGGCGGCTTAGAAACAACGCCATACGATATACACAGCGTTGTTGTCGTTCCCCGCCGAATAGGCGGTTTAGAAAAATAAAGAACTGCAAGCCATAACCTACGGCAGGTTGAATTTTTTGTTTTAAAATGAATTTTGCCAGTTTCTTATCAGTTTCAGGCAGCCTGAAAAATATAATCAGCAAATAAATATTGATAACTTATTGATTTCAAAAAAACACACTTGCTTTTTGTGTGTGTTATCACTTAAAGTACCGACTTGGTTTATTTTAATTGTTTTTCATTTTTACTACAAATACAAGGTGTTACAAAATGTTTGAGCGAGATGAGATTGATGAAATTAAGGCACAGATGAAATTGTTAAAGCATGAATTGCATGCTTTGCGGTCTCGTTTGTTGGTTTTGGAACAGCAAAATGTGCGTTTGTTTGAAGAAAATCGCTCGCTTTCGCAATTAGCCCATTTCAGGCAGCCTGAAAACTTACAACCTGTTGATATTTCAAATATTTCACAAATACAACAAAATACAGAAAACAATATTACTGCGTCAAACGAAACTGTTTTCAGGCAGCCTGAAAACTTACAATCTATTGATATTTCAAATATTTCACAAACACAACAAAATACAGAAAACAATATTACTGCGTCAAACGAAACGGTTTTCAGGCAGCCTGAAAATACGCAACCGATTGATATTGCAAATATTGCTCAAACACAACAAAATACAGAAAACAATATTACTGCCCAAAACGAAACAGTTTTCAGGCAGCCTGAAAATACTCAACCTGTTGATATCTCAAATAGTTTAGAAAAACAACAAAATACAGAAAACAATATTACTACTCAAAACGAAACAGTTTTCAGGCAGCCTGAAAATATACAACCTGTTGATATTCAAACACAAAATAATATAGAAAAAACAGAAATTCATCAGCCTGTGGGAATTTCGGCTATTCAAGCACACCTTGAACAAGCGGATAGTAAAACGGATTTCAGGCAACCTGAACAAAACAGTACTTCTACACAAAATATTCATATTAAAAATAATCAAGAAAATGCTTTCAGGCAGCCTGAATATGCCACACGGCAAATGCCTTTTGAAGATAATCTTCATAAAAATCAATATAATAGAAAACCAACACCGCCGCAAAATGCCGACAGCAATGCTTTTATTGACTGGCTGACGGGCGGTAATGTTTTGCTAAAAACGGGCGTTTTGGTGCTGTTTTTGGGTTTGGCGTTTTTACTGCGTTATGTGGGCGGAGCGATGCCTATGCCATTGCGGTATTTGGCGGTGTTTGCGGCTGGCATTGCGGCGGCGGTGGGTGGCGAATATTTGCAAGCCAAACGCCGTGATTATGGCTTGATTTTGCAGGGCTTTGGTTTTGGGGTAATGTATCTCACCGCTTTGGCGGCGGTGAAGTTGCACAATATTCTGCCGCATAATATCGCCTTGATTGTAATGGTGATTTCGGTCGCCCTAATGGCGTGGCGAGCGGTTGTTAAAGACGCGAAAATTTTGGCACAAGTTGCCGTTATCGGCGGTTTATTTGCTCCGATTTTAACTTCGGACGGCACAGGCTCGCACATTGCCTTGTTTGCGTATTTGGCGGTGTTAAACACAGGCGTGGCAACGATTGCGTGGTTCAAAGCGTGGCGATCGCTAAACTTAATCGCTGCCATCGGCACATTTTGGATTGCCTTATTATGGAGCAATGAATACAGCCCAAATTTATTTGCCAGTTGCGAATTTTTCTTAATTTACCACTGGTTACTCTATACGCTCATCGCCTGCTTTTTTGCCTACCGCTCGTTGGAAGAAACGCCCATGCAAGGCGAATTGCGAGAAATTCCGAATAACGCAACATTAGAACGCATTTGGCAAACCATTGTGGCGTATGGCTCGCACATTAAAATATTAGACAGCACGCTGTTGTTTGGCACGGCGTTATCCACATTCGGCTTGCAATATGCCATGGTCAAACACTGGGACAATGCCGCCGCTTATTCTGCCTTGCTGTGGGCGGCGGTGTATGGCGGTTTGGCTTGGTATTATGCTCGCCAAAACAAAGATTTTGCCGTGATGAAACAAGCATTTGCACTGCTTTCTGGCTTATTTGTTACGCTTTCCATACCGTTGGCATTAGAGCAACAATGGACGGCAAGTGCGTGGGCGTTGGAAGCGGCTTTGGTGTATGCCTTTGGCTTATCCCAAAAACAACCGCATGTGCGTTTGGGAGCGTTAGGCGTATTTGCATTAGCGGCGTTCAAACAATTTCAGTCCTTGCAGTTGAATCCTGACGGCTACCCTACGATTTTGCAGGGTTCGCTTATCGGTGCGGTGATTGTGGTATTAAGCGGTGCGGCAATGTATTTTCTGTGGGACAAACAGCACCGCGAAAGCAGTGCCGAATGGGAAAAAAACACGCTGTCGGCGATTGCCGTACTGACTTTAATCAACACGCTCACCCTGCCCTTATTAACATTAAGTCCGCTGTATTGCATACCCGTGTTATCCGCTATGGCAGTGGCGTTTGCCGCCTTACAATGGCAAAAACCGCAAATAGTGTTTAGCGTATTTAGTTTAATTTCTATTTTATTATCAATCACTTGTATTGCTAAAAACACAGACGCACACATGATGATTACGCTGTCTGCAATCGCATGGCTTGCCGCCGCTTACCTATTACACCACGCTCACTGGCGGCGACAGACTTACGCCAACGCCGACACCCTAATTGACGGCAACGCAACCATCGGCATTATGGCATTAGGTTTGGGGCTGATTTTTGCCATACGCCACTTGGCAGGAGCATTATTAGACACAAGCGAAATCACTACGGCAAATGCGTGGAGCGTTTCTATCTTATTGATTTGGTTAGGTTTATGGCTATTTGCCACTTATCGAAAGTGGTTTATCGGCATATTCACCACAATTTTATTAGCCCTGTGCTATGCGTTTTTTGTTTGGACATTCGCCATTGCCGCGTGGAAACACGACCACACACAAATGTGGGGCGGATTGATTTTACTTTTTGCCACAAGTTTAAGCATTGCAACGCTTTTCAGGCTGCCTGAAAAACAAAAAACCAACGGTTTGAATGTACTCGCCCATTGCGGCATATCTTTGGCGTATATCTTCGTCTGGACAGTGTTTTTATACTCCGCCCACAGCCATTTTAACGCCTTACGCCCATTAGAAACCCTGATTGTGCCGTTAGCCGCGTGGTTATTCTTTACGCACAAATCAGAATATTTGAAAGAATACAAAGAGTTATACTGCAATCAAATCAGCGTTGTATTAGCCTTATACAGCATCTTATGGCTTATCGTGGCAAACTTCTCACGCCCGACAGCACACGCGTATATACCGCTTATGAACACCATAGAAATCGGCAGCATTGCCGTATTGTGGCAGTTGTGGCAGTGGTATCACAAAGGGCTGCCTGAAAAAACCGCCGACAGCGATCGCTTTTTATACATCGGCACAGCATTATCGGGCTTACTGGTATTAAGTTGTGCCGTTATGCGGTTTTGGCACTATTACAATGGCATTGACTGGAATGCCGCCGCCCTATTAGCGTCATTCGGCGTACAAGCCACGCTGTCAATCATCTGGGCAATCACCGCCATCGTAATTATGGTGTGGGCAAATCGCCAACAAAGACGCACACTGTGGATTGCAGGTGCCAGCCTAATGGGCATTGTGGTGTGCAAACTATTCTTGGTTGAACTGGCGAACTCAAACGGCATAGAACGCATTATCTCCTTTATCATTGTGGGCTTGTTGCTATTATTCGTAGGCTGGTTCGCCCCCGTACCGCCGAAAGGTGATGAATAGTGAGCAGTTGTTTTGTTTTGCCGCAAGGCAAAACGAAAAACCTAATTGCTCATTACTTATTACCCATTGCTCACTGTATAATACCGCCCTATTCTTTTAATCCACGAAAAAACACCATGCAAACACTTGCTCCGCTCACCATTTTTTTACTGATTCTCGCAGGTTCATTTTCTGGCTTTGCCGCAGGTATGTTAGGCATTGGCGGCGGTGTGGTTGTGGTTTCGGCTTTGGTTTATTTATTTCACGGACAGTTTGGAGCGTCCGAATATTTGCAGCACACCGCAGTCGGCACGGCGTTTGCGGTAATGGTTGTAACGGGTTTAGTGAATGTTTTTGCACAAAAAAAATCGCAAAATGTTGATTGGGCGGTGTGCAAAAAGTTTGCACCGTTTTTATTTATCGGCGTAGTAGTTGGGTCAATTTTTACATTAGGGCTGCCTGAAAAAGTTCTACGAATTATTTTTGTGCTGTTTTTATATTATGTTTCCGTCAAAATGTTTTTATCCGACCCCAAACCGCACACCGTAAGCGATACAGGTCTGGCAAGCGTGGGCGGCGGCATTGGTTTGTTTTCCAGTTGGGTGGGCATTGGCGGCGGAGCGTTAATGGTGCCATTTTTCCGCTATTGCGGCTTGTCGGCTCATCACGCCATTGGCACATCAGGCGTTTTAACTTTTCCAGTAGCCGTGGCAGGTGCAGTAACAAACTTGTCGGCAGGATTGCATATTCAAAACACCATTCCGAATACCATAGGTTTTGTTTATGTGCCAGGTTTAATTGTGCTGTCCATTTGCACCGCCCTATTCGTGCCATTAGGCTCATGGGCAAAAACCAAGTTATCACAAACCACACTCAAACGCTTATTCGGCGGTATGAATATTACCATTGCCATTTTAATGACGATTAAATTATTTGCAATATAATTTTCAGGCAGCCTGAAAAAAGGAAAATAGCGATGTTTTATTATTTATTTGGTGAATTAACACCTTTGAGTAAAATTTACAGCGATTACGATATAACCGTTATTATTCAACACAATCAACCTTTAATTAAATTGTCTGACGATAATTATTTATCCATACGATTTATTGATATAAAATCAGATAGTTTAAGAATGAAAGCAGGAAATACTTATGAAGCCATTATTAACATCATCACATTATCACCCGAAACATTAGCATTTTATCAGAAAAAGGATTTTATTTCGCTTTTTCCCCAAGAATATTTATATAAAATCGGCAGCATAAAAGAAGTATTAGCCACATTTCAAATAATTGACTATTTAATAGATAACACAACAAATATCAATTATTATCATTATAACCGTTTATTAAAAGAATGGCATAAATAGGAGCAATGCAATGAAAAATAATGGTTTATTGATTGAAGTGGATAGCATGAGACATTCGTTTGCTATATTAAAAGCGATTGTGCAAAAATATGAAAAGTGTAAAATTTTTTATTTAGGTGAAAACACTTTGTCCGTATTTAATACAGAATATGTTGTTGGTACGCTAGAATTATATATGGATAATATAGAATTTAAAATCAACGATAAAGATACAAGTGAAAAAGACAGACAAGAATTTAAGCAAATAAAGGAAGAAATCAATCGAATATGTACAAATATCGGTATTATCAATAGCGAATATACTTTCTTTACACAAGAACGATTAGCAGTTGATGTAGTTGAAATCAAACAATTAAACGACCAAGCCCTTGCAATATTGCGGTTTATTGCATTTGATACCTTTTTCGGTGATGAACTTTTTTTAATTGCACCAATCAATACACCAATGGGCAAGGCAATGAAATATTATATTAAAGATTTTTATTATGCAGGACAAGAAGCCATTAATGATACCAATGAAAATTTTGGTAAAACTCGGATAAAAGATATTATTCAAGCTATTAAATCATTATCTAATAATTTAGAATTTATGTATTTAACGCAATTATGGGGGACAGATAACCGCACAGCATTATTTTCCTGTGCCGATAAGGAAATGTTTAATTACATTAAAAATCTACCAGAAAATAATGAATTACTGTTTAATCGTAATGGTGATTACTACTATAAACCTGTGCTTGATTATCGCGATGAAATTCTACTCAACGCCTGCCCTTGCGATGGCGTTTATATCGGTTCTTATACCAAACAATAATTTTCAGGCTGCCTGAAAAAAACGCAAGTCCGTAGCCATGTGCGATATAATCCTATTTTTTATCACCACAACACGGTTAAATTATGAAAATCACCACCACCAATGCCATTCCCGAACGCACCAACATTCCACGCCACATTGCCATTATTATGGACGGCAGTGGGCGATGGGCGAAAAAACGCTTTATGCCCCGCATTATGGGACATAAAAAAGGGGTCAATCAATTAGAAGAAGCCGTTCGCCGCTGTTCTGAATTAGGCGTGGAATATTTAACCGTATTTGCTTTTTCCACAGAAAACTGGCGGCGTCCTGTGGAAGAAGTGTCGTTTTTAATGGGGCTGTTTTCCGAAGCCTTAAAGAAAAAGGTGCGGCTGTTGCACAAAAACAATATTCGCCTTAAAGTCATCGGCAGACGCGATAAATTTCCGCCACAAATTCGTGATGCGATTGACGAATCCGAAACCCTAACCGCCAATAACACTGGTTTAACGCTTGTTGTGGCTGCTGATTATGGCGGCAGACAGGATATTCTTAATGCAGTTAATGCCTTGATAAAACAAGGAAAAACCGAAATCACCGAAGAAGATATGTTTGCCCACTTATCATTAGGTTTTGCTCCCGAGCCCGATTTTGTCATTCGCACAGGCGGCGAAGCGAGAATCAGCAATTTTATGCTGTGGCAAATGGCGTATGCGGAACTCTATTTCACCGACACGCTGTGGCCAGATTTTGACGCGGCAGAATTAGACAAAGCGATTGCGTCTTTCCAAAAACGCGAACGGCGTTTTGGCAGAACCACAGAACAGTTGCCCGAAAATGAACAAAGGTCGTAAAAATAGGCTTTCAGGCAGCCTGAAACCTAAATATAGACAAAGGGAAACCCATTGAATACTATTCAAATTATTAACGAAAATATCCACTTAATTCGTAATCAAGATTTATGGATTGAAGAAACGGCAGTGGACCAATTGCGTTATACGGCAAAATTAACAGGAATGCTAAAAGTTTGCGGTATGCCTGATTTGCACCCTGGTCGAACTTATCCAATTGGTGCGGCGTTTTTTACGGCAGATAAAATTTATCCTGCATTGGTAGGTGGTGATATTGGTTGTGGTATGTCTTTATGGCAAACTGAATTAGTTCGCCGTCAAAATTTAGATAAATTGGAAAAAAAGATTGGTAATATTGATAAAGAATTGTCAAGCGAACAAGCAGAACAATTATTAGGTTACTTTCCTAAAACAAAAGCCAATGGTACAATTGGAGCAGGCAATCACTTTGCTGAAATTGTGCAAGTTGAACATATTTTTCAAGATGAACTTGCAGAACAATTACAAATTGATGAAAATAAATTACAACTGATTGTTCATTCTGGTTCTCGTGGTTTAGGTGGAGAAATTTTGCATGCGTATTTAAGTCGATTTAATTATGAACCGCTCAATGCAAATAGCGAAGACGCAAATGATTACTTTCAACAACACAATTTAGCATTAGACTATGCCATTGAAAATAGATGGTTAATTGCTCAACGCATTTTTCATAATCTGAAAACGACTGGTAAGCAATTAGTTGATATTTTTCATAATTTTGTTGAAAAAACCACCATTAACGGACAGACAGGTTATTTACATCGCAAAGGTGCCGCCGCAAGTGATAGACAATTTGCTATTATCCCAGGTTCAAGGGGTAGTTTTTCTTATTTGGTTGCAACAAAACCTAATGATTGGGCACTTAATTCTATTGCACACGGTGCAGGTCGAAAATGGAAACGCTCAGATTGTCAAGGTCGCTTGGCAACAAAATTTTCTTCGGAACAACTAAAACGCACAAAATATAAATCAAGAGTTATTTGTGAAGATAAAGATTTATTATATGAAGAAGCACCACAAGCATATAAAGATATTGAAAGTGTTATTGATGCTTTGACAGACGCAAATATTATTCAACCGATTGTGCGTTTTATACCTGTTTTAACTTATAAAAAACGAGCCAGTTAGGAATTTATTTTTATGCAAATAATTCATATTTCTGCTGCCACAGGTCCAGTAGAATGTTGTTTAGCAGTGCTAAAAACATTAAAAAAATTATGTCATCAAGCAGATGAACAAAACTTAAAATATGATTTTCTCGCTTTACAAAATGCAATGGGAGAATTTGAAGGTGCAGAAGTTTTTTCTATATTGCAAGAAACTTGGAGTAATCCTATTAAAAAACAAAAGGATTTACCAAAATCGATTACCGTCAATATTGAAGGCGAAAACGAAATATCTGAACAGCAATTTATCAATCGCTGGATAGGTACAATTCAATGGATTTGCCCCAGCCCATTTCGTCCTAACCATAAAAGAAAAAATTGGTTTATTGGCTTGCGTGTTATAGAAAATGCGGAACAAAATATTTTTTCTGATAAAGACATTCAAATAACAACTATGCGTGCCAGCGGTGCAGGCGGGCAACATATTAACAAAACTAATTCCGCAGTTAGAATAACACATATTCCAACAGGTTTATCTGTGAGAGTAGAAAGCCAACGCAGTCAGCACCAAAATCGTAAAATGGCTCTTTTGCTGTTAAATGCCAAATTACAGGAAAAAAATTTAGAACAAATGAGTGCAATAGATAAAACCAAACATCAACATCATCACGAAATCGAACGCGGTAATCCTGTGCGTTCGTTTAAAGGTATGGATTTTATTGAAATTTAATTTTAGGCAGCCTGAAAAACTTAAAAATATGATGAAAAAACAAAACATTACCATTCTTGGTGCCACTGGCAGTATCGGGCAGAGTACGCTGGATATTCTCCGCCAACACCCCGATAAATTCAGCGTTTTTGCTCTCACCGCTTATTCGCAAGTGGAAAAATTAGGCGATTTGTGTGTGCAATTTTCGCCACAATATGCGGTCATTAACGGCGAAGAGAATGCCGAAAAATTAAATAAATTATTAAAATCAAAAGGTTGTGATACGCAAGTTTTATGCAAAGAAGACGCTTTGTCTTTTGTGGCAACGCACAAAAACACCGATATGGTTATGGCGGCGATTGTCGGGGCGGCGGGTTTTGTGTCGGCGTTTGCGGCGGCGGAATGTGGCAAGAAAATTTTGTTAGCCAACAAGGAAACGCTGGTTATGGGCGGTGAGTTGTTTATGGCAACCGCAAATGCCAATCACGCCCCTGTCTTGCCTGTGGATAGCGAACACAATGCGGTGTTTCAAACGCTGCCTGAAAGCGTGCGGCGTGAAATGGCAAATGGCGTTTTTTCAGGCAGCCTGAACGACAAAATTGCATCTATTTTAATCACCGCGTCTGGCGGTTCGTTTTTGCATACGCCTTTGAATAAATTTGAAAAAATCACGCCACAAATGGCGGTGAAGCACCCCAAATGGTCTATGGGTCGAAAAATTTCGGTCGATTCTTCCACAATGATGAATAAGGGTTTGGAAGTGATTGAAGCCTGTCGATTATTTATGCTACCTGCCGACAAAATCGAAGTGGTGATTCACCCGCAAAGCATTATTCACGGTATGACGCGTTACGCGGACGGCTCGATTTTGGCACAATTAGGCACGCCTGATATGCGTGTGCCGATTGCTCACTCACTGGGGCTACCTGAACGGATTGCGTCAGGCGTTGCCCCTTTGGACTTTTTTGCGTTAGATAAATTGACATTCCATCGTCCTGATTTTGAAAGATTTCCCTGTTTGCGTTTGGCGTTTGAAGCGTTGAAAACAGGCGGTGCAATGCCGTGTATTTTAAATGCTGCCAACGAAATCGCGGTTGCCGCATTTTTGAACGAACAAATTCGCTTTACACAAATTGCCCAAGTGATTGAAAAAACAATGGAAAATGTGCCGAATACGGTAGCGGATAATGTGGCTGATTTATTGAAAATAGATAAAAATGCACGAATAGTAGCAGATGAAATCATTAAAAAGTTTCAGGCAGCCTGAACAATTAAATCTTTTCCTGAATAATCTTCTGTAAAAATAATAATCTGTCCTGATTTATTTCGCCATTTTGGGCAGCGTTTTTAATCGCACAATCGGGTTCTTGTAAATGGCGGCAATTATGAAAACGGCATTTGCCGATAAATGTTTTCATATCGGGAAAATAATATAACAGTTCATCAACGCTTAAATGATTTAAGCCAAAAGATTGCATACCTGGTGTATCAATAAAAGAAGTATGTTCATCAATTTGATATAATTTGCTAAATGTTGTGGTGTGTTTGCCTTTTTCATTTAACGATATATCGCCTGTTTTGGCTTTATTTTCGCCTAAAATGGCATTGGTTAATTGCGATTTACCCACGCCCGATTGTCCAACCAAAATATTACAAGCCCCACGCATTTTATTTTTTAAATCAGATATATCGTTATTGATGGCAATCGTTTTAATAACAGGCAGCCTGAAAATATGGCGATAAAAATCTTCTTTATCCTGCTTCATATCCGTTAATAAATCCATTTTATTGATAATTAAAAAAGCAGGAATATTCGCCGCATTGCAGGCTAATAGTGTTCTTTGTAATAAATCTAAATTAGGTTCAGGTAAAATGGCTGTAACAACAAATACTTGCGTTACATTTGCCGCTAATAATTTAGTGCGTTTTTCATCTTGGCGAAACAATAAACTTTTTCGTGGTAAATAATCTTCAATCACCGCTTGATGATTGTTAATTTGCTGAATATGCACCCTATCGCCACACACAAAATCAGTGCGTTTTTTGCGTGTATTGGCTTCTAATAATAAACCTTTATCGGTTTGAACAACAAAACGCCGTCCGTAATCTTCAATAATTGTAGCGGTTTCTAACATAGTTCAGGTTGCCTGAAAAATATAAATTCATTGTTTTTATTCCTTAATTACTCATTTTATATGATATAAAAGAAACTATGGTCATAGAAAATAAAGAAGATACAAACCACAGCCATATCGGCATTTCAATCGTAAAGAGAAAACCCCGTACTTGTCCGTTATAACTTGAAAAAATATAATATGAATAAAAACCAATCAATAAACCTAAAACGATTGTTGATATTTCATAATATATTTTAAATGTTTTAGGTAATAATCTTAAAAAACAAACAGCAATCAGTGCAGGAATAAATAAGAATATACAAAATGGGAAAATAAAAACAAAAATAAATGAAAATGCCAACATTATCAAAGTATCCAATATTGAACCATTAAATAATCCTTCATTTATTATTGTAAAAATAAAAAACACAATCGTCATTATCAATGGAAATAAAGAACTACATAATAAAATTTGAAGAAATATCTGTCCCTTTGTGTAATTATTATTTGAACTTTTTAATGTTAAAGTATCTACATATAAATTACTTGAAAAATATTCTTCCACTTCTTGTGGTTGAATATATAATTGATAATAAAAAGACAACAAAATACCAATAGCAAAAATAATAACGCCAATAGTTTTTATCCATACTATATTATTGAAATATCCCAATAAAATTGAGATTATTCCAATAAATATAGCACAGATAATAATACTTCTATTTAACATGTTCAGGCTACCTGAAAATAAGGTTTGTTTTAACGAAGTTAAAACCTTTTATGAACGAAGTTCATAAAAGCAGATTGCGAAGCAATCAAACCGCAATTTCAACGAAGTTAAACTCAATACCATATTGTTTTAATATTGCTGCAAATTCGTTTTGAATGTGTTTCAACGATTGTTCATCATCGGCTTCAAAACGCAATACCAAAACAGGTGTGGTATTTGATGCACGAATTAAACCAAAGCCATTTTTATATTCCACACGCAAGCCGTCAATGGTAATAATTTCTTCGGCGTTTGCAAATTGAGCCTGTGCTTGCAATTTGGCAATTAAAGCGTGATTATCGCCCTCTTTTGCCATTTTAATATTGATTTCTGGCGTAGAAAACGCATTAGGCAGGTTATTTAAAATTTCGTTAGGATTGTCATATTGCGACAATATTTGCAAAAGTCGGCAACCTGCATATAAACCGTCATCAAAACCAAACCAATTTTCCTTAAAAAATAAATGCCCACTCATTTCCCCTGCTAATTGTGCATTATGTTCTTTAATGGCGGCTTTAATAAAACTATGCCCTGTTTTACATAAAATAGGCTCACCGCCATTTTGTAAAATCACTTTTTTCAGCAAGCGAGAACATTTTACATCAAAAATAATTTTGGCGTTTTTTTGTCTCGTTAAAATATCTTGGGCAAATAACATTAACTGACGGTCAGGATAAATAATATTGCCGTCTTTTGTTACCACGCCCAAACGGTCGCCATCGCCGTCAAATGCCAAACCAATTTCGCAATCGGTTGTTTTTAATGTATTTTGTAAGTCTTGTAAATTTTCAGGTTTGGCAGGGTCTGGGTGATGATTGGGGAAGTTTCCATCAACTTCGCAAAAGAGTTCTAACACATTGACGCCAATCTTTTCAAATAATTTTTTAGCAAATGCACCTGCAATACCATTGCCTGCATCTATTGCCGCTTTTATCGGTCGTTTCACTTGAACCGTTTTGGCAATATAGTCAATATATTCATCGGCAATATTCAATTCTTTGCACTTGCCTGAACAATTAGGATAATTCAAAAAATCATCGTTTTGTATTCGGGCTAACAGATTTTGAATTTTATCACCTGAATAAGTTTCGCCTGCAATCATCATTTTAAAGCCGTTATAATCAGGCGGATTGTGGCTACCTGTAATCATCACGCCAGTACCATTTGTGTGCGTGTGTACGGCAAAATAAAGCATGGGCGTGGTTGTGGCACCCAAATACAGCACGCTCAAACCTGCGTCTGTTAAGGATTGCATTAACAATTCTGCAATGTGGCTGCCTGATAATCGTCCGTCTCGTGCAACGGCAATTTCTTTCACACCAGTGGCTACCGCTTCACTGGCAATCGCTTTACCAATCAGCGTTGCGGCTTCATCGTTTAACGACTCGCCGACAATACCACGAATATCGTAGGCTTTAAAAATTTCGGGGGCTATGTTTTCCATTTTTTGTTTCCTTTATCAAGTTGTTTCAACCAAAATAATACCATTTATTGTATTATTTTACGCTTATTTCCTAATGGTTATCTGTGTTCTTTAATTCATCAAACGCCTGTTTCATTGTGGCATTATTATGTGTTAATTTTTTAATGGTTAAATTTTCTGATTTATCATTTGCCAAGCGTAATTGACGCTCTGACGCTAATAATGCGTCTTTTACCTTTTGCAAATTATCTATGCTTTTATCAATTTGTTCAATCGCTTCATTAAATCGTTTTTGGGCTTGTTCATAATTATAAGCAAAACCTTTTTTAAATTCCAATAATTTTTCTTCAAAATGCGTAATATCCAAATGCCGATTTTTTTGTTCCTGCAATTCTTGTTTTGCCGTCATACTTGACCAATTTGCATTGCGTAAAATGCTTAATAAAGGAATAAAAAATTGCGGACGAATAATATACATTTTGGGATACTGATGAGAAATAACAATACCATTATTATAAAATTCATTGTCAGATTCTAATAATGAAACCAATACCGCATATTCACAATTTTTATTTTTACGGTCTTTATCTAATTTGGCTAAAAAATCTTCGTTTTTATGTTTAGTAAGCGTGCTATCTTGTTCGTTTTTCATTTCAAACATAATGGAAATCACTTCAATACCTGAACGGTCGCTTTCTCGATAAATAAAATCGCCTTTGCTACCACTTGAAGTATCATTATCTTTTTCAAACGATACATTGCCTGATAACAAACCACGCAATTTATTAAATTCATTGTAGCAATGCTGTTCCAAAGTTTCACCTAATAACTTAACATTCATTTTTGTTTTTAGGTCTTTATAATAATCAATTTGCTCTTGTTTTTCTTTTAATAATAATTGATATTTTTCTTTTTCACTATTTAATAACGATTGCGTGTTATTTTGTTCAAGCAATATTTGATTTTTTAAAAAAGCAATTTCTTCTTTCAATTGTATTTCTTTGGCAGAAAAATCGTTAGTACATTCTAACTCTTTATTTTTAATTGCCATATCTATTTGTTTTTGTTGTTCATTCAGTTGATATTGTAATTGTGAAATTAAATTGTCTTTTTGATGGATTTGTTTATCATATTGTTGTTCTTTATCTTTTAATGATAAATCAAATTGTGCTTGACAAATATGTTGAATATTTTGGCGTTCTAAACCAATGCGTTTTTCCAATTCTAAATGAAACGCTTTATCCTTTAATTCGGCAAATATTTTATTTGCTTTATGATTATCCAAAGTAAATTCTTTTTGACAATGTGGGCAAGTAATGGTGGTATTCATTTTTTACTTTCAAAAAAGTTAATCATAAAAAGACGGCTCGCCTGCTGGGCGGGTTTTAAAGCGTTTATGTAGCCAGTAATATTGCTCGGGTATTTCTCGAATCCGCTCTTCAATAAAGGCATTCATTTGTGCGGTATCCGCAATCGTATCATCAGTTGGAAAAGGCTCAAACGGCGGATAAAATGTCATTCTAAATCGTCCATTTTTTAAGCGTTCGGCAACTGCTGGCACCACAATCGCATTGGTTAATTTGGCAATGCGAGATAAACCATCAACCGTTGCCGTAGGAATACCGAAAAACGGTACAAAAACCGAATCTTTTTCGCCTAAATCTTGGTCGGGCAAATATAAAAACACCATATCTTTTTTCTTAATGGCACGAATAATGGTTAATAAACTGTCGGTGCGTTTTAATAAAAATACATTATTGTAACGGTGTCTGCCTTTTAAAACCCTTTCGTCCATTATTTTATTTTTTTGTTGGGAATAAATACTAATCAAGCCAATATCCTGATTACATTTGGCAATCACCGTTTCCATCGCACAAAAATGTGGATATAAGATAATGATTTTTCTACCTGTTTTAACTGCGTCATCATAATGGTGTTTATTTTTGTATTCGGTCAATTTATATAATCGTTTGTCAGACGCATACCAACCGACACTTAATTCTAAAATCATTGCCATCATATGAAAAAAATGGCGTTTTAATATATGTTTTCTTTCCGCCTCTGTTTTTTCTGGAAAACATTTTGCCAAGTTAATGGTACCAATACGGCGGCGGCGGTGTGCCAAATGATAAGCAATAAAGCCAAATATTTCCGCCATAAACCAAATCACTTTAATCGGCAGAAAATGAATAAGATATAAAAATAAAAATCCTAATCGTGTGAGCATAATGTTAATCTTTCAGGCAGCCTGAAAACTAATCCACAACCCTTTCTTCTGGCAAGCGTCCTGCCCAATCGGCGACAAATTGACGAGCCGTTCTGCCACTGCGATTGCCACGCATAAGCGACCAGTCTAATGCGGCTTTTTTGGCGGTTTCGTCAAAAGGCAAATGCTCAAATGTCAACCAGCTGGCAACGGCGGACAAATAGGCTTGTTGATCAAAAGGATAGAAACTTAACCACAAGCCAAAGCGGTCGGACAAGGAAATTTTTTCTTCCACTGTTTCTTGCGGATGAACTTCGCCTTTGTCGCCCGTGTGGGCGGTATTATCTGCCATAAATTCGGGCATTAAATGGCGGCGGTTGGAAGTGGCATACACCAGCACATTTTGACAACGCATGGACAAACCGCCGTCTAACACAGTTTTGAGTGCTTTATAGCCGTCATCATGTGCTTCAAACGACAAATCATCGCAAAAAACAATAAATTTTTCATCTCGTTGCGACAAAAGCGACAATAAATAAGGCAGAGTGAGCAAATCGTCCTTATCGACTTCAATCAAACGCAAACCTTGTTCGGCATATTCATGCAATAAGGCTTTGATTAAAGAAGATTTTCCCGTTCCCCTTGCACCTGACAACAGCACATTATTAGCACTTCTGCCTGCCAAAAATTGTTCGGTATTGCGAACCAATTTTTGCCGTTGCAAATCCACAGCCGCCAAAGTTTTGAGCGGAAAAGAATGTGGATTTGGCAAAGCGTGCAGCACACCTTTCTGCCCAATTTTCTGCCAACGAAACGCCAAAGCATGCCAATTTGGCTCGTCCAATTTAGGCGGCAACCAAGCATCCAAGCGTTCTAACACCGATACCGATAATTTCAAAAAATGCCGCAAAGATTTCAATTTTTTCATCGCAATACACAATAATGGCTTAAAATGTGTAGTATAAAACAATATTGCTCTTTCAGGCAGCCTGAAAACAAGGTTTAGTTGATACGAAGTATCAACCTTTAACAAACGCAGTTTGTTAAAGTGGATTGCGAAGCAATCAAACCGCAGTTTCTGCGAACGAAGTGAAGCTAAAACAAGGTTTATTTATGCGAAGCATAAATTTTTTATTTACGAAGTAAATAAAAAGATTGCGAAGCAATCAAGCCGAAGTTTGGGCGAAGCCAAAATTCTAAATAGGAGTAAATACATTATGTTTGGTGCGATTTTGGGCGATATTATCGGCTCGCCCTTTGAGTTTATGCGACCGCAACCGCAAAGCAAGGATTTTAATTTATTTTCAAAGGCTTGTCGCTATACCGATGACAGCGTGATGACCTGTGCGATTGCAGACGGTTTGATGAATGTGGATTTATCTCTTGACGACAACACCATTCGCCAGCGTTTGTTGCAAGCGGTTTTAAAATGGGGGCGTGCCTATCCTAATGCAGGTTATGGCGGCAAGTTTCGTCATTTTTTGGTAAGCGACAACCCACAACCGTATAACAGTTTTGGCAATGGCTCGGCTATGCGTGTGTCTGCTGTCGGCTGGATTGCGGGGTCTTTGGACGAAGTTTTGCGTTTGGCTCAACTTTCTGCCGATATTAGCCACAATCATTTTGAAGGCATAAAAGGAGCGTGGGCAACTGCCACAGCCATTTTTATGGCACGGCAAAAAGCAGATAAATCGCAAATAAAAACCTATATAGAACAACAATTTGGCTACAATCTTTCTGCCACAGCCGAAGAAATTCGCACAAAATATAGATTAGGCAAACATAATCCAGTCGCCTGCGAAGTCTCCGTGCCTGATGCAATTATCGGCTTTTTAATCAGCGAAAATTTTGAAGACGCCATTCGCACCACAATTTCTTTTGGCGGCGATACCGACACCACAGGTGCCATTTGCGGCAGCATTGCCGAAGCGTTTTACGGCATTGATGATGACTTAAAAAACAAAGTATTTGATTACTTGCCAGACGATTTAGCCCAAATTGTGCAGAATTTCGCCCAACGCTATCAATCGTAAAGTTTCAGGCTGCCTGAATTTCAACTGTGTGTCATTGCGAGATTTTTTCGTAAGAAAAAATCGTGGCAATCCAGTTTTGCCTGACAAGGCAAAACATAACACCACAGGCGTTGCGTTCGCATTGCATTATGCCATTTAAGTTACATAATTTTTATAAGAAATAGTGCATTACAACGCCTTGCGGCGTTGATTAAAAACCTGCGGTTTTTAACTGGATTGCCACGCCTTGAACTTCGTTCAAGGCTCGCAATGACACAGTTTTATTTTCAGGCTGCCTGAAACAATTTCTCATTGCTAATTGCCTTTCAGGCTGCCTGAAAAGCATAAAATAGAGTAAAATTCACCCTTTTATATTTTTTCAGGCAGCCTGAACAGTTTTTTTAAGGTTTTATGATGACAAACGAAGAATTTGCGGACAACCATTTTATTCGCACCATTATTGAAGAAGATTTAAAAAACGGTAAATATCAAAGCATTATCACGCGTTTTCCGCCAGAGCCGAATGGTTATTTGCACATTGGACACGCCAAAAGCATTTGTTTGAATTTTGGTTTAGCCCATATTTACGGCGGTCGCTGCAATTTGCGTTTTGACGACACCAACCCCGAAAAAGAGTCGGACGAGTATGTGCGTTCGATTAAGGAAGATGTGGCGTGGCTTGGTTTTCAATGGCATGAAGAGCATTTTGCGTCCGATTATTTCGATATGCTGTATCAATTTGCCGAAGATTTAATCAATGCAGGCAAAGCCTATGTCGATGAATTGACGGCGGACGAAATGCGTGATTATCGCGGCACGCTGACCCTTGCAGGCAAGGAAAGCCCTTATCGCAATCGAGAAGTTGCTGAAAACTTGGATTTATTTCGCAGAATGAAATCAGGCGAATTTCCTGACGGTTCTAAAACCCTGCGGTTAAAAATTGATATGGCATCAGGCAACCTGAATTTACGCGACCCTGTGATTTACCGTATTCGCCGCGTGTCGCACCACAGAACTGGCGATAAATGGTGCATTTATCCGATGTATGATTACACGCACGCCTTGTCGGACGCAATCGAACACATCACGCATTCGATTTGTACGCTTGAATTTGAAGCACACCGCCCATTGTATGACTGGGTTGTGGAAAATGTTGCCGCTCCAAGTCGCCCACATCAATATGAATTTTCGCGGCTTGAATTGCTGTATTCCATTACTTCAAAACGCAAGTTAAATCAATTAGTTACGCAAAAATTTGTATCAGGCTGGGACGACCCACGCATGCCCACCATTTCAGGTATGCGGCGGCGTGGTTATACGCCTGCTGGCCTGCGTTTATTCGCCAAACGCGTGGGCGTTTCCAAAAGCGAAAATGTAGTCGATATGGAACTTTTGGAAGGGGCTATTCGTGAAGATTTGCAAGCCACTGCACCGCGTTTAATGGCTGTGTTAAAGCCTTTGCGTGTGGAAATCACAAACTTCCAAGACGGTGAAATTCAAGGCAAAACCGTGCCATTTCACCCTGAAAACGCTGAATTTGGCGAGCGAGAGTTGAAATTATCGCCCACTATTTACATTGAACAAGACGATTTTGAAGAGATACCGCCCAAAGGTTTCAAACGCTTAACAGTTGGCGGCGAAGTGCGTTTGCGTCATTCTTATATTATTAAATGTAATGAAGTAGTGAAAGACGAGAACGGTAATATTATCAAATTGTTATGCACGGTTGATTTCGACACTTTGGGCAAAAACCCCGAAGACCGCAAAGTCAAAGGCGTGATTCACTGGCTACCTGAAACCGCACCGCAGGCTACCGTGCGGCTTTACGACCGCCTATTTACCGTAGAACGCCCAGACGCAGTGCGGGGAGAAGACGGCGAATACCGTGATTTTATCGAGTTTCTTAACCCCAACTCGATTGAAGAAATCACCGCCCTTATTGAACCGATAGCACAAACCCTACCGCCCGAATCACACTGGCAATTTGAACGCTTGGGCTATTTCGTAACCGACCGATATGACCATTCTGCAAACAATCCCACATTCAACCGCACGGTTACATTAAGGGATACATGGCAGAAGAAATAATGCTTTAAAATATTTTCAGGCTGCCTGAAAAAGTTTCAGGCAGCCTGAAAACTTTTTACAACTGCGAATTTTTTGCAGGCGGATTGATTTTATCAGGCACCAAATTGCTGCGGGCAAGCAGCATTAAAATGCCCGACACCACCATACCCAAAGCAATCAGCGGTGATAAATTCAGCAAATCGCGGTAAAACAAATACACCGCAATGCCACAATAAATCAGCAGTGGCCCTGCCACAATGGATTGCTTGTTAATGCCGTCTAAAATCAGCACCAAAACGCCTGCCACGCACAGGGCAATCGCCAAAATAATGTAAGACGGCGGCAAAATATCAGTTGCACGCAAAAACCACAACGCACCAATAATAATCAATGCCAAAGGCATAAAAATAGACGGTTTATTCATTGTCCAATCCTAATTCAAACGCACTTTAAACACCACTTTTCGCACAAACGCAGGTTTATCAGTCGCTAACTGACTGCGATGTGGTTCATTGGGGAAATAAATACAAAAACGCCCTGGTTCAAGTAGATACTCACCAATTGACAGACTATCAAAAAACGCAATATCGCGTTCTGTGTCGAAATCTTTCACTGCCAAAACATCATCTCGCAAGGCGGTGTGATGAATTTCGCGTCCCTGCAACACAATTTGCACATCAGCATATTGTTGATGAAATTCAAACAGTTTGGGTTCAGAAACGGTTTGGTATTCATCAATATTAAACCGCACGGCAGGATTATCCGTTTCATAACGCCCAGCAGGTTTATTGGCAAAATCAGGCTGTTGCAAGATTTTAATCACTTCGGATAAATCAGGCATTAAAGGCAGATAATCGGCTAAATGGTTGAGTGTATCGTAAATCATCGTTTTACCTTATTTCATTGGCATAATCAGGTGCAAATTATATTATCAATTCTTATTAAATAATTAAATTATGCAAAGTTTTTTCAGGCAGCCTGAAAAAAACGGACAAGCCCGAAAAGCCTGTCCGTTTTATACTCAAATCAAGCGATTATTTTACCAATGGAAGCCCACGCTTGCACCGCCACCGAAGCGTCCGCGAGAGTCGCCGTTGCCGAAAGCGTTAAAGCCCCATTTGCCATCGCTGCTCATTGTGGAATAGCCCATAGCATAGCCTGCTTCGCCTGCGAAAGTCGCACCTGAAATCGAGAACGAATTGCCACCAGGTTTGGCTGCATTTTGCAAGTTACCTGCTGCCATAGCGGCTGCTGTACCTGCATTGGCTCGTTTTTCCACACGGTCAATACGAGCATTCAAACGACCTTCGGATAGTACCATAGCATTGTTCAATTGCGACACATTCACCGCGTCAGTCGGTTTAACACCTGGTGCGACATTGCTAATCACCTGACCGCCGTTATTTAAGCCGCCGTTAGTTAGTGCCACGCCAGACGGTAAGGCAACACCGTTTTGATTCACCACTGTGCCGCCTGCATTCACGCTATTAACAGCGATATTATCAGCAAGGCTGATTTTTACTTCGCCGCCCGTTGCGTCTGTGGTAATGTTTTTGCCATCGCCCACAAACTTGGCAGTTTCGCGATTTGCCACATTAAACTCGCCGTTTTCGCCTGCAACGGTAATATGTTCATAACCGCCGCCTGTTACAACCAACTTGCTTACTCTGTCGTCCAAATCATCAACCGCTTTTTGTTTAGCGAATTTTTGATTATTCACCCATGTTTGCGTAGCATTATCTGCCAACTTGCCGTCTGTATAAGCATTAGCGTCCGTTTTGGCTTTGTTTGCCGCAGTGTCGGCGTATTTATTTGCGTCTGCTTTTGCGGTATCAATCGCCTTATTCATATCCGTTGTGGTGCTGTAATCGCCCAACTTGCTATCGGTATAACCTTTGGCTTTTGTTTCCGCTGTATTAGCCGCAGTGTCGGCATACGATTTGGCTTTTGCCACTTCGCTATCGGTATAACCTTTGGCGTTGTTTTCAGCCGTATTAGCCGCTGTATCAGCGTATGCGTTCGCGTCTGCGGTTTTCGCATATTCGCTTAAATTAACGCCAGTGCCGCCTAATGCTGCATTATTGATTTGATCAGTAACCCACGATTGATCGGCTTTATCTTTCACAGCATTATCCGCATAAGTTTGTGCGTCCGTTTTGGCTTTGTTTGCCGCAGTGTCGGCATAAGTATTTGCCGCCGTTTTGGCTTTTGCCACTTCGCTATCGGTATAACCTTTGGCGTTTGTTGCTGCTGTATTAGCCGCTGTATCAGCGTATGCGTTCGCGTCTGCGGTTTTGGCGTATTCGTTTAAATTAACGCCAGTGCCGCTTAATGCCGCTGCGTTAATCATCTCGGTAACCCGTGATTCATCGACTTTTTTATTCAACTCTGTTTTATCGGCTTTTTTACCTAACTCGGTTTGCAGATTATCAACCGCAGTTTTATCGGCTTTTTTGCCTAAATCGGTTTGCAGATTATCAACCGTAGTTTTATCGGCTTTTTTACCTAACTCGGTTTGCAGATTATCAACCGTAGTTTTATCGGCTTTGTTGCCTAATTCGGTTTGCAAGCCTGTAACCGTAGTATTTAATGTACCCACAGTTGCGATGGCAGTGCTAATTTGAGTTTTCAACGCACTGCTCAAATCAATCTCAACCGTGCCGCCATTGGCAGTTGTGGTGATATTGGTGCCATCGCCTTGAATATTCAGGCGGCCTGCACTGCCTACGCTGAAATTGCCTGTATTACCCGACACGCTAATTGGACTAAACGAACTGCCGCCGCTGCCCACCATATTAGCCACTTCTCTTAACTGTGCCACATTCACAGCGTCTGTGTCTTGGCTACCTGCGGCAACGCCTGTGATTTGGCGGGTGATAATAGTGTTAGTGCTATTGCCAGTGCCGTTAGGGTCGCCCACAGCCAAAGCCGCAGAAGTAGATTGCCACACCGCTTTTTGTTCTTCGTTAAAAGCACTCATATCGGATGGCACAAATGCAGCAGAGTAATTATTGCTGCTACTATCCCAAGCCACACGGTCAGCGTATGATTTATAACCGATTGCTGTGCCATAATCCACAATGGCTTGGCTATTCGCACCAAAGGCGGAAGAATAATCACCGCTTGCGGTGTTGCTACGACCCAACGCAGAAGAACTGATACCGTTTGCTTCGTTGCCAAAACCCAACGCAGAAGAATAATCACCGCGTGCGATGTTGTAATGACCCAACGCAGAAGAACTGATACCGCTTGCTTCGTTGCCATAACCTAATGCCGTAGAAGCATCCATTAAAGCCAAACATAAAAGCGTAACACGCAATGAATTTTTGATTGTGTTTTTCATGATTTGTTTTCTTATAAAAAAGGTTGAAAAAAAGATTTGTATTCCATAGGGGGATTTTGTCCCCCATAAAACCGCTGTCATTGCGAGCCGTGATTTATCACGGCGTACGCAATATCAGAACGCAGGAAAACGCACCAAACGACTACCGCCGTATGGTTTTATTTCTTAATTGTTTCCTGTTTTAAACGGTCTTTTTGTATGCCTTGTTGCAAATCTTGCATACGCCCTAATTCATGCGTATCAAGTTTGTTACCTAAATTACCAGATACTGTTTCTCGCAGACCTTGATTAGACGGATTACGCTCTAATCGACTGCCACCTAATTCACCCAAATGAACAGATTGCATTCTTTCATTGCTGTTCGTATCAACAATGCGACCTGATTTATCGAAATGAATAGATTGCTCTAATTCACTTCCTTTGATTTGAATATCGAGAAAATCACGATTATTTTTTAATGCGTCAAAAACGGACGGCTCAACCGTAATAATTTCATCACGCAAGACTTGACCTTTGCGGTGTTCTAAAAAGTCTTGCAAGTTGTGTTCAGATTCGGGAAAAACGATATTCCACCAGCCGTATTCCAAAACATCATGACAAAATTCCATGCGTACAGGCGTTCGTGCTTTTCTACACATTAGCGTGTCACGAGTAGTGGCAAGAGAAAGTTTTTTTGAGTTAGATGGTTTGGAACAAATGGTGGGTTGAAAATATTTGGTATGACAAACCTTCGCCGCTTGTGCGTAAGACACAAAAAATACGCCCATAAGAGCGATACATAAAGGAGCAAACAACCTTTTCAGGCTGCCTGAACGATGAATAGTTAAATGAGAATGATTATCATCGGGGGGGGTAAAATTTGGCGAACCTGTTTGCCAAGTGGCTTGAGAATGGCGTTCATTGTTTTTCCTTTCACAAAGTGTTAAAAATCGCCTTAATTTTACCTTAAATCTTTTCATCTTGTCATCCATTTTTTGCATTATTTTTGTATATAAGAAATTTCTGATATATTGAAATATCAATAATTTACAGTTTTTGCTAATATAAAAAAATGTTTCAGGAGATTGCCACGCCGTGCTTACGGCACGGCTCGCAATGACAATAGGGGCTGCCTGAAAGCATTTTATTGCGACTAACAAGGCTTTTTGTCTTACAATAAGCGTTTTGATTTTTATTTAAGGATTTGTTATGAAAAACTTTATCACCCCCAATTTTGTTTTTGCCGATATTATTCCCGAAAAAGCACAAGGCTCTCGCGTTTGGGACGAAAATGGTAATGAATACATTGATTTAGCAGGCGGTATTGCAGTCAATGCTGTCGGACACTGCCACCCTGAATTAGTTGCCGCCTTGAAAGAGCAAAGCGAAAAATTGTGGCATATTTCCAATTTATACACCACACGCCCCACGCAAGAATTAGCCGAAAAATTAGTTGCCCACTCGTTTGCAGACAAAGTGTTTTTCGCCAATTCGGGAGCAGAAGCCAATGAAGCGGCGTTGAAACTGGCTCGCAAATATGCTCACGATAATTTTGGCGAAGAAAAACACGAAATTGTTTCCTGCATCAATAGTTTTCACGGCAGAACCTTATTTACGGTGAGCGTGGCAGGACAACCCAAATACAGCAAAGACTTCGCCCCCTTGCCCACAGGCATTATTCACACACCGTTTAACGATATTGACGCTTTGAAAAAAGTCATCAACGAAAAAACCTGTGCGTTTATTGTCGAGCCCATTCAAGGCGAAAGCGGCGTTTTGCCTGCGGATACAGCATTTTTACAAGCCGCACGCGACTTGTGCAACCAATTTCAGGCAGCCTTGATTTTTGACGAAGTGCAAGTCGGTATGGGCAGAACAGGCAAATTGTTTGCCTATCAAAACTACGGCATCGCCCCCGATATTTTAAGTTCAGCCAAAGCATTAGGCTGTGGTTTTCCCATCGGAGCAATGTTATGCAGCGAAAAATACGCCCAAGCATTTACACCAGGTTCGCACGGCACAACCTTTGGCGGCAATCCATTAGCCTGTGCCGTTGGTAGCAAAGCCTTTGATTTAATTAACAATCCAGCCACTTACGCCAATATTGAACGACAAAATCAATTATTGCGTAGCGAATTAGCTGATTTATGTGGTGAAAACCAAGTGTTCAAACAAATTCGCGGTATGGGCTTGTTATTAGGCTGTGTTTTGAACGAACAATATCAAGGCAAAGCAGGCGATTTTGTGAAATGTGCTTTACAAGAAAAATTGATGATTCTGCAAGCAGGAGCCAATGTGGTGCGACTTGCTCCGTCTTTATTGTTAAATGATGAAGACAGAATGGAAGGCGTTACACGCTTCAAACAAACCGCAACAAAATTTCAGGCAGCCTGAAAGGATAGTTTTTTTAAATGCTACACGGATTCGATTTTGCTAACGCAAAATCTTTAAAAACAAAATTTAAAGAAACGGCGTTAGCCGTTTCCAATCCGTGTGATATAGTCAAACAACTTCAAAATGTTAAAAAACCGTGTCATTGCGAGCCGTGATGAAATCACGGCGTGGCAATCCAATGAATTGCATAGCAATTCATCAACGCCGCAGGCGTTGTAACGGACTTATCTGTTATCATTTCAGGCAGCCTAAATTGCTTATGAACCTTGGCGTTACAACGCCTGTGGCGTTGGTAAAAAAATCTACGATTTTTTTACTGGATTACCACGCCTTGACTTTTGTCAAGGCTCGTAATGACACATAGGATTAAATTAAAATTGTAGAATATTTACGCATAGTTAATTGTTTTTGTTTTTTGTATTTTGAAGTTGTTTGACTGTATAATCAAAAAATTGTTTTAAGGAGATATAAAAATGGCAAATCATTCCTTATATAAAACAGATTTTCCTGCGTGGGCATATCAGCAAGCCGCTTTATTAAAGGGCAAAAAGTTTGACCAAATTGACTGGGACGAAGTGATTGAAGAGATTGAAGATATGGGCAACCGACACCACGATAAATTGATGAGTCGTATGCAAGTATTGATTATGCACTTGTTAAAATGGCAATTCCAACCCGAACGGCAAAGCATTAGTTGGCAAAAAACAATTAAAGAACAACGGCGTAAAATTGATGACGCTTTTGATGATATGCCCAGTCTCAAAGCCGATTTGAATAAACCAGAATGGGTGCAAAAAGCGTGGCTCAGAAGTGTACGGGCGGCGGCTGATGAAACCGATTTGCCCAAAAACACTTTCCCCACACAACCGATTTGGACAATGGAACAAATTTTAGATGATGATTTTTTTCCGTCAGTAAATCAATAACTGCTTACGAATAGAATGTCGCAATGCTTTCAGGCAGCCTGAAAACCCTTTCACAAACAAAAAACGCCACAATACTGTGGCGTTTGTTTTGGCGTACAAAACCCTTATTTAGCGGAAGCATCTACGCGGTCGCGTAATTCTTTACCTGCTTTGAAGTGGGGTACATATTTGGCAGGCACTTTCACGCTTTCACCTGTTTTGGGATTGCGGCCTACTCGTGCATCGCGTTTTTTCAAATCAAAACTACCAAAGCCGCGAATTTCAATGCGGTCGCCTTTGGATAAAGCACGAACCATGCTGTCAGAAATGATTTTGACGCTTTTGTTAATGTCTTTGGCAGAAATGGTTCTGCCGCCCAATTCAGTGTAGCGTTCAACTAAACGCACCATTAACTCGGATTTTGTCATAAGAGATCCCCTATTTTGGATTATGCTTCTTCGTCTTGAACGCCGCTTAACTTGGCTTTCAAGAGATCGCCTAAACTGGTTGTTCCTGCATTCACATTGCTGTTAGCAGAAACCGCTTTCAACGCTTCGCTTTGTTCTTTCGCGTCTTTGGCTTTAATCGACAGGCTAATACCACGATTTTTGCGATCTACCGCAATAATCACGGCTTCCACTTCATCACCTTCTTTTAAGTGATTACGCACATCTTCCACGCGGTCGCGGGAAATTTCAGACGCACGCAAATAGCCTTCCACATCTTCTGCCAATTCAATCGTCGCCCCTTTGGCATCGACTGCTTTAACCACGCCTTTAACAATCGCACCTTTGTCGTTGGTGCTGATGAAGTTACCGAATGGGTCGCCTTCTAATTGTTTAATGCCCAAAGAAATGCGTTCTTTTTCAATGTCGATTGCAATGATAACCGCTTCAACTTCATCGCCTTTTTTGTATTTACGAACGGCTTCTTCGCCATTTTCCGTCCAAGACAAATCAGACAAATGAACCAAACCGTCAATACCGCCGTCCAAGCCGATGAAAATACCAAAATCAGTAATGGATTTAATCGCACCCTTGATTTTATCGCCTTTATTGTGGCTTGCGGCAAATTCTTCCCAAGGATTAGGCTGACATTGTTTCATACCCAAAGAAATGCGGCGGCGGTCTTCGTCAATTTCCAAAATCATCACTTCGACTTCATCGCCTAATTGTACCACTTTACTGGGGTGAACATTTTTATTTGTCCAATCCATTTCAGAAACATGCACCAAACCTTCGATGCCTTGTTCGATTTCCACAAACGCACCGTAGTCGGTTAAGTTAGACACTTTACCGAACAAGCGAGTTTGTACAGGATAACGGCGTGCTAAATCCACCCACGGATCATCGCCCAACTGTTTCAAGCCCAAAGACACACGCGATTTTTCTTGGTCGAATTTCAACACTTTGGCTTCCACTTCTTGACCCACTTCTAATACTTCGGACGGGTGTTTCACGCGTCGCCAAGCCAAATCGGTAATGTGCAACAAGCCGTCAATGCCGCCTAAATCAACGAATGCACCGTAATCGGTAATATTTTTGATTAAGCCTTTAACGATTGAACCTTCTTGCAAGCGTTCCATTAAGGCTTCGCGTTCTTCGCCCAAGGTTTCTTCCAAAACGGCACGGCGAGAAACCACCACATTGTTGCGTTTTTTGTCTAATTTAATGACTTTAAATTCAATTTCTTTGCCTTCGTAGGCAGAAGTATCTTTAATCGGACGAACATCAATCAGCGAGCCTGGTAAGAAGGCACGAATGCTGTTAATCAACACGGTTAAGCCACCTTTGACTTTACCGCTGATTAAGCCTGACAAGATTTCGCCACTTTCCATGGCTTCTTCCAAAGCCACCCAATCTTGGGCGCGTTTGGCTTTTTCGCGAGAAAGTTTGGTTTCGCCAAAGCCGTTCTCAACCGATTCAATGGTTACGGTAACGAAGTCGCCGACTTTAACTTCTAACTCTCCGCTGTTATTTTTGAACTCATTGACATCAATCAATGCTTCGGATTTCAAGCCTGCATTGACAGTTACAAAGTTGTTGTCAATGGCAAGTACTTCGGCGGTAATCACTTCGCCGACATTCATTTCTTGGGTTGCGGAATATTCTTCCAAGAGTTGTGCAAAATTTTCCATAAAAAACAAAAGTCTATTAAGCGTGAAACAGGCAACGCTTTGGGGTTAAGGTTATCGAAAAAATCCACCCACCTGTTTTGGGCAGATTATGATTTATAAGTTTTCAGGCTGCCTGAAACAAGGCAACCTGAAAACTAAAACTGAACGGTGCATTATATCTTATTTTTTGATTTATGGGAATTTTTTAAAAATAAAAGTTTCAGGCAGCCTGAACGCACTGCACATTTAAAAAGACTTGTCGCAACAGGTCTTTTTATTTTTTCAGACAGCCTGAAAACTTTTTAAATATATTTCACTTCAATAATTTCATACTCTTTAATGCCTTTGGGGGCAGAGACTTCGGCTATATCGCCTTCTTCTTTGCCAATCAGACCGCGTGCCAAAGGTGAGCCTACTGAAATTTTGCCTAATTTAATATCGGCTTCGTCTTCGCCAACAATTTGGTATGTGATTTTCTCTTCGGTGTCGCAATCTTCTAACGAAACAGTCGCACCAAACACCACTTTGCCTTCGGCATGAATTTCCGCAGGGTCAATAATGTGGGCGTGAGCCAGTTTGCGTTCGCATTCGGCAATGCGTCCTTCAATAAACGCTTGGCGTTCTTTGGCTGCGTCATATTCGGCGTTCTCCGACAAATCGCCGTGCGAACGGGCTTCGGCAATGGCGGCAATCACTTCGGGACGCACCACGCTTTTTAAATGGGCTAATTCTTCTTTTAATTGCTTGGCACCATTCACGGTTAAGGGGATTTTTTGCATTCTTTGTTTCCTTATTCAAATAAAAAGGCAAGCCGTTTTGACTCAAACGGCTTGCAAACTTGCGATGTATTGTAACACAGACGAAAATCAATTAGCAATAAACAGTAACAAACAGTAAGCGGTGAGCAGTTAGCAGTGAGCAGTTGTTATGTCAATCCTTGCGGATTGACGGATATTTTTTAGATAACGCTTCGACAAGCCTTTCAGGCTGCCTGAAAAGTGTAACCTACACAAACGATAAGAAGATTGCCACGCCGTTGCTTTGCAACGGCTCGCAATGACAGTTCTGATTTTCAGGCTGCCTGAAACTATTATTCATTGCTCATTTCTAATTGCTCACTGTTTTACCTATCATTTGATAAAATAGCGACTTGATGAAAAGTATGCACACAGGTTTTTCTTATGAATACAGACAACGCCTTACAACCGCACCGTGATGCGATTGATGAAATTGACGCACAAGTTTTGGCTTTGTTAAACCAAAGAGCAAAGCATGCACGGGCAATTGGCGAATTAAAAGGCACGGGGGCGGTGTATCGTCCTGAACGCGAAGCACAGGTTTTATCTCGTATTCGTGGCTTAAATCAAGGACCTTTGTCGGACACGGCGGTGTCAAGGCTTTTTCGTGAAGTGATGAGCGAGTGTTTGGCGTTAGAAAAACCGTTGAATATCTGCTATTTAGGTCCAGAAGGCACTTTTACGCATTTGGCAGCGATGAAGCATTTTGGACACGCTGCCCACCTTCAACCTTGCACCACGATTGACGAAGCCTTTCGCACAGTGGAAGCAGGGCACGCTGATTATTTGGTTGCTCCTGTGGAAAATTCAACCGAAGGGGCGATTGGTAGAACGCTGGATTTATTGGTTTCTACGCCGCTTTTAGCGTGCGGCGAAGTGGTTTTTCCGATTCATCATCATTTGTTGTCAAAGGCAGACGATAAAAACAACATTCAAAAAGTGTATGCCCACGCACAGGCTTTGGCTCAGTGCCACGAATGGCTCAATCAAAACTTGCCGCATGCGGAACGAAAACCTGTTTCCAGCAATGCACAGGGAGCGGTTTTAGCAAGCGAAGATAAAACGGCGGCGGCGATTGCGTCATCTGCGGCGGCAGAACGCTACGGCTTAAATAAAATAGCAAGCAATATTGAAGATATACCCAACAACACCACGCGTTTTTTGGTTTTGGGTCGCCAAGAAACAGGCTTATCAGGCAAGGACAAAACTTCGCTGATTGCAGGGGCAAAAAATGTCGCAGGGGCGGTTCATCAACTTCTGCAACCGTTTGCCGATTTCGGCGTGTCGATGACCAAATTAGAAAGCCGCCCGCAAAGGGGCAATTTGTGGGAATATGTGTTTTTTATTGATATTGAAGGGCATCAATTAAACCCAAATGTTGCCACAGCCTTAAATGCCTTAAAAGAAAAAGCGTCTTTCTTAAAAATTATCGGCTCCTACCCTGTGGCAAGCGTGTAAATACTTTCAGGCTGCCTGAAAGGTTTTGATAATGAAAAAAATTTGGCTATTGCCCTTGTGTTTGTTGTTAATCTCTTGCGGCGGAACGGAATTAAGCAGTCAAGAAAAACAACGCTTTGAACAAGATAAAATAATATGGAATAAAAAATTAGGGGCTGTATTAGATTAGCAGTTATGATATACTGCAAAAATGAAGATAACACATTGTAAATTAAGTAAAACAACACAGAAGAAACTGCTTGAATTTTTTGTATTAGAAGTTACAGCAAGAAGTGCAGCCGATATTTTGCAG
>JAFTFY010000007.1 GCA_017458185.1 Neisseriaceae bacterium
GCCTGTTTTCAGGCTACCTGAATCGCCTAAATCAACTTGCGGATTTAAGGCAATTTCTAACTGATTAGCCGTGTCGTTGGCATTCACGGTAATGTTTTGCAAACCACCTGCTGTCGCTACACCCACTACTTTCACAGTCTCACCTAACTTGCGGTCAAACGGTGTGCCTGTGTTACCGCCAAAAGTCAGCGGTTGGTTAATGGCATTATTTAACGCAGTATCATCAAAAGTCAGTACATAATCCGACACTGTGCCGTCTGCTGCAACACCACCACCCGTAACACCGATATAAGTACTGCCCGAAGTTACTTTGGCAACATTCACTTCAACATCAGAAGTTTTGTTATCAGCAGTTTTCACCACAATGCCTGCGGTATTGCTATTTTTGAAATTCACCGTATTTTGGTGTTGCACCAAATCAATAGTGGTACTGTTATTGGCAATATTCCAACCACTATTTAACACATCTTGCACACTGGCGGCTTCATTCGGGTGAAAGTCATTATGGACAGTATCAACAGCCGTACCGTCATCTTGTATATGATTGGCAAGATTGCTGATGACACCTTTATTGCCTGTAAATTCAATACGATTGCCTTTGATTGTAGTGCGTTCTGCCAATACGCCAACTTGAATTTCATCATTATCGACATAAGTATCACCGATTTTCAGGCTGCCTAAACTACCTAAATCAACCGTTGGATCAAGCGTTATCTCTAACTTCTTATCGCCAGGTGTCGTACTATCAATGGACGCAACAGAAATATTTTTAGTGTCAGTATTACCTGTAACGGTTTCTCCACCGAACACATTCAACAATTCACCCGAAGCAGGTTGAATAGTTTTGCTACTTGGTGCATCGCCTTTGAATTTAATCGGTTCAAAAGCACCTGCCTGCAAGTTCTGCACCACGCTATACAACTGACTGCCGTTAATTGCGTCTGTGGAATTTTCGTCAATCAAGCCTGCGGCAACATTTTGAATACGGCGTTCTTGTCCTTTATCACCAACGGACACAACACCTGCTGTATGCAATTTATCAAAATCAACCTGTTTCCAAGTAACGCCACCATCATCTGAATATTGATAAACAAAGTTGCCGCTACTATTGGTTAATTGTTCGGCAGTGTATGTGTTGCCACTACCATCGGTATACAGCATTCCTGCCCCTGCAAATTTCAGTTTTCCTGCCGCAATTGCTTCATTGCCATTCACATCTTTAATGGCTTTGGTGTTACTGAAATATGTTTTGATACCCGCAGTTGAACCTGCGTTGTCAGCGGTTAAATCTCCAGCAGAAACATACGCCGTACTATCGCCCAAGAATACGGAATTTGCAGCGGTTTTGGTAATATTGTTACCCAAAGCAAACACTTTTTCTGCACCGATAATATTGTTATTACCCACAGAATACGAATTATCCGCCGCATTCGTAATAATGCTTGGATCACCAAACGCACCGCTGTTATTACCAAGCACAATATTGCCTTGACCCACAGCAGTGGAATTTTGACCTGTAACCGTATTTTTATAACCCACAGCCACAGAATGTTCACCGCTACCGCTCTGTGAACCCAAAGCACTTACATTCTGTGGTGCTGCACCGCCAACAGAATAAGTTTGCGTATTAGCACTTAAATCAATGCTACCGCCTGTTTGCGATTTATAGCCGATTGCTTGCGAGAAGTCGCCACCTGCTTGCGATCTCAAACCTATCGCCATAGAAACATTACCACTTGCTGTGGTAGCAGTAATAGCAGAAGGTGCAGTACTACTACCAGACTCATCAGGGTCAAGCGAAGCCCCACCACTCTTGGCAGTATCTACATCATCACCACCAATGGCAATAGACGCAATACCTGTACTTTGTGTTTCTGCACCAATCGCAATAGATTGTCTTCCGCCTATACCTGCCTCAGTGCCATTATTGACATTTTGACCAATCGCAATAGATTGATCTTGACTTGCTTTGGCTTTATTACCAATGGCAATCGAACCTTTGTCGTTTGCATAAGTTTCTTGACTACCCAAAGCAATGGCACCTTGACCTCGTGTAGTTGCGTCTTTACCAATGGCAATTTGATTTTCTGAGTGGTCTATTGTATGTGCCCGAACACCAATCGCTATATTGCCATAAGACTTACCTATGTCTGCGGGGTTTGTACCATCACCATCAACGATTGCACCTGTACCAATGGCAATTTGATTTTGTGCATTTACTTGTGCATCATTGCCTACTGCAATCGCACCAGTAGCATTATCTGCCACTTTACCGCCAATCGCGGCAAAGGCATAGTCTGCATCTGTGCCGATTTTGGTTTGATAATCTGCCGCACCTTGACCGCCCAACGCCACCGAGCCAGTGCTGTAATTATTAACAATCGCATTATTGCCCACTGCAATCGCACCTGTGGCTTCATTGCCTACTGTACCGCCAATTAAAGCCAAAGCACTGTCAGATTTTGTTCCAACTTTGCTGGCATGTATTGTGGGGTCATTCTCATCAGTATCCCCACCTAATGCCACAGCACCTTTTGAGTCCGCACCCACCTCTGTACCGCCACCCAAAGCAATAGAACGCTTGGCGTTTGCAGCAACCTCGGCGGCTTTTACATAGTTACCTATTTGATTTGGCAATCGGCTGGGATAATAAGTGTTATCTTCTCCTGTTATATCCGCTGTTGCACCACCAAAAGCAATTGCACCGTCTGCACCCAAGCCAACAGTTGCACCAAGACCTTCGGCTGTTGCAGGATTACCTCCTGCATCAGTTTCTCGCCAAACATTATTGTCATAATATGCAGTTTTAACATCAACACTGTTACCATTCGGCACATAATATGTATATGAGATACCTCCACCAAAGGCTAAAGAATTTCTTGACTTCACATGAGTGCCTGTACCTATGGCAACAGAGTCATTTGCAAGAGTACTGGTATCTTCATGCTCATAACCTGTCTCTCCTTTAGCGTAAGGATAAGCAGTCGCTTGGTCGCCAATAACAACTGAACCTTGCCCACCTGCACGCGAACCTTTATGTGGAATTTTGCCGTCTGAAAGATTTGCTACTTCTGTATTTGCCGTTCCCAAAGCAAATGTTCGTGCAGCAGTAGCATCTGTACTAAAACCTATGGCTAAAGCACCAACAGCATGAGTATGTGCTGCACGACCTATTGCAGTGGAGTTTAGTGTATTAGCATAATAGTCGTTACCATGTCCTTCAGTAAGAAAATTTGATGCTTGTTTTCCGATAGCAATCGAATAGCCACCCTTATCGGCAGTATCTTTCGCAGCTGCGCGACCACCAAGACCTTGCTGTCCAGTACCTCCAGAACCAATCGTAATGGAATACTGTGTGTGTGACCACGCATTTGCACCAATAGCAATAGCACCATTTATTGCTGAATAATTGTCACTCGTGTCTCTTGCCACTGCCCGAGCACCTTGACCAATAGCAATGGAATGGTGTGTACTACCATAAGCCATAGCACCACTACCCATAGCAATCCCGTTACCATTTTTATTATTATCGCTATCAGAATTACCATCAAAACGAAAAATAAGCGTACCTGTATTACAATCGTTTCCTGTATAAGCAAAAACTTGATCATTAGTACCCCTACACAAAACATCCGCCTGTGCCGTCTCTGCCATAAACGGCGACACCATTGCCACTACTGCGGCGGCAATTGAGAATTTTTTCAGGCTGCCTGAAACGCTTGTTGTGGTATTATCCACCACACCGCCATTGGATTTACGGTGTGATTTGGCGGTTTCTTCAACGGCAACCCATGTACCTGTGGTTTCGTTATAAACGGTACGGTAAATTTTGTTCATCTTGATGTCCCTCATTCAAAGCAAATTAAGCAAAGTTTGATACTACAACCATTTTTCAATAATGTGTACCTTTTTTTTATATTGTGTCGCACAATATATTAGAAAAAACTTCTTGCTTATGTTTTTTGATTTTTCAATAAGTTAAATAAAAGCCCTATTTTCAGGCAGCCTGAAAAAACAAATAATCGGACAATTTTGGCGATAAACGGTTTGCTTTTATGCTTTGCAATATAAAAAATAGTATATATTGTTGATAATTATCAAATTTTAATAATGGGACTGTGTAGGCATAAAAGGTAACGCCGTAGGGTAGGTCTTCACCCCCCCATAACGGAAAAAAATCTTTCAGGCTGCCTGAAAGGCTTAATGCAATGCCATTAAAACGCCTAACGGCGTTTGTTTTGCCTGCGGCAAAACTGGATTGCCACGCCTGACTGCGTCAGGCTCGCAATGACACAGGGTTAAACTGTCTTTTCAGGCAGCCTGAAAATAAAAAACGGTGTCATTGCGAGACATTGCAAAGCAATGGCGTGGCAATCCAGTTTAAGCCGACAGGCTTAAACCAAAGCCGTAAGGCTTTGTAACGGCATATTGCAAAAATGATTTCAGGCAGCCTGAAAATAAAAAACGGTGTCATTGCGAGACATTGCAAAGCAATGGCGTGGCAATCCAGTTAATGACGCAGTCATTAACACAAAGCCGTAAGGCTTTGCAACGGCGTATTGCAAAAATGATTTCAGGCTACCTGAAAGGCTGAATGCAACGCCATTAAAACGCCTACGGCGTTTGTTTTGCCTGTCGGCAAAACTGGATTGCCACGACTTAAACTTCGTTCAAGTCTCGCAATGACACACAGGGTTAAATTTTTGTTTCAGGCAGCCTGAAACTACTGCACCGCTTTGCTTTTGCGTTTTCTATTGCGTTTATACAGCCAAATGCGTAATCGCAGTTTGACATCGTAGCCGATTGATGTAAAACCGATTAAAAACAGCACAAACGCCACTGGCCACACAAATTGATAGCCGATGACATTTACGCCCCATGCACCACAAAAGCCGCCGATGACAAAACTGACCATCACGCCTGAAAATAGTTTGATTTTTGGGATATTCACTTGCACATCGGGCAGTTTGGGGTTATTGCTGCGGCTGTAATACAGCACTTTGGATAATTCAATGCCGATGTCGGTTGCAAAACCTGTCATGTGCGTGGTACGCACCACGCCATTTGATAAAATGGTCATCACCGTGTTGTGCATGCCCATAATAAAGCACATCGTCATTAGGGCGGGCGACCACAATAGATAAGTATCACCAAATTCGTGCATTAAGGTTGCTAATAACCCAAATAGCAACATATACAAGGCTTCTAACCACATGGATAAGCCAAATGAACTGCGGAAACGATGGCGTTTTGCCCACAGAATTGTCCAACTGGAATGTGCTGCACCGAAGATAAAACTTAATACCATTAAAAACGAAGTTAAGGCGGCTTCCCATTTTTTTAAATATAAAGAGTCGGCAATATTCGCCATTTCGCCTGATACATGCGAAGTGTAATGAGCAAAGGCGAAAACGAAAAAGCCGCCTGCGTTAATCGCTCCGCCCAAAAACGCCATTAAATAGCCCAAGCGGCGGAAGTTGGCAAAAGATATATTGTTTTCATGCAGATAGTGCATTTTGGCGTGTAAGAGATTTGCAATGCGTCTTTTGCGTCTTTTTTTTAGGGTAGCCATTTTTCATCTTCTTACTGCGTTAAGCCAAAATGTTGATAGGCAATCTGCGTTGCCACGCGACCACGCGGCGTGCGTTGCAGAAAACCTTGTTGAATAAGATACGGTTCAATCACATCTTCAATGGTGTCGGTGCTTTCGCCGATAGCGGCGGCAATATTATCCAAGCCTACGGGCCCGCCTGAAAACTTGTGCAGCACGGCTTCTAACAGTTTTCTATCCATCGTATCCAAGCCGACATTATCTACATCAAGCATTTTCAACGCCATATCGGCTGCCTGAATACTCACTTCGCCTGCAAATTTGACTTCGGCAACATCACGCACACGCCGCAACAAGCGATTAGCAATGCGTGGCGTGCCACGAGAACGGCAGGCAATTTCCTTTGCCGCATCGTTATTTAACTGCATATTCAATAGCCGTGCGGAGCGAGCCACAATATGAGCCAAATCGTCATGATTATAAAATTCTAATCGTGCAATAATGCCAAAGCGGTCTCGCAAGGGGTTGGTGAGCATACCTGCCCGCGTGGTTGCCCCAATCAGCGTAAAAGGCGGCAAATCAATTTTGACTGAACGAGCCGCAGGGCCTTCGCCTATCATAATATCCAAGCGAAAATCTTCCAAAGCAGGATATAAAATTTCTTCAACCACAGGACTTAGGCGATGAATTTCATCAATAAACAACACATCGTGGGCTTCTAAATTAGTGAGAATGGCGGCTAAATCGCCTGCTCGCTCTAACACAGGACCCGAAGTCTGCCGCAAATTAACGCCTAATTCATGAGCAATAATATTTGCCAAAGTGGTTTTGCCCAAACCAGGCGGACCAAATAACAGCGTGTGGTCTAACGCATCGCCACGATTTTTGGCTGCCTGAATAAAAATCGACAACTGCTCACGCACCTTGTCCTGACCGACATATTCATCAAGCGTTTTCGGTCGCAAAGCATATTCAAATTGTTCTTCCAAACGGTTAGCCGCCGCCGCGTCAATCAACCGCCGTTCGCTACTGTGCGTGGATAAATCATCAGAATGTAAAGCCATTTTAAGTGCGTAAAAACAATGTCAAAGCGAAAAGGTGTTATTCTAAACCTTTGAATGTCATCGTACAAAATATTTTGCGTTTTTAATGAAGTAAGGCTGCCTGAAATAAAAAAAACACCCATTGCGAGCCGACAGACAGTCGTTAGCGATTTATCGCTTACGACTGTGTCGTTGCGAGACTTGACGAAGTCAAGTCGTGGCAACCCAATTTAACTATACGGCGTGGCAATCCCCTTGTTATTTAGGTAGATTGACCGTTTCAGGCAGCCTGAAAGAAACTACCTGTCATTGCGAGCCGTGCGTAATGCACGGCGTACGCAATCTCCTTGCTACGAAGAAAAATTTCTGATTTAACGCTGTCTTATTTGTTATAATTATACCCAAGTTTCAAATATTTGCAATAGTGTGTTGTAAATTTTTTTGTTAAAACATTAGGATAAAATTTCCTTTAATAAAGGGAATTTTTTAGGGAGAAGTTATGCCGAATTTGACGGAAGCGAAAATTAAAAAATTGAAATTTGACGGTAAGAATTTCAAAGTTACAGACGGTTACGGTTTGTATTTATTAGTAGCAAAGAAGTCGAAACGGTTTTACTGTCGTTATACTTATCGTAAGCAACAATTTGATGTGCCTATTGGGGAGTATCCTTTTATTTCTTTGGCTCAAGCCCGTGAAAGGGTTTTTGCTATTCGGTCTAATTTGGCAAATGGTTTGCCACCGTTAATGACAAAAATCACCGATAAAACTTTTGATGAAATTTGCCAAGAATTTTTAAGCGAATTTTCTGATAAAGTGGCGTATCACACTTTGGAAAGCACAATGTCAAGGTATCGTTTGTATCTTCAAAATGCCCCTTTGGCAAGTGTGCGTATTTCGCAAGTTACGCCGCAGGATATTTTATCGATACTGTCGCCATTGCGTAAAGACGGTAAAGAGACGACTGCAAAAAAAGTTTTATCCTTGATTAATTCTGTCTTTCGCTATGGAATTGAACATTACGGTTTGCAAGAAAATCCTGCTTATGTATTATCGCAGATGAAAATAGCGGTAAAACCGTATCAAACCGTTCATCATCAGCCGTTTTCTCGTGAAGATTTGAGTGTTATTTTGTCGAAATTAGACGATGATGATTTTTCACCTGTGGCAGACGCTTTGCGGCTTCTGCCACATATTTTTGTGCGTATTGGTGAGTTATGTTCTGCACATATTGATGATTTTGATTTATCTGAAAAATTATGGCGAATATCTGCGGATAAGATGAAATTACGCCGTGTTCATCTTGTGCCTTTATCTCGTCAAGCGATGGCGATTATTGAACGGCGTATCGCTTTGGCTGAAAATGGTTTTTTGTTTCCGTCTCGTTATGGCAAGACGGATTTTATTTCTAAATGTTGGACAACAACGGTTTTTCGTCAAAAAACGGGTTCAGCATTGAGTTTGCATAGTTTTCGTTCAACGGCTTCTACGCTGTTGCACGAACTTGGTTTTCATTCTGACTTGATTGAATTGCAACTGTCGCACAAAATTCGTAACAACACAGCAGCTCCGTATAATTTTGCCACTTTTCTTGATGAACGGCGTGATATGTTGCAGTTTTGGAGTGATTTTTTAGATAAATTAAAGTCAGAGAATGATTTGTTTTTCTAATAAAATCAATATACTAACTATTATTAGTGAAATAAATTAAATTTTCTATTGTTTTTTTCTTTTCATTACATTATAATATTTTACATTGATTTGCTTCTGATTCAACGCTGGTATCTTTTGTAAATCAATTAAGTCGCCGATTTTTCGGCGGCTTTTCCCTTTTAAAATATAGAAACAATTTATTGTTTTTGTATTATAATATGTAAATAAATATTGATTTCAAAGGATTGCTATGAAAAACCTTGCTTTGTTACCGATTTTGGCGATTTTGGTTTCATCTCCTGCCTTTTCAGGCAGCCTGAAAGACACAATTAAAGAAGAAGTCAAGAAAGAATTAACAGGCGATACAAAATTAGCGTGTGAAGCTTTGCTTTGTTTGTCGTCATCAGAACGCCCAAGTGAATGCAATCCGTCTCTTCATCGTTATTTTGATATTAGTCATAAGCATTTGAAAGATACACTTAAAGCACGCAAGGCGTTTTTAAGTCTTTGTCCTGCGGTTGATGATGATAAACAAATGCCGTCATTGGTGAATGCGATTGCGAACGGTGCAGGTCGTTGTGATTTAGCAAGTCTCAATCAAAACGCTTGGCAACAATGCCGCAATAATCGTTTTTGGGGTGGTGATGAGAATAAAATCAGTTGCAATCCGCAGTTGCCGTCTTACTGTAAAGCGTATTACACACACAATTACACCAATATAGAACAGCCTAAATGGAAATGTACGCAAACGGTTAAAGAAGCAAAACTTGTTTATAACAACACAAACGACAATCGCCGTGTTCAAAGCAACTGGAATAATGCACGCATTGAACAAGTGGAACGGTGCGTTGCTGGCAAGTGGGTATTGTAAGTTTTTCAGGCAGCCTGAAAGTTTTTTGTTTCCAAGTACAATCCGCAGTTTTCAGGTTGCCTGAACTATCGATTTAACTAATTGAACACAACAATGTTCTTTCGCCCATATCTCCCAATGGGCTTTTTTTTATGGTATTTCAGGCAACCTGAACATTGTATAATAACGACAATTTTGAATAGATTGAACGCTATGAGTAACAACAAAAACCAAGAACCGCATAGAATGCCAACAGTAGGACTTGATGAAAGTCCTGTATCGGCGTATGCAAAAGCGGTGAATGCTGTGAAAACGAATAAAAAAATTACGCCTATTCTTATGGGATATACACCCCCATTATTTCGTGTTTTAACTGATATAGGTAACTTGCGAATATATACCGATCCTGTTGTTTTACGAAAAGATATGTTAGGTCAAGGACGCAATCCGCATTTTCTTCCTGCCGCAATAATGCTAAAAGTTCCTTACTATTTAAATAATCCTATTGGTATTCTTAAATCATCAGATAATGCACCTAAACAAGGCTTTGTTTTTGTTACGGACTTGCAATTCAAAGGTAATCCTATCATCATTACAACACATATCATCACATTACCTAATGGAAATTTAGGCTTAAAAATGCCAAGCACATATGATAAAAATTTGTTAGGTTTTCAGGATATGTTAAATTACGATATTCTATGTTGGGATTACAGTAAGACAGAACGCTTTGAACAAATATGGGGCGGTGTTTTAAAGTTTCCACCGCATATTTATCCAACTCTGGATTTTGGAAAACAACAAAGGCTCGTGTTTAGTGCTGATACAGCACCCGATAGCATTACGCCTCTTCAAGTGGTTTCTTTACTATCGTTAGACACAAGCCTTTTGTATGTCGATTATGATAAAACAGAACGCTATTTAAGTCAAGCGTTTCCTGATTTATCGGTTAATCCGAATTTATACATTGACGCTGAAACAGTTCAGGCAGCAAGAGAATGGACACACTTACACGCACCAATGACACGCACAGAAGCCCAAAACGCTTTATTGCCGATTTATTCGCAATTTATGCCAACTGATAATACGGCACAACAGGCAATGCAACAGCAAATCACGACTGAATTACAAACCATTTACGATCCACGCCGTTTTATCACAGGTGCGGATTTACCGCTGTTTCAACAAAAAGCACAACAATTTAGCGAAGAATACAAAGAAAAATCACAACAAAGTCTTGTTATAACAAATCAAGTCAAGGAAGAAAATCATTCATTAACCAAAGAAGAAGCCTATCAAGCGTTAATGTCGATTTATGCACAACGGATTGAAAAGAACAGCCCTGCGTATCAAGAAGTAGAACAGGACACAAAACAACAGGTAGATGAGCAATACCAAAAAGGCGAAAGTTTGAACAGAAAACAACTGCAAACATTTAGAGAAAGTTTTTTACAGAATTTTAAACACGCACGCAATAATGTGCGTCAAGCAATGGCAAAAGAACAAGCACAAACGCCGAAACAAGCACGCATTCAAGATAAAGATGATAGAGAACGCTAAAAACACCGTTCAGGCTGCCTGAAAGATTAAAAAAGTCGGAAAATGCAACAAACATTCTCCGACTTTTTTGATCAGTCTAATATGGCGTACGACAGTGTAGCGACAACCGTAAAATTGCTTTCAATTTTGGGATACAAAGGGTTTAGGGCGATTAACTGGCTGATACCGCCTACTTCAACAAAACGGCGAAATACGCCTGTTTGCTGATTATTGTGATTGATAATCGCAAATACAAAATCTTCGTGTTTAGGGGCGTTTTTATCCGTATCAAAGACAAGCAAAGTCTGTTGTGGATAACTTTTACCTACGGCGGGCGACATACTTTCATCGTCTAATCGCACCGCAAAGCCGTGTTTAAGGTCATCGCTAACGAATGGCAGTTTATTTTTGTTGGCAATCGTTTCGCCGTTGCAAAATGCCACTGCGTCTGCGAAGCAGTTTAATAACGGTATTCTTAAACTGCGTTCTTCGCCTAAAATCAGTTCGTCCAAAGTCATATTGGCTAATTCGGCGATTTTAATTAGTTTGTCAAGCGATGGTTGTGTTTCGATACTGGGCATCATCCAACGATTTACCGCTTGCGAAGTTACGCCTAATTTTTCGGCAATAATCACTTGCACGCCCCGATTTCCTAAACCCATTCGCTCAAAAGCACGGCGTAGATTTTCAGGCGTGATGATTTTTGGGCTTTGTTTTCTCATATTGATATTTCTGATTTACGCTGATATAGGCGTGAATTCTACAAAAAATAGGACATTCTTTCAAGATTTTCAATTTTCTCGCCTTTGTATTATTTACATTTACAAAAAATCATTTTACAATGTGAATATTAGTTGATTTTGTAGAGTGTTTAACGATGAAGTTGAAATACTGGTTGATTAAGGAAAATATAACCAATAACTTGTTTGCCAAGAAATTAGGTGTATCAGGTCAAGCAGTAAGTGCTTGGTTAAAAGGACAAAAAAATATCAAACCTGAACTGATTTGGAAAATTTACTGGGAAACAAATTGCGAAGTTAAACCACACGACTTACAGCCTGAATTGTATCCACTCAAAGAGATGAAACAAATTTACGGCTGTCCGCGTTGTAAAAGCCAACCAATAGCAGAAGACTACGAAGCGTTTTTTAAGGATTTAATCGAAAAAACACCAAGACGATTTAATAGAAACAGAAGAAAAGCAATAGTTATCAGGAAAAAAACTTCAACAGGGAAATAAAATAATGATTGAATTTTTAGGTTGTCAAATCAACACAGATATACCGCAAGAACAGATTGCAGCGATTGTGCGTACCGAAAGTTCGGTACGGCAATATGCGATTGGTGTTGTGGGCGGTTTTTTGAATAGGCAACCTGAAAACGAACAGCAAGCGATTGCAACCGTGCGAATGTTGGAAAGCACAGGAAAAAATTATTCTGTGGGTGTCGCACAGGTTAATCGCACAAATTTTAAGAGATACGGTTTGAGTGAAAAAAATATGTTTGACACCTGCGACAATTTGAATGCAGGGGCAAAAATTTTGCAAGACTGTTTCAAACAGCACCAAGATTGGCAAAAAGCCTATTCGTGCTATTACAGCGGTAATGCGGTTACAGGTTTCAAACACGGTTATGTAGCAAAGGTTGTAAGCAACCTGAATAAACCTATTCCGACTGAAATGCAAGCGATGAAAAAAACCGTATCTTCGCAACCGATTGTTTTTGTGCCGTATGCCAAGGCTACGACACAAAACAAAATCCCCAAAGCCTTTACCAGCGTTCGTATGAGTTTAACTCAAGCGAGGCTTTCTTCTTCTTTTTAAATTATTTTTAAGGATTACTCATATGAACAAAAAAAATAGCAACGCTATATCAAAACTTAATCGCAAGGAAATCAAGGAATGGATACTTGCTTTCTTTTTATGCTTACCATTTGCCGCTGTTTATGCCACTCCTGCTTGGGCGACAGAAACCAAAAGTTTTTTGGATCAGATTATTACTGGTTTGAAATGGATTGGCGGTGGAATTGCAACCATTTTATTGCTGTGGATTGCTTATGAAGTAATGTGGGGCGGCAAACGCTTGCAAGACTGTAAAAACTGGATTATCGGTGCGATTATTTTTGCGGCAAGTGGGCATATTGTAGATATGTTCTTTGGTACTGCAAATTCTACTAGTACCAATCCGTAAAACAATGTTCAGGTAGCCTGAAACCTTTTCAGGCTGCCTGAAAGGGGTAAGCAATGGACGATTTTGAACCTGAAATTTACGATATTTTCCGTGGGGCAACCAAACCGACAATGTTGTTTGGCGTGCCTATGTTGGCTTTGGGTATGGCGTTTTTTCCTTTTGCACTCATCGGAATGTGGTCGTTGATGATTTTTGGTTTTATAGGTTTTTTTGTTGCTCTGTCGCCGTTTATTGTGGTGTATATCGTTATGAAAGATCAAACACGGCAAGACGATCAGCAACTGAAAATATGGGGTATGAACTTAAAAGAATTGATACTCACACGGCAAAACCGTTTATCGGCTTTGCATTACAAACAACAAACCATTCGTATTGTGCCGCCAAGTGCAATGCGTTCGGCAAAATTTATGGAGTATTAAAACTATGGCTGTATTTTCTGCCGCAGAATGGACACCGTATTCATCGCATATCACACCTGAAATTATCAAAATTAAGGGCGGTGCGTATTTGATGAGTTTTAAATTATCGGGCGTTGCTTATATTGGCATAGAACAAGATATTATCGACAGTCGCATACGGCAAATGTCTAAATTTGTCGCACAGTTAAAAGCACCGTATCGGCATAATTTATATATGCACGCTCATTGTGTGAAACGCAATATCAAAGCAGGGCTACCTGAAACATTTGAGCGTCAATCATTTGCACACGAATTAGATAATGATTATTTAAAAAATGCTATTTATTCAACGCCGATTATTGGTACAGAATATTATTTATCGGTAATTTACAAGCCATTGCGTTATGGCAAATTATCAACAGGTTTCAGACCAACGCGTAAAACCATTATCGAACACCAAGAAATGGCGATTGAAGCATTGGGTAAAATGAAAAACTTGGTGCAAGAATACTTTTCCGACTATGGAGCAAAAATTTTATCGTGTTATGAAACAGGCGGTGTTGTGTATAGTGAAGTGCTTACATTTTTATCACTGTTGTTGAATTTAGACGATATACCTGTGCCGATAATGAAAGCACAAATTAGCGAATATTTACCCAAAGCATATTTTACATTAGGTGATAGCGAATACATTCAAATTGATACAGCAGGACACGCCCCGCAATATGCCACAATTTTATCGTTTGCGGCGTATCCTGCGGCAACTTATGCAGGGATTATTCAAAAATTCCTTACCCTGCCTTGGCGAATGATTGTGTCGCAAACCTTTCAACCAATTAACAAAGACGAAGCTAAAGATTGGTTAGAAAGAGAACACAGACGCTTGGCAAGTTCCGATAGCGTAACCGATAGCGAATTAGAAGATTTTGAAGAAGCAAGAGAAAATGTAACCGCAGATAACACCATTTTAGGCGAATATTATTTTCAGGCAGCTCTAATTTCTGACAATTTGGAAGACTTGAAACAAAAAGCCAGTGAAGCACAAGCCATATTTAGCGAATGCGGTTTTACTGCTGCTCCTTTTAAGTTAGCTAAATTGTACGCTTGGTTTAGTGCTTTACCGGGTAATGTTTCCTTTCAGCCAAGAGAATGCAAACTCACCAATCAGAATGCCTGTCAAATTTTGCCGTATCAAGTTACCTCTTGTGGCAAACAATTTGGTAATCCGTGGGGACAAGCAATCACAATGTTTCGCACCGTGTCTGATGAAGTTTTTTACTTCAATTTTCACGACACCGAACAAGGCGAAGACGCAACAGGGGCATTAGCAGTGGGTAATACCTTAATCGCAGGTATGACTGGGGCAGGTAAAACCGTGTTGCTGTCATTCTTACTTGCCCAAGCACAACGATTTGCTAATAAGCCAAAGACCATTATTTTTGATAAAGATTTAGGTTCAAGCGTTTTTGTTAAAGCAATGAACGGCAAATACAGCCGCATACAACAAGGTACAGCGACTGGGTTTAATCCATTTCAGTTGCCTAACACACCACAAAACAGAGCGTTTTTATTGGAGTTGATGACAGCCATTTTAGAAAGTTCAGGCAGCCCTTTAACTGTAAAAGAGAAGAACGAAGTTGAAGAAGCCATAACGCAAACAATGTCATCAGACAAAGAACACCGCAAAATTAGTGCGTTTCGCAATTTGTTTATTGACGGCGACAACGGCATACGCCAACGCTTAACTTCGTGGGCAACAGGTGAATATGCGTGGGTATTTAACAATGTCGATGATAATTTTTCATTAGACGGCAATATTGTTGGCATTGATTACACTGATTTTTTGGATATTGAAGCCATTCGTACGCCAATTTTAATGTATCTGTTTTACCGCATAGAGTTAATGTTAGACGGCAAGCCTGTGATTATCAGCCTTGATGAAGCGTGGAAACCGCTGTCCGATCCAACTTTTGCTCGTTTTATTGAGAACAAAGAACGCACCATTCGTAAGCAAAATGGCATTTTGATACTCACCACACAATCTCCTGCCGACTTTTTTCGTGAAGAAGAAACCAAAGTATTGGTTGAACAAACGGTTACACAAATTCTGTTACCCAATCCCAAAGCGAAAAAAGAAGACTACATAGGCGGCTTAAAGTTGAGTGAAGAAGAGTTTCAAATCATCAAAGATATGAACCCCAAAAGCCGTCAATTTTTGGTGCGGCAATCAGGCGAAAGCACGCATTGCAAATTAAATCTCAAAGGCGTGCGAGCGGTTGATGTGCTTTCAGGCAGCCTTGCACGGGCATTACACGCCGAAAAACTGCAAAAGCAATATGGCGATGAATGGTTAGAAAAATATTACGAAACCGTTAAAGAAGTTGGTTCGTATGTTTTGCGTGAAGAATTGAATGAAGAAACACAAGGAAATGATGATGATGAAGTTCAGGCTGCCTGAACGCAAAGTGTTGCGTTTTTTGCAACAAACGAACTCGTGTAGAAAAAAATTTTCTGCATAAATTTTAATCCATTTTGGAGAACTGAAATGAAACTGAATAAACTGATTTTAACCGCTGTATTAACAGCCACTTTTGCCACTGCAACCGCTGGCGGCATTCCTGTCGTTGATGGCATTTCTAATGGACAAGACGCCATTCATTACGCCAAAGAAGTTATTCAAATGGGCAAGGAAGTCAAGCAATGGGCAGACACCATTAAGCACTATGCAAACGAACTCAAACAACTCAAAGACACACATAACGCATTGAGTGGTTTGAAAAAATTAGTGTCTTACGATCCTGATGTGCGTGATTTGGTGAATAGTTTTGAAGACTTGATGAGCGGCAATCCTGACAAGATTTTAAGCCGTGCCGAACAATATTTTGACGGCTTGGACAAACTTTGCCAAGACGCTAAAAACAAAGAAATGTGCCAAAACGCTTCTTTGAGCGAGATTGTGAAGTTGGATTTTAGCGAAAAGTTGAGCAAAAAGTTTGAAGACGAACTGAACAACATTGATATTTTGCAGAAAAAAGCAGCAGCAGCAGTGGATAGTAAATCAATCGCCGAAGTTCAGGCAGCCATTGCCTTGCAACAAAACAAAATCCAGTTGCTTGCCATTCAAACGGAAAACTTTAATCGCTTGCAACAGGCACAAAGGGAAATTGCTGCCAAACAAAATTTAGAAAAAATATCACAAACGATTTGGGAAGATCGTCAAGCATTAGCAAATTCTGTTAAAGAAACAGACGGCGATAGCGGTTATTCTGATTTATTTCAATAATTGACAAGAACAGGTTGCTGTGCTATTCAAGCAACCTGTAAAACCGTCTTTTTATAATCCTTTCATCTTTGGGAGTTTTCTATGAAAAAAAGTCTTTTGATGATAATTGTTGCAACCGCTTTTTTAGCCGCTTGCGGTAAATCCGCCGAAGAAGTTCATACTGTGGATTGGTTTAAGCAACCTGAAAATAATCAAGTATTAACAGATACCGTACAAGCGTGCAAAAACGATCCAGGTACATTAGGCAAAACACCTAATTGTATCAATGCAACCGAAGCGTATGTACAGCTTGAATTAGCAAAAATTGATCAAGCAATATACGAAGATCGCCAAGCATTAGGCAATAAGAAATAATAAGGAATTGAGAAATGGACGGTTTTACAATACTCACCAATTTATCAGATAAAGCAGAATTAGTTATTACACAATTAGCAACACAACCTGTTAATGTTTTGTGTACAGGTGTAATGTTTATTGCTGCACCAACAATGATGATTTGGTTGTTGTATCGTGCGTATATGATTATGGGCGGTTTTGTGTCCGATCCGCTTCCTGCTTTTTTAAAAGACGCAGCAATCAAAATGTCGATTTTGTTTGTTGCAGGTACTTCAAGTTATTTCTTGTCTGATGTGCAAAATGTAATGAAAGAAACGCCTATCGCAATGGCAAAGGATTTATCAGGCGAAAACAAGGCATTGACGATTGTCGAAAATAAAATGATTGTCGCCTTTGACGGTTTGGATAAATTAAACACCAATACTGTCGCACCGCAAAATGATCCCTCAACAAGTCGGGCAAAAAAGATAGGAAATGCTTTATTTAAGTGGGTAAAAATTATTGTCCCCGCAGTAAATGTAGCCAGCACTGCGGTTAATGCTTTCACAGGCATATGGAGTGTTGTCGTAATATTCATCAAGCTAATGATTATCACGGCTGGTTTAATGTATATCGCAATCGCCCTAACCAAGGTTTTGTTAATCACCAAAATTGGCTTTATGTTGGGTTTGGGTTTCGGTCCTTTATTTTTAATGTTTGCCGCCTTTGACAAAACGCGTGGCTGGTTTCAAAGTTGGTTAAATTATACCTTGGGTTTGGGTATGTCGTATGTGGTGATAATGTTTTCTGCCAAAATTTTACTCACCATTTTAGATTTATTATGGCAAGACGGTGTTTCTTGGGCAAATGTGTTTGGTTCTTTTTTTGTGTGCGTGGCTTTGGCTGTTATTATTGCTCGTGTGGGTGATATTGCGTCTGCGTGGTTTGGCTCGGGTAATATTGCAGACGGCACAGCGGCAGCAGTGGCAATAGCTATGGGTCGCTCCTTTGGTATGGCAAAAGGCGGAGCACAAACCTTTGGATCTAATGCAAAAAATCTGCGTGATTTGCCGAATGATTTACGCAATCGTGCTAATACAAAATATGCCTATAACAGAAATAAATCTGCTCAAAATCGTGCCAAACAAATCGCAGCAATAAGAAAACAAAAGAGTCATATTTCAATCGGTAAAGGTAAATAAACAAACCAAGTCGGATAAATTTCTTTTCCGACTTGTAAAAAAGGGTTGGTTTTAAACCACGCTCCCTTTTTTCGCCTAATAATCAAATTTTAGTTGATTAAAATATGATAAAATCAATAGTTAATAATGTTGGAGTATCAAAAATGAATACTTTTAGAATTTTTGGTTTCATTATAACGATTGCCGTTTTATCGGCTTGTACGACTACGGGCAAATCGTATGAAAATCAGGTTTTTCCCAAAGGTAAATGGCAACCTGTAAATACACAAAATCAAGCAGGGGTTTGGCAATGAGACATTTTGAACAAATTCTTGAAGAATTAAACGAAAAATCACGCAAAACCGCTTGGCTTGTAGCGGCGGTGGCGTGTGGTTTGTGTGTGGTTTTGGTAGGGGCGATTTTTGCGATGACACCCTTAAAAAGAACCGAAGTGCGTCTTTTGGTTGTTGATAAAAACACAGGCTATCCATCTGAAATTACCACTTTGTCTGATTTTCAATCAGGCAATGTAAAAAAAATGTTAGCAAGTGAAGCGTTGAACAAGTATTTTGTTCAACAATACATTATTGCACACGACAGTTATAACCATTACACCGTAAGGGACGCTTGGAAGACGGTACAAATGTATTCAACGCCTGATGTTTTTAAGGATTACGCTAAAAAATTTGAACCGCCGCATAACATTGAAGAACGCATAGGCAAAGGTAAAGTGTTGGAAGTGATTATTCACTCGATGAATTTAATGCCAACCAAAACCGATTACAACGGCAAAAACATAGGTCGCATTATGCAGGCAAGGGTTGAAAAGGTTGTCCGTTCAGGCGACAACATTGAAGAACGCTCCACAGGCACAGTAACCATATCTTTTGCGTATGATGAACATTTAAGAATGGACGAACAATCACGCAATACCAATCCTTTGGGTTTTACGGTTACGGCGTATCAATATGCGTTTGATCAACGCACAGAAAACTTTCCTGAACCGCAAGAGTTTTATCCAGTAACGCAACAAAATGAGATTGCCACGCCGACTGTGTCGCCTGAAAGCCATTCTCCAAAACCTGAAACCACTTCGCAGGACGGCGTTTCCCCTGCGAATGTGGCGATTTCAGGCAACCTGAACAATGCAAGCGTTTCTCCCAAAGAACCTGAAACCGTAACCGCAAATGAAAATAAAGGTGTTCCCCCTGCGGTTACGGACAATTCAGGCAACCTGAACACAACACAAGGGCAAGCTGAAAACCCTACTCGTCATTTTGAGCCGTTAGGCGAAGAATCTCAAAGCAAGCAACAAGATTCTTCACCTGCTACGCAGGTTCAGAATGACGGCAAAGAACAAGGCAATAACACACAAGGAGAAAAACAATGAAAAAAACCGCCCTAACCCTACTTCTGACTTCATTTTTCACCATTTCAACACTTGCCAATGCAAGTGTTGATGAAGTCGCCAAACCAGTTACAAAATCTGCCAAAAAAGCCGTTAAAAAAACTGCCAAACGCCATACGCCAAGCGGTACGGTAGTCAATGGCATTCGCTATGTATCGTATGACAAAGACAAGACTTACACCATACCCACAGCACCTGGAATTGTGTCGGAGATTATTTTTGAAGACGGCGAAAGTGTGGAGTATCACCGTTTCGGCTTTGGCGATGCGTGGGTAAGCGAAGTAACCGCAGGTGGCAATATTTTGGTATTTAGAAGTAAAACTTCACAGCCTGAAACCAATCTCTTGGTGCATACCGACAAACGCGATTATGTGATTTTGCTTGTTGAAGGTAACACCAACTGGACGAAAAACCCCAATAACGCAAGAGCGACTTATTCCACTCGTTTTAAGTATTTTGATGACGGTAGCGATATGTTTTCAGGCAGCCCTGACGCTATTCGAGATTTTCGCTTTTACGATTACGACTATCGCAGGACTGATAACGCAGAAGAAATTACGCCGACACAGATTTACGATGACGGCGTTCTAACCTATATCAAGTTCAAAGACGGCACGCCACGCGGCACGATTTACCGCTTGGACAAAAAGAAAAAACCGTATCTGATTAACAGCCACACCGACAAATTCGGCAAAACCGTTTTACACGGCGTGTATCAGCATTTGATTATTCGCTTGGACGAAGAAGCGGTAGAAATTCGCCGCAACAGCACCAAAGGCATAAGAGAAAACCGCCGTAAAACCACACTATTTGGCACACGGCGAACGGTTGAACCCAAAGCGTCTGCCAAAGGAAAAAGCACGCAAAACAGCGTTTCAGGCAGCCTGAACGCCACGCCAACGAACGCAGAAACAAACGACAACGATCAAGCCTTACTTGACGCACAAGCGGAATATCAACAAGCCCTGCAAGGCTTGGAAGAGTAAGGCTGCCTGAAAGGATAAAAAATGACCATAGAACAAATCAGAAAAAGATTAGACACCATTCACAAGATATTGAATTTTCTTCAATCTCTTGCTTACGCTAATCTTTTTAGTTTATTGATTTCTATGATTTTTTACTCTTTGGGTGATGAATTGTTTTACTTGCTTATTTCGGGCTTGATATTGCTTATGTTCCCTGTGGTCGTTTTGATTATAACCGTTTGCGGTTATTACACTATGTGGTTAGAACAAAAAGAAAAAGCATTGTCTGAATAGGCAACCTGAAAGGATTAGCAATGTTTAGAAAACCAAAACCACTTGATAAAGATGAATTTACCTTGTTAGAGATTATCCAAAGATATTTGGACAATCCGCAAAACAACACGGTAGAAAAAACGGTTTATTACCATGACAGAAAAAATCTGTTAGGCAGAGATTACAGCAGTTTTGAAATCAAAATCACCGCAGAAGTGCGTGAGTTTATTGATGATTAAAGAATATGGCGGAAGAAAATAAGTCAGAAACAGTTTCAGGCAGCATTGATACCAAGTTGCTTATCAATGTCTATGGTTCTCCTGCGACAGGCAAGAGTTTTACTGCCCAAAATATAACGACAATCTTGCACGAAAACGGTATTGACTGTGAATATATCGCAGAATATGCGACAGAGTTAATACAGCAGGGTAGAACTGATGAACTGAAAGACCAAATCACGGTTACAGGCGAACAACGCCGCCGTGAAGTGGAAGCATTCAAACGCACAAACCTTGTGATTACTGACAGCCCGACTGCGTTAGGTATGCTGTATTCGCCCAAAGAGCAGAAAGCGGAAGTTGTTAAATTTGGCGAACAAAGCGACAAAACGCCGCATATCAACATTTTACTGCGACACAATGCCGAAAGTTTGGCGACTTTTTCGATGAATGGACGCATTCACGGTAAAAAAGAGAGTTTGCGTATTCAAAGTGAAATTGTGGCTATGCTGCAAGGCAAAGAATGCTTGCACTTTGAGCGTGGAATGAGTATTGAAAAACTCATCAACGATATACGCTCCACACAACAATGGCAACACTTCGCACGGCAACACAATATTGTTTTGCCAACAATGACGACAAAAGAAAATTTTCAAGATATAGGCAACCTGAACGCACTACAAACGATTGAAGAAAGGCAACGAACACTACGCATAGCCAAGTGTTTGCAAGGTGAGCCTGTTTGTGTGATTAACGACAGACTTGCTCCGCACGGACAAGGTAAATCTGCCCTGCGTAAATGGGCGACAGATGAGATTTTTAACGATTGGGGATACAAGGTTGTAAGTCCTGAATTAGGCGAAATTGTTGTTAATAGGCAATCCGCAAAAGACACTTTTGAACACGGATTAAATCCTTTCAAAATTGAAGCCATTCGTGCGATTAAAGATGTGATTGAACAAGGCGTTGTTGTTGCACATACACAAGTCGAAAAACAAGACCATTACTTTATCGCTGCCCCTGTAACGATTGAAAACCAAGTGGATATTGTAAGCGTATTAGTTCGTAAGGATATGAATACGCAAAGAATGTATCTACACAGTGTAATGATTAGGGAAAAGATTTTAGAAAAAGATTTTGAGCAAAAAAATACCCCTGAATACCCTTTCCCAAGTGCTGATACCGAAGTATCCGAGCGATCTCACAAGTTGTATTCAGGAGATATAGGCAGAATACTGCAAAACTATCTCAAAGTCAATATTCGTGAATTAGAAGTTGAGATAAATCAACAAATTGAACAACAGAAAGGCAACAAAATGGAAGAGCAACCTGAAAATGTAATGACAGAACAAGAAGAACACCATTTATTTATTGGTGAAACAATGGCGAAATATCCAGTTAAAGACGGTGAGCCGTTTGTTATTGTTAGTGCTTTTGACAGTGAAGATTATCCGCACTATCCGCCGTTATCAGGCACGCATAAAATGAGTATTCAGGCGGCAGAAATGATTTTTACGCATTTAGACAATGAAATCAGCCGTAATGGTGAAGAATTTGTACAGCGTTTTGAAATTTGTAATGCTGACGGCGTTGCTGTGAATAGCATTAACTTACGGCAATATGAATTAGGCAGAAACAATGGCGGTTTGTTTTGCTATATAGCGAGTTGCGGTATTTCGTATCACGATGATTTGTCGAATTTGTCGCAATATCTAACACAAGAAACACGCAACGGCTTAATTGAACGCATTGCACAGCAAGCAGAAGTTGATAACGCTAAAAAAGCAGTTGCTGATGAAATTTATCCAAAAATTAGGATTGAAGAAAGCAAGAAAGTTCGTCATATTTTTGGCGAACGCTTGCAACAACAAATCTTGAAACAAGAAAAAACCGTTGAACAACATTTATCTGACTTGGTTGATGAAACCATTGCCATAATGCAAAAACATAGTGTGATTGAACAAAACAGGCTGCCTGAAAATGAGATATTGCACTGGTCAAATGTAAATCGTACTCATATTGGTCATCATTACAAAAGTGGGGCGTACTCTATTGTTTCTTCTGATCGATATAACGATACTTGGAAATTAAAAATAGACGATAATGAGCTTGGCGAGTATGCAGATTTCAAAACTGCACAGAAAGCCGCAGAACAGCATTATTTAGAAAACAGGCTACCTGAAAATTTAGGCAACCTGAAAGATGATGATTATTCTCGTGGCGGTTCAGACGGTTCTGCCACTCCTGCGACTGTTGCTCCGTTGGGCAATGATTTAACGGAGAAAGTCAAAGAAGTTCATCATCAAATAGAAGTTGAAAGCCTTGATTTTCAATTTACGCATAAAGGTTTAGCGGATAGAACTGCTACTTTTAATCAAGAGTTATTGCAACTTAACCCTGAACAATTAAAAGAACTGCAACCGTATTTTGAACAGCATAAGGCTATTCAAACTCTGCAAGGTTTGTATGAACAAACAAATGACACCGCTCGTTTGGAAGAAATCAACGAACACAATCGCCTGATTGAATGGAAAATTCACAACAAAGTGGAAGCCTATTTAGGCAAACACATTGATTATTCCGATATGGATTACTACAAAGGCATTAAAACAGGCGAAGAATTGCAGCAGATGATGAATGAAAGGCTGCCTGAAAATAACACCGTCCAAGATTCTGCACCTGCTGTGCAGGGGGCGAATGACGGAGTAGAAAACAGGCAACCTGAAACGAAGTTCGGCGAAAGCCAAAACCTTTCAGGCAGCCCTGAACAAAAACAATCATCAGTTGATGAGCCAAAAAATTTTGTGCAAAATCAGGAGAATATCAATCAATCGCAAAAAAATGCCACTGATAATGTAAATATAAATAAAGAAGAACCGCAGAAAGACACAGAAAAACCAACAGAAAATTTAGTTAAAAATCTTTCTAATCCTGCGGTGTTTCAAGAACAGGTAATGTTTGCCACAGTGCCTGAAACGCAAATCACGCAGATGATTGACGAAATTGCCAAGTCTCGCACCTATTTAGCGGTTGATTTTGACAATAAAGACGCTGCCAAAGCAGCAGGGGCAAAGTATGACCCTGAATTAAAAGGCTGGTATGCCGAAGAAATAACGCCCAAATTACGGCAATTTTTGCCTGAACAACCTGCAATGATTTCAGGTAGCCGCAAACCATTAAGCGATTTTAGTCAATATGCACAAACAATCGGTTTGGATATGTCTCATTTCAAAGAAGAGTTTGGCAAATGGGTGCGTGTGCCGTTGCAGGGCAAAGGTAAAAACAATGATGACGGTGCTTATAAACTGTTCCGTAATGATGACGGATCAATCGGCGGCTGTGCTAAAAATTACAGTACAGGTGATAGTTTGAGTTGGACAGATAAAGTGGCAGGGGATACGCAACTTGCCGCCAAAGTGCCGTTATCTGATTACAAGGCAAATATGCGACAAAAAGATTGGCAAACAATCGCACAAAATACCGCTATGCAACAGGTTCAAGATATTCGTGCCGCAACAGCGGCGGCGGCGTATAGTGGATTAGAAGCGGCAAAACCTGATGATCCCTATATTAAAAATAAAGGCATTAGCGATTTGAGCAAACTCAAACGCCTTGATGACGGTTCAACCATTGTGCCTTTGTATCACAAAGGAAAAATTGCGAATTTGCAGATGATACCAGCCTATGACAGCAGTAAAAAACGCCTGATGAGCCAAGCGGCAAAAGTCGGAGCGTATTACTCGATTGGCAATACCAAAACGCCGCAAGCGGTGATTATCGCTGAAGGTGTAGCAACAGCGGATAGCGTTCATCAAATTGCAAGTGAAATATACGGCAAAAATCAAGTGTTGGTATTGGCGGCGGTAGATAGCGGTAATTTGCATAATGTTGCTGGCAAAGTGGTGCAGAATTTTCCTGATACACAAAAAATCATTGCCGCCGATAATGATATAGCCAACGAACAAAAACCTAACGGTAAAAATGCAGGATTGGTGGGTGCAAATAAAGTTAATGAAGCATATCCGCAACAATTTAAGACGGTTGTTGCTCCTGCTATCAATGGTGCAAACACCGATTGGAATGATCGTTTGCGATATGACCTATCGCAAAACGGCAATAACACTCAAACGGTGCAAGCATTCAAAGAACGCATTGATACAAACAACACAGTAGCAAAAAAGTCGGCAACGCTGCCTGAAAATAATCGCAATCACAACAAAGGTGATGACGGTAGGAGTTTATAACAATGGAAAACTCTCCTAAAAAAGCAATTATTTTACTGATATTGCTGGTTGTTTTAGCGTTGATAGCGATTTTTGGTGCGGGCTATCTATTCCGCCTGTTTGTTGCCATAGGTAATGCCAAAATGCACGGTATTACGACATTTAGGCTGCCTGAAATACAGCAAATCGGCTTGTTTAGCATATTTGCCGCCGACAAAACCGCTCACCCTGACGCATTCAAATGGGCGTGCATTATTATGGGCGGTGCATTTTTTCTTATCTTTTTAGCGATTGCAGGGTTGATGAATCCAAAACAAGCACTGTATGGCTCGGCTCGCTTTGCGAATAACAACGAAATAACACAGGCAGGATTGTGGATCGACAATAAAAAAGTCAAACAAGGCGGTTTGTTTGCCGATGACGCAATTATTGTCGGTAAAGTGGGCAATCGTTATCTTGGCTTATCAGGGCAAGAATTTGTATATCTTGCCGCTCCCACTCGTTCAGGCAAAGGTACAGGTGTGGTTGATCCTGTTGCTTTGTCCTACGATCATTCAATGGTTGTGTTGGATATTAAACAAGAATTGTTTAATGTAACCGCTGCATATCGCCGTGCGAATGGGCATAAAGTGTATTTATTCAGTCCGTTTGACCCTGAAGGACGAACGGCAAAATGGAATCCGTGTTCCTATATTCGCCGTGATTATCATTTGCGTGAAGACGATATTAAAAAAATCTCACAATCCTTAATTCCCAACAAAGCCGAAGATCCAGTATGGGAAAACGCCGCTCGCAATTTGTTTAACGGCTTAATGCTGTATTGTTTGGACAAAGAACAGCACGATAAATCGTTTGTACCAACCATTCGTGAAATATACAATCTCACCACAGGGGCAGACGGTGAAAATGCAAGCGACTATTTTGCCAATTTGCTTACCGCTTCTTTTGTATCCGAACAAACCAAACGCACCATTAACGCCACAATCGCAGCTGCCGATAAAACCTTTTTGAGTGTGTTATTCACACTCAACACCGCATTAGAACCGTTTAAGGGTGAATTAGTGTCAAATGCGATGAATGGCGATGATTTTGATTTACGCAATGTGCGGCGTGAAAAAATCAGCATTTATTTAGGCGTTTCCACAGATAATTTAGAAAATGCTGCTCCTTTGATTAACTTATTTTACACGCAGTTAATCAACGAAAACACACGCATTGGTACACTACCACAAGATGATAACTCATTGAAATATCAGTGTTTATTACTAATGGACGAAGGCACTGCTCCAGGTCGCATTGAGATTTTGAAAAAAGCCGTGTCGTATATGGCTGGGTTTAATATGCGTATGCTTCTGATTGTGCAATCTCCTGCACAATTGCGTGAAAAAGAACTCTACGGCGAACACGGCACGCAAAATATTCTGTCAAATTGTGCGTTGAAAATTCTTTATACACCGAATGATTACAAAGACGCAGAAGAATACTCCAAACTGCTTGGCACAACCACACGCAAAGAACGCACCAGTAAAACAATGGGTAAAGGCAGAACCGATCAAACCGAAACACAAAATTCAAGGGCGTTAATGTTGCCGCAAGAGTTAATCGCAATGTCAAAAAGAGAAATCATCATTCGTTATGACGGTTTGCCGTATGCCATTAAAGCCCGTAAGAATTGTTATTTCAAAGATAAAAACTTTTTGCATTACAAAAAGTTAGGTCGATTAGTACCACGCAAAAATGACGATCGCAAAAAAGTTTCAGACAATCTGAATAATAATCAACCCAATGTTACACATTATTTCGACAATATGAAACAACATTACCCCAATGAATTTAAGGGATTATATTACAGTCATCATCGTCATTTTGTGGTTGAAGCCGCACAGCAAACAATGAACGAAATTTTTTGTTAAGAAAGGATTAAACAATGACAACACTCACCATAGAAAACGCTGATTTATTGCAAAAAGTTTCAGGCAGCCTGAACGATAGCACGGTTAAAGTTGAGAAGAAAAAAGACACTTCTCAACACATTGCTGATTACACACAGTTTTTTAGCAAAAATCCGCAGTATGCCGTTCATTCCAAAGAAGTCAAAAAACTGTTTCGCAATAATGTAGTGCGGTTTTCTTCACAAGACGGCAATTCTGTGATTATCGTTAAAAAGAACAGCATTACGGCAACCAGCAAAAACGGCGAACCTGATATAAAAGCAATGTTGGATTTAGCCGAAGCAAACGGTTGGCAAAGCATTAAATTGCCCAAAATGTTAGGGCGTGGCAGTCGTGAATTTAGAAACGCAATATGGCAAGAAGCAACACGGCGTGGCATTGAAGTGCAAGGTTATCAGCCAACAAAATTAGAACAGCAAGCATTGCAAGCGTCTATCAACAAAGAGAACCAACAGCCATTAAAAATTGTGCCAACTAATCAAGAAAGTAAAGAAACAACAGGGCTGCCTGAAAGCAATGCCACAGATAAGTTGTTAATGACAAATTCCTTAACAATCGAAGACGCTCACAAGAAAATTATGAGTATCTATTCCGAATTTGTCCCTGCCGATAGTCCTGCATATACCGAAATAGAACAAATCGTTGAACGCAGTTTATCTGATATATACAGTGCGGGCAAAAGTGTGAATGCCCAACAATTATCACAAGTAAAAGAAACTTTTGCTCCGAAAATGTCGCAAGCACGGCAAGGTTTTCATCAGGCAGCGGCAGCAGAACAGCAAAAAACACAAACTGCCGAACGACAACACAACAAACAATCCATTCAACAACAAGACAAGAATGAAAGAACGCTATGAGTAATGATCCACACAATTATGATGACTTATTTGAAGTCGAAGAAAAAGACGGCAAACACCCATTAAACCAAAGCAATTCATCATCAGTTGCCAATACTGCCAAAAGAACGGCACTATTTGTGGTTATTGCTTTGGGTTTATTGTTGGGTTTTGGTGCATTAGGTGCTTCTTGGGTGAAAAAGAAGTTACACAAAGCACCACAAGAACAAGCAACAGAAAGCGTCCGTAATGTAAGCAGTGTTCCTGACAAAATCGGCAAACCGACAACACCGCCGCCAAGTGTTCAAAATAATAATCAGGCAGAAAATAAACCTGATGATACGCAACCTAAAAACACCAAACCGCCTGAAAACGATAATTTCAGGCAGCCTGAACATTTTGCGGTGGCAAATGACAACCAACCCAAACCGCCAACCTTAACAGAACGGCGATTAGCAAGTGGTGATATGCAAAGCAATCCGCAAAACGCCAATCAACAAGCGGCGGCGGTTGCCGTGCGTATGGTTAAAAATATGAATTTAACGCTGATTAAGGGGACAAAAATCCCCTGCGTGTTGGAAAACAACATTGTTTCCGAACAAGACGGCTTTACTTCGTGCGTGGTAAGCCACGATATTTATTCAGGCAACGCCAAAACCTTGCTGATTGAAAAAGGCTCTCGCATTACAGGAATGTATTCAGGCAGTGTTAAACACGGCAACAGACGCTTACAAATCATTTGGGACAGAATTATTACGCCGTTTGATTTGGCGATTGATTTGAATAGTCCAAGTACAGACAGATTAGGGGCAAGCGGCGTTACAGGCAAGGTGGATAATCGCTGGGGTTTGCGAATTGGCTCTGCCCTGCTTGTGTCGCTGATTTCTGACACAATGGAAGTAATCGCCGATCGCAATAAAAAATCAACCGTATATGTAGAAAGCGAAACCGCCGACACAACCCAAGATATTGCCGAAAAGGTGTTAGATCAATATATCAACTTACCGCCGATTATTTACATTGAAGAAGGCAAGACTATTCAGATTTATGTACAACAAGATATAGATTTTGCAAGCGTTTATCGCATACGAAAGACAATGTTTCACTATCAGCACTAACCGCCAACTTCCCTTTTGCCTGTCTTCCCTACCGACAGGCTTTTTTTTCAGGCTGCCTGAAAAGGTATAATAGCGATGATTTTTTGAAGATTAATCACAGATATGAACAACAAGCAAAACCACAACAAACAACAGCAACCTGATAAGACAAAGATGATAAAGAACGCTAAAATCAACCAAAAATAGATTTTTATACTGATTTTTTCAAATTTAAATATGTTAAAATAGCATATATTGATTTATAAAGTTAATTAAAATGGCTTTTTCTTTTTATGAATCATACGCTATGGGGCGTAGCAGTTCCAAAGATGATGGCGGTGGCTTGATTGCTTTTTTGGTGTTAATTTGGTTTATCACCGATTTTCTGCCTGATTGGTTGGCAAAACAGTTTCACAATTTTTATGTGTGGTCTGAACCTTTTCGGACACTGTTTTTTCAGGATTTTTTCTACTCTACCGCCTTATATCTACTGCCGATAGGCATTATCTACACGGCTATTCATTTGATTTATGGCGATGAGTTAGAAATGCCTGTCAAAACCTTTCTACTCACTCTTGCCGCTGGGGCGATTGCTGGTTTGTGCAAGATTATGTTTCGCATTTCAACAGGTAACTGGGCAGATTTTCCTGAAATGATTGATAATCCCTTTATTGGCTTACTGTGGTTGCCTGTGTTGTTGGTATTTATTGTGTCTTACATTGCCTTGTTATTACTGGCAACAGTAACGGTGATTGCCGCGATTTATGTATGGCTGTCTCGATTGGGTAATTGGGTGAGTGATTATATTGCGGATAAGTTAAAGCCCGAAGTTGTGTACATTCCGCCAACGCCAATGAGTGATTATGATAAAGCCGTATATAATGCGGCAATACACGCATTTAATGACACATTTTATCCAAAACCTGAACGCCGTCCTTTCCACAATACGCTATTCATTATTGTGTGTGTGCCGATTTATACCTTTTTTGCACTGTGGTTTTTATTCTGTGTGGGCGGTTGTATTTATTTGTTGATTTAATAAGCATTCAGGCAGTCTTTCAGGCTGCCTGAAATTATCTACCCCTTTCAATTTTCACTTTGTTATCTTTCTCTTTCACACTCACCGCAATCTGCGTTTTATCCACTGCTGCCTGAATGGTTGCCATATCTCGCAAGGACGCATTGACAATTTCAAAACCATTCTTGCCAAACTTCGCCTGTGCGATTTGTAGGGCTCGGGCGATATTTTCTGCGGTTTTTTCTTTGACAATGACGGCGTTATACGCATTGCTAATCAGTGTGTTACCGTGTTCGTCTCGATAATCAAGCGTGCCGTTTTTATGAATAAACACCGATAATCCAAAGTCGGGAGCGTGTTGTCTTGGGTAAGGAATTTCATCGCTTTTTGATTGAAATGCTAACCAGTGATTGTCTTCATCAATCCGCTCTTTATAGTGTGGATACACTCTTTGCAGTTCAAGCAAAGCGTTCAGGCTGCCTGAAACACTTTCTTTATGCAACCATTCTAAATAGCGTTCATTGGGTTTTTTGTGTTCTTTGAACAATGGGCGATACTGTTCCTGCAACTGGCTTAATTCATAATCTCGCTTTTGATTGATGAATTTACGCCGCACAACCGATTGTGCTTTGCTTTCATTCGGATTTACTTTGAAACGATTGCGGTCAAATACTTTTTGCTTATCGGCTCGGTATTTCTGCCGCAGTATTTGAAAATCTTTTAACGCCGCCGCTTCTTCACGATTAAACCTTGCCCACATTAAACTTGATACTGGGGAACGCTGCCTGAAACCGATTTTTTGCTGTTGCAAGGTGTTATCAATTATTTGCTCGCTTTCGGTGTGCGACAAATTCATATACTGTTGCAGAAATTCAGCGGCGTTCAGGGTTTTATTCTCTACTTGAATGCGGTCGTTGCCGTATGGATTGATTGAAATATTAAAGTCGGAAGTAGATAAGCCATACTTCACTGAACACATATCTAACAACAAACGACAATCAACCGCATTGATTTTATGCAATATATCTGCTTGTTTAATGTGATAATCATCGCTTGCACGCTGTAATACGGCAAGCGATTGTGTCGGTGTGCTGTATGTTTTTTGTTTTAAGCGTCTCTGATTTCGTAACAAGAACACGCTCGCACTCGATTTCTGTGTTGTATTGTCCAAGTCATCGAATGCTGGGGGATACAGTAAATCTGTTCGATCATCTTGTTTTCCTGCCCTATTTCGCTGTGCGTTACCACTGCTTGTTGGCAAGTTAGGCAAAGACTGTCTGCCTTTCTGATGATTTGTTCGTTGGGAAGAAGTCCTAATGTCGATTGCGTTTGATTGCTCTCGATGATTTCGTTGTTGTCGCTCATTATTGCTGTCCTTTATGTTGGTTTCTGCCATAGCATTAACACCCCCTGTAACAGGCAATTCGTTAATGTGTGGCATTTGGTTAATATGAGGCATATCGTTGATATGCGGCACTTGGTTAATATGTACTGCGTTTTGCAGTAGCGTTGGGCTTTGTCGCAAATGGGGCTGTCCGTAATTTTTAGGGCGTGATTTTTCAAGTGGCTCGGCATATTGCATTTCTTGTAACAATCTTTGATGAATGGTAATTTTTTGTTGCAATATTTGCTGTTGCGTTGTTTCGTCTGTGTGATAATAAGCGTCTCGCTGTTTTTGGTTGCCTGAATAAATAAAACGGTGTTCAAAGGCTTTCTTGCTATACCATTCTTGCAATAATTCTTGATTGCCGTGTCCTATGGCGTATGCTTGTGTTTCTTTCAGGGAGCGTGTTTTTAAGTAATTATCCAAAAAAACATTGTCTTTAAGATTGATTGCCTTTTTATCAGGATAGCCGTTCAGGCGAAAGTTAATGTACTTCTGCCCAAACTTTTTACTGTCTCGAATTTTCACTTCGCCCAAAGGTTTTAAGGCTTCGGCTAAATCTTCCACAGATGAAATGGTTTTATCGGCACGAATAAGATTAAAGATTTCGTTTTTAACCGTCTGCCGACTAAAATAAGAAATACGGTTTTGATTTAATAGGCTATGACGATTATATTGAGCATTCTCATCTGTTAATCGTTTGCGATTGATAGAACCGTCTTTACCCAAAATAAAAAAACGGCGATTATCTTTTGGGCTGGCAAGATTATATTTAGCGTTAATATATTCCTGAAAAGCGTCAGTATAAGGAATAATCGGATTATGCAAACCAATCATATCATCTCGTGTACCTGTATATAAATTATATTTAGGTATCACAATATGAATATGTGGGAATCGCTCATAATCATCACCGTTCATATCTTTTAAGCGTTTTATTTTAGGTAAATGAGCTTCTGAATAATAATAAAATTCATCATCTCGCCCAGTTGCCGCAAAAACAAACTGACGAAATTCCTGATCAATCGCACGCAAAGTTTCTTCATCAATTTTTCTTTCTTTGAATGATAGCGTAATGTGCATATAATGCTCGCTTTCATCATCTTTGGTAAATTGAGCTAACACTTCATCAAGCAAGCGAATATCGCCTGATAAAATAACGCGTTTATCTAATTCATCTCTTGAATGTTCTCGACCTGATTTTTGTCCAGTTTCTAAATATTCCACAATACCCGAACTACCGCCGCCAAAACGAATTACCATTGTTTTATCACTCCGTTCATTATGGTTAATTGTTGCTCAATATTGTGTAGAACCTGTATCGCAAAAGAAAGTTGTTCAAAATTTAAATCACCTGCTAAATAAGCACTGTTTAACTGGTGTGCAATTTGATTTAAATTATTACCTGCTTTGGCAATATGGCGAAAGGCAGCAGCTTTCTCCTTACGGTGATTTTCGCAAGTAAAAAAGGCTTTCATATCGCAAATTGATTGCCGCACAATTTGCGAAACAGGGATATTTGCCTTATCTTGTATTTCTTTTATCTTTTTTTGCTCGGTTTCACCGATACGGATTGATATTCTTTCCGACTTGTTATCCATAATAAACATTCTCCGACTTTATTCAACCAAAAGACACCGCAAGGTGTCGGGGTTTCAAAGGGGATTTTCCCCTTTGGCACGGCGACTGAAAGACAAAACGAAGTTTTGTCTGACAAGTCGTGGCGTGCCTTTTTCGTTACGCCGCATTTTTTCTGCCACACTACATAATGGTTGAAATTTTAGCAAAAAAAGTCGGAAAAAGTAAATTTTAATTGTAAATTGTAGTAAAAAATGTAAAAATATATTTGACAATCTTGAAAACAAGGGGTAGAATATAACCCTATAAAGAGCAATTTTTAATTTGTATGTTCGGCTTGCTTTGTGGGTTTTTATATGAACTTATAGGGTTTTAATGTCGTTATGATGATTTTTTATAAACTTATAGGTTTAATATTAACCTTACAAATTAAACATTAACTTACAGGGTTAAAATTAAATTTATAAGTTAATATTCAGGGGTTGAAAATGAAAATTCAAAGAGATTTGATTGTGTTTCTTGTAACCATTGATATACGAGATCGAAAAATTTGTGAACTTTTGGGCATATCAAAAACAACGCTATATAACTATTTAAAGAAATCCCCTATTTCTGATGAAGAAAAAAAAATATTTTCTATGGATAGTGGTTTTTATATAGGTCATTTTTGGGAAATGATTTTGAAAATTAAATCTGTGCAATCTGAAACAAAATCTGAATATATCAATAATACAATTCAACAATCTTTCAGGCTGCCTGAAAATAAAGTTGAAATTAAAAAACAAGAAAGACAAAAAGAAAAAATTGATTTAACTGAATTAGATGAAATTTTAAAAATTAACGAAGATCGGATTAAAGAAAATGAGTAAAAAAAATCGAAAGGCAACCTGAAAATCATTCATCTTCTGACTTAATTTTTTCAAAAGAAGATGATCCGAAATACAGTATTTTTTAACCAATCATAAGGATAAAAATGATGAAAATGAAAAAAATTGCCGTATTAAATTACAGTGGCAATGTTGGCAAAACAACAATTGTGAATGAAGTCTTACAACCTAATTTACCTGATTACGAAATTATCACTATTGATAGTGTTAATGTTTCAGGTAAAGAAAAAATCGTTTTTCGTGGTGCGGATACCGATAAGATTTTTACTGAATTATTGGTTCAGGAAAATGCCATTTTAGATATTGGTTCGTCTAATTTGGAGCAATATTTTGAAAGTTCCAATGAAGCACAAGAATTATTGGAATATATCGACACTTTTATTGTGCCGATTGTTCCTGCCATTAAACAACAAAACGATAGCATTAAAACAATCAAAGATTTAATTAAATTTGGCATTGATCCGCAAAAAATATTTGTTGTGGCAAACATTGTCGATAAAGGTGAAAAGGCGATTTTTGACGATATTTTTGCGGCGTTGAAAAAGTTAAGCGTGAATGTTTGTCAAACACAAATACCCAAACACGAACTGTATCAAAACGGCGGTAGCATTGCCAAACGGGCGGCAGATAATACAGATTACGCTGCTTTGATTGAAGACGCTCGCCAAAAAGGCGACAGCGAAAAATTGCGTAAATATTCCAATAAGTTTGTGGTGCAACGCCGTGTTATGCGTCTGAACGATATTTTTGTGGCGTTATTCAATGAGATTGTTCATTAGGGGGTAAGTAATGAATAAGGAAGAAATTGCAACTGCCCCACCAAGTGCTATTTTAGAAGAAATATTTGCTGAAATTTATACCATTCGTGGTGAATTGCAACAAAGTCGCCAAGCAATGCAAGATTTGAATAGCGATATGGAAGTTGCGACTAAAAATTATCAGCAATGGACGCAACATTTAGAACAAGTTTTTAGCGATGGTACAGTAATGAAAATTATTGTTAAAGAGTTAGAAAAATTAGTCGCCGTTCGCACTGAATTAGAAGAAATAACCAAAGAAATTAAGACAAATTTTCAACTGATTGCAAAACCGCAAAAACGCCGTTGGTTTGGGAGATAGAAAATGAATGCACCTTTTTGTTTTGACTTTCCCAATATAGCACTTGGCATTTTGGTGGGTATTTTCTTGTTTGGCGGTGTGTTGTTGGGGTTTGAAATATATTCAAACAAAACCCAAGCCACTACCACAGCAGAGTACAAAATAACGGACGCAAGAATCCAACATTTCACCATTGACGGCATTGAGTGTATCGCAATTAATCGTTACGGCATTAGTTGCGATTGGAATAACCAAAAACTTTCAGGAGTTACAAAATGAACAATCTCTTAAACACAGAAATTGAAATTGACGCAGAAAACGAAGAGTTGAAAAGTCAAATTTACGCCCATTTTCGCCGTTTGGGTATCGATGAATTATTGAAAACAGACGGCGTAACCGAAATCTGCATTAACGATCCGAAGAATATTTTTTACGAACAATATTCGGTTTGGAAAAATATTGCACGGCAAAATGTGCCATCAGGCGACAACTCAAATGAAGTCATCAAGGCATTAGGCAAACTGTTAATTAACAGTTCAGGGCAAACACAAGGCTTTGACGCTAATAATCCTATGTTGTCTCTAACAATGCCTGACGGTGAAAGGGTGCAGTTAGTTCGCCAACCTGCCGCTGAAAATGCGTCTCTCACCATTCGCATACCCAGTAAGCAGATTTTTACAATGGACGAATATGCCGAAAAAGGTTTGTTCAAAAAAATCAAGCAAACGGACGGTATTACCGATGAAGACCGCGAACTTAAAGAATTGTTGGCAAAAGAAGACTATCAGCAGTTTATGGAAAAAGCCGTTGCCTATCGCAAAAACATTGTGGTTTCAGGTGCGACTGGCTCAGGCAAAACAACCTTTATGAAGACGCTAATTAGCAAAATCGACAAGTCTGAACGCATTATCACCATTGAAGACGCAAGGGAATTGTTTATTGATCACCCGAACAAGGTTCATTTGGTGTATCCAAAAAGCAAGTCAGAAAGCACAGTAACCGCAAAATCCTGCTTGGAAGCAACCCTGCGTATGAAACCTGACCGCATTATTTTGGCAGAAGTTAGGGGCGATGAAGCGTTTTATTTTATTCGTGCTTGCGGCAATGGGCATTCAGGCAGCATAACCAGTTGCCACGCTGATAGTGCTTTAATGGCGTATGAACAATTAGCCTTAATGATTGCGGCTTCTAACGATGTGAATTTAAGTTACGGCGTGATTAAGCACCTAATTATGATGACGATTGATATATCAATCCATTTTGCTAATGATCACGGCGATAGATTTATCACAGGCGTTGATTTTAATCCTGAACGCAAATTAAAACTTTTGCGTGGAGAAAAATTAGATTAAGAAGAAAAAAGTAAGTCGGAAATGATTTATTTCTGACTTGCTTTTCAGGCAACCTGAAAGAAAGGATTAAAAATGGAAAGAACATATTTTTTGTTGATTACACCTACGGTTGTTAGTGGTCTTATCTGTGCCATTCAATGGGCGAATAAACACTTACAGGAAAATGGAATAGAAACAGGTGCTTTTTGGGTTGTATTTATTATTATATTACTGTCAGTGATTTTACCTTTATTAACAGTGATAGATTATATTTTTGATGATTAAACGGCACAGTAGATTATGTTAATAAATAATTTTTCAGGCAGCCTGAAAAAACTTTTCCCTGACTTATTTATGGAGATTTGAAAATGTCGTCTGGTTTTGGGTTGTTCTTAATTATTTTTCTTTGGCTTCTTTGGAATGAGTGAAAAACTTTTCTCTGACTTAATTTTTAAGGAGTAAAAAAATGAACAACAAATTTAGCGAATTACATTTAGATAATCTTAATTGTGAATTTTCCATAAAATCAGGAAAACAAAGAATCGCAATGTTATTGTTACTGATGACAAGTGAAATAATTTTATTATTGTTGATTTTGTTTTTTCACTCTGCATTAGAAATGATTACCGTTGCTGTAATTTGTAATATTCTTTGTTTTTATTTGGTATTTAGTAAGGAATGGAATTTACTCAAATTCTATAAAAATACTATTTTGTTTAATAAAAATTTTGAACAAAGATTAGAAGAATTGATAGATTTACAATCCAAGATTTTGGAATCAGAAAAGGAGTAACAAAATGAATACACGACAAAAAATTTGTTTTGCCATTGCTTTTGTATTTTGGCTTGTTCTTTTGTTTAATAATGCGTATCTCATTATTAAATACGACTATTCAAATATTGGTTGGTGGATTGTATTTTTGTTTTTTGGGTTATTTTTTCATATTTATATGTTTATTGATACAACGACAAAAAGACAATTTGGGTATTTTGTTCTTATGTACGGATTGACACCGATTGCTTTAATCGTTTTGAGTGCAATAGTTTATTATGCAGATTTGGAACTATCAGACGAAACGCCAAAAATAAAAACAGTTAATATCAGTGAAAATGAATGTATTAACATTATTTCACCGAATGGAAAATATTTAATTTGTGGTAATCAACTGCAAAATGTAAGTGGAGCAGAAAGATGAAATTCTTTCCGACTTAATTTTAATCACAGAACTTGGAGCGGTTAGTTTAATGAAGAACAAGCAACTCATAATTGCATAGGTGTGGGTTCAAACCCCATACCGCCCATTACGACAAACATTTTTCAGGCAGCCTGAAAGAAAGGATTAACGATGAAAATTTTGAACAAAACAGCCGCATTAAGTGTTTTGTGTCTTGTGGCGATTCTGACGCTATCTGCTTGCAGTGATAAAAGGCAAAAAGGCAATGAAAGATTAGCCAAAGAAATGGCACAAGTTACGGAGCAGCAGAAAAAGCAAGAACCTGAAAACCGTCATCAGACAATGTTAGAAGAGTTAAATGTTATTCGTTACCGTAATTTTGACGGTTATAACCACGATATTTACACCTTTGAACTTGACGGCGTGAAATGTATCACGGTAGGAAGAAACGGCATTTCCTGCGACTGGAATGATGAGCATATTGCCAAAAATTTGGCTGCCAAAGAAAAACGACTTGCCGCAAAAGCAGCACAGTCAAATAAACAGTGGGAACAAATGGAAGAGGCTTATTTAGAACTGCAAAGACAATAAAGGGTGAAAACTTTTCCCTGACTTATTTATGGAGATTTAAAAATGTTGTTGTCTTTTGGTCTTGCGTTACTCTTAATTGTTTTTCTTGTGCTTCTTATTAAGGTTTCGTATCAATTTTATCTGCGTTTTTTAGAAGTACTTAAAACAATGGATTAAAGATATTGAGTAACAAAATTTAGGTGGAGCAGAAAAATGAACAGAATAGAAGATGAAAATCAAAAACCGCATTTATCATTAGGCGATAAATTTTTGCTTGGCTATGGTTGGGTTTTTGTTGGATTTATTTTTGTTTGTGCAACTTTTTGCCTTTATTTGATAATTAGCGGTAAATCAACATTTAACACTGTGTTGAATATGTTTTTGGGTTATGCGTATTGTTTTGTATTTCAAAAAAGTAAAGGCAAACTTTTTTATCAAAAAGTTGTTTTCTGTTGTCTTTATTTTTTGTAATGTATTTTTCTGTAATCTATGTATTAACAGGAAAAATAAACCCTAATCCTACGCCGAATGAATTATTGGCATTTTTAATAATGGCAGTTGGTGTTATTTTGATTTTGTATTTATACCGCAAGTTTTTTACAGAATTTAAGCATATTATCAAATTTGATCCGCCAATAAAAATTGAAGCGAAAGATAGCGATTAAGAATAGGAGTTATAAAAATGGATAAGGAAGATTGGAAAGATTTGCTCCCTTTTTATATTCTGCTTTTAATAAGCATAACAATGACTCTTCTTTTGCCCTACGCTTGTTATTTAGCAGCAACACTGGGAAAAACTGTTGAATATTTTACAGTGCCGTGAATGGTAATGTTAAAAAAGGTTTTGACGGCTGTCGTATTTTTCAGGCAGCCTGAAACGAAGTTAAAAACTTTTCTCTGACTTAATTTTTTAGGAGCAATGAAATGATAATAAAACAAATCACCGCAGAACAAGCAAGAGCAAATAACGAAAATTATATCCGACAACTCAAAGAAATAGGAGATAAAGAATATCAAGATTGTTTGCCATTACCTATGGTGCAAGACAAAATAAATGAAATAACAAATAAAATCGGAAAATTAAGTAAAAACTCCGATATTGATTATTATCGTGAAGTTTTTTTATTGAGAGATGATATGAAACTTTCATTGATAGATATATTACTCATTCTGATAGCGATTGCATTTTTCTCTCTTCCTATATCATTATTGGTTGTATTCTTATTAGCAGTAATTAAATTGCTACTAACTAATTTTAATATGTGGGTTAATGATTATCAGCAATATATTTATATTATTGCGTATATTATCAGTTATTGTGGTATTTGTTTATTTGCATTTATTAAAAGAATAACAAAAGGTAATAAATTATTATCAATGCAAGAATGGCAAAGTGTCTGTCGGTATTTGAAAGATGAACTGCATTATCAGGCAAATATTGATGAATTAAAACATTACGGAACAATCGTTCGCCATTGTATCAATATTTCTTGGTAATCATTTCTGACTTAATTTTTAATACGGAGCATATAAAATGAGCAAAAATGACAAAAGAGAACTGATTGACTGGGACTTAACAGATTGGAGTAAAAACCATACCGATATAGAACCAAGTCCTCAATATACTTTTGAATTTGGCTTGTATCACGAAATGTGTTTAGCAAGATTTCATTATCTGCTTACCACTTTTTCAAACATAAAACAAATAGCAGAAGAACAAGAAGCAGCAAGATTTTTCAAAAAATCAACAGAAATGATTTCAAATGAGTTGATAGAACCTGTGATTGCTTTATTTTGGACTTTTGATAATGCAAGGCAAGAATATGCCGCTTGTTTAGCACACAAAGAAGACCTTGAACAGCGTATCAATACGGCGATTGACGATATTGAACGCTTGCAAAGTGGTGTTGATGAAACGGTTTGTGCGGAATTGGAAAAAATTAAGCAAAACCTGTGGCGGACAGGTCAAGAGCGTGGTTTTGAATATCTGTGGAATGTTGAACGCAGAGCAAACGAAATCTGTGGGAACAATCAGCAAAACACGGAAAAAAGCAAAGCACTTGCTCGTTGGGAGAAATTGTATATCCATAAAAGGATACCACTTCTCTATCGCTTATTAGCGGCATTGAAATGTTCAAAATAAGTCAGGAAAGTTGAATAGCGTTGAATCTATTCATATTCAATTAGGGTAGATGATGAAGATATTGTTAAAAACAGTTGGGCTATTATTTTTTCCCTGCCTTGTTTTTGCCGACACACAATGTATTGCTGTCAAAGTATCGGACGGCGATACATTCACCTGCAAAGGCACATATCAACGCCTAATTCAAGTGCGTTTGGCAGATATAGACGCTCCTGAAAGCGGACAAGCGTACGGCAACCAAGCACGCAAGAAATTAAATAGCCTGATTTACAAAAAAACGGTGCGATTAACAAATGAACGGCAGGATAAATACGGCAGGGTAGTGGCAACAGTGTTTTCAGGCAGCCTGAATGTGAATTTAGCAATGATTGAACAGGGTTATGCGTGGCACTATAAACGCTACTCCAACAACGCCGAATACGCCGCCGCAATGCAACAAGCACAACAAGGACGGCGTGGGCTGTGGGCGGATAAAGGACGCATTATTAAACCTGAACAATGGCGAAGAAAGGTTACAAAATGAACAAAGAATTTTTTGAAGAAATGGGTGATTTATTGTTGTTCCCATTTAGAGTGGTATTCAGTGTATTTGATACAACTAATTCAATAGCAATGTTTATTGCTAATACATTGATTATATCTTGTTCTCTCTCATTTATATTGGTAAGCATAAATGTTTCTGTGCCGATATTGAGAATATGGGAATATATATTATTTGCATTGAGTGCTTTATATTCGGTAAGGGTTTTATTCAAACCTGCTTATGAAGAAATACCTGCAATATATTATTATTTTTCATTGTTTCTTTTTGCAGTAGGTTGTATTAGTCTGTGTTCTGATAAATTATTACGACTATTTCAGGCAGCCTGAATGTTTTTGCTGACTTTGTATATGTACAGATTATAGTTAAAAACTATTAACAAAAAACAACATAATTACTCGTATTGTCAGTAGATTAAATTTATTGAAAACAAAACACTCATTTTAGCGTATTTGCCTATTCTCCTGACTTATTTTTATCAAAAAACTTCTCAAATTTCAGTAATTTTTCAAGTTATCCACAATTTCACATTCTTTCCCCGTAAAAGTATTTTTAAATATTTAAATAGTATTTAGTATTTTAGTCGGACTAATCCGCTCACTTGATTATCTCCTATTATTCGATTGAACAATATAGTTGAGTAGCAATGATATGATTTATAAAGACTTTTTAACCTATTTTTTGTGGATAACTTCGTCAATTATCCACAATATGATAGTATTTGATTATTAAAATTTTATATTCAATAAAAACCATAAATAAAAATAGATAAAAAAATATTTCAGGCAGCCTGAAAACACAAAGATATTCATCTAAAAAACGGTTTATGAAAATTTTTAATAAAAAATTCCATATTTGATACAAATTTTAATACAGACGCAATAAAAAAAGACACCTATACTATCAATAGGTGTTTATTGATTGGGATTGAAAAAGATTGAATGAAATTGCCTGATTTTATTCTCTCTGCACAAACGAACCGATAGAATGCAAACCATTTCTGTGTTTTTTTGGGTAGATTCTCGGCTCTTCTTTTGAGAGATGATAAAACTGTACCCATTTACCATAAATGGCACGCCGCATAACTTCTTTGCGGTCGCAATTATCCTTTTGTAATTCCTGCAAACGGTCTAACAGTTTCTGCTGTTCTTGTGGCGAATTGTTTAAATGATGAATTTCCGCACGAATTTTCAAAAACTCTTCAAATAATACAATTTCATCGTGCGTAAAATCATCAGGCAAGTCAATAGCGGTAAGCGTTTTTTCTGATGAATATCGTTCAAAAGCGAAACGGTCATTATGTGTAAAAACGATATTACCATTGATATTTTTTGCCCAACGATTTAATTGTTTGATAATAAAATCTCTTAAATTCAAGAATTTAATTCTAATATGGTTAATACCGTGTGTGAGCATTCTTTTAACTTCAATTAAATTATGCTGTTCGCAAAAATTTAAAAACTGCCGCCATACGAAGCGAGAAATCGGCTTTTTCATTTGTTGTTGTAGATGATATAGCGGCATTCCAATATACTCATCATTGTGCAGAAATTTGGCGTTATTTGCTAAATTCCAGTTGTGTGTATTCAACAAATAACGCAGAATCTCACCCACGATACCCACATTTGCCCAACTGCGTTTTTGCTTTTCATTACGATAAGCATACCCAACAGCCAAGCAACCGCCAACAATAAACGCCTCTCTCGTCCAAGAAAAATCGCTTTCGGAGAATGAAAGGGGTGGTGTATTGTCAATATCTGCGATAGAATAGGTTTGCATAAGATAACTTTGCTTATACTGTTTCAGTTTCTGCAATCGGTATGATATTGCTTTGAGCATACAATACCTGATCACGCAAAAGGTTGATATGCCAACCACTCAATTCTAAACAATCAATCATCGATTGAGTATTTGCCACTCCGTCTGGGTGATCGAGTGCCGCAACAACAGTATCTAACAAAGAGTACGCCAATTCTAAATGACGAACAAATTGGTCGGTATTATGAGTAACCATAATTAAATCTCCCAAAAAAGAATTTGAAACTAAAAACAGGGAGAAATCAGGGAATTTGATAGTTTTGAGAATTTAACTAATTGATTTTTAATGTAAATTTTTTTATGTTTTTCTCAATACTACGGAGAACGAACATATCAAAAAAACGGCATTGCCAATCATTTTAGGCTACCTGAAAGACATTTTGCATTATCGTTGCATTTGATAGGCTACCCTGAAACAATTTTTCAACTCGCATATGCTCGTTTAAAAATTGTTTCAGGAGATTGCCACGCCGTGCGTTCGGCACGGCTCGCAATGACGGCAAGGGTTTCAGGCTGCCTGAAAAACAAAAACGCTTGTTTTATATCCAAAAAACAAGCATTTTTATTATATAAGACAAATAGTTATGCCTTAATACCTTTATGCAATGCCACAATGCCTGCACTCATATTGTGATAATCCACTGTTGTGAAGCCAGCGTCTAACATTATTTGTTTGAGCGTTTCTTGGTCAGGGTGCATGCGGATTGATTCGGCTAAATATTGATAACTCTCTGAATCTTTTGCAATAATTTTGCCGAATGTGGGCAGGAATTTGAACGAATAAAAATCATACACTCCTTGCAAAGGTTCGTAAATTTTGGAAAACTCCAACACCAGCAACTTGCCGCCGTGTTTTAACACACGGCACATTTCTTGCAACGCCACATCTTTGTGCGTCATATTGCGTAAGCCAAACGCCACCGACACCAAGTCGAAATAATTATCAGGAAAAGGCAATTTTTCAGCGTCTGCCAACGCCACAGGCAGAATTTTGCCTTCGTTGAGTAAGCGGTCGCGTCCAACTGTCAGCATAGACGAATTTATATCCGTCAGCCACACTTCGCCCGTTTGCCCAACGCGTTTTGCCCAGCCACGAGCCAAATCGCCCGTGCCGCCTGCAATGTCCAACACTTTCGCCCCAGTGCGAACGCCTGCGGTATTCAGCGTAAAAGACTTCCACACACGGTGCAAGCCCACGCTCATTACATCGTTCATAATGTCGTATTTTTTAGCAACCGAATGAAAAACATCTGCCACTTTGCCTGCTTTGTCGTTTTCATTCACGGTTTGATAACCAAAATGCGTGGTTTTGTCTTGTGTGTTCATTTTGCGTATGGTGTGATTGATGAAATAAGTCCGTCATTATAAATGATTTTGAATAATCTTTCAGGCTGCCTGAAAGTGATTAAAACAATAAAAACTGTTCAGCATTCACCTTTTTTTCCTGTTGCGTGTTGTTGCCGATTAACAGTTTCATACCAGCGTATTGTTTTTCGGTAACTTCCAAGCAACGCACATTGCCGTCTTTGGGCAGCATTTGAATTAAACGCCGCTCGTGTTTGGCAACCGCGTCTCGCCCCCGAACAATTCTGGAATAAACCGATAATTGCAACATAGAATAACCGTCTTTAATTAACGATTTACGGAAACGATTTGCAATCTTTCTTTCTTCCGCAGTTTTAACAGGCAAGTCAAAAAAAACAATAATACGCATAAAACGATTACTCATATTGACACTCATTAGCGTATGATATTTCAGGCAGCCTGAAAAAATCTGCATTTTGATGATGAAAAACCGCTGTAAGCGATTTAACCATTTGTTCCATTGCCGATAAAACACTGTGTTTTTTATTTTGAAAAATCATTTCATAATTAAGTAATTTAACTAATTGTGCTTTATCGGGTATTTCAAATTCATCGTTTAGGCTGCCTGAAACAAATTGCGTATAAACTTCTAAATCCACTATTTGACGAAAAACTTCCATTAAATCATCACATAAGTTAAAAGCATTTAATTCATTTTTATGCCATAAGCCTAATGTTGGTAAAAAGCCATATGCCACTAACACTCTTGCCACGGCTGAACGCATAATCGAATAACCATAATTTAAGCGAATATTCACAGGCGTATCTATGCCACGCGAAAAACCATTGCCAAATAAAGCAGGAAAATATAAAGCGGCAGCGTGTGCTTCGCAGCGATTTGAATCATTTTCTTTTACTTCGTTTGATAGGGCTAATAATTTTTGCGATAAATTATCAAGACCCGCACATTTAAGCACAAAAGATTGATGATAAATTTTTTGGCAAATAATCTTTTGCCACAGAATAGATTTTATTTCACTTGATAAGCCCATTTGCAAAGATAACATTTTCAAAAAACGGCTGTGTTGCGAAAACGGCAACAACTGAGCACAGGGTAAAAAATGCTCATCGCACACAACGAGCGTTGCCCCAAATTGCGACAAAGCGGTTAAAAGCGGTGCAGTAATCACCACTTCACGACAATCAATCACCACCACCGCAATGTCTTCCAAAGGCACGCTAATTTCACATTCTTGCTTAATAAACAAAGCATTATCACGCAAAGACAACTTGGCAGGTTTGGAAATAAACACACTTCGCCACGACATGGTTTTACTCCTTTTATAAAATTTCTTTTATTATCTGTATATTAAAAATAAAAGTATTTGTTTTTTATCAAAAAAAGTGGATATTTATGCAAATATAAAGTTTCAGGCAGCCTGAAACTTTTGCAAAACCTATTTATCTATATAACAAATGCAATCGTTATAGGGTGGGCGTGTCAGCCCACCAGCCGCCCGATAGGGCGGAATTTTCTTAAATATCAATAACTAATAAACTTCTCACGGCGTTGTTGGTGGGCTGGAAAGCCCACCCTATAAACGAATGCTTTTTTGTTTCGGATTGAGTTTTGCAAAGGTTTCAGCCTGAAATTGATTTTGTTAATAAAAAACACAAAAATAATAGTCGTAAAATAGTGCAAAAACGGTATTTTTGCTTTGTTTTTTAGCATTGTGTTTTTTATTGATAAATCAAATGCTTGTTATTTTTCTATTGACTTCCAAGTGGTATATAGTTGCCCCCCATTTCGGGGTGGGCTATAATCTCTTTTTTTATAAAGCCTTTATCTGCAAGGTTATAGCCGCCCCCCAAATAAGGGTGGGCTATATACCACTTTAAGTGGTATGAACAGGCTGTAATAAGAGTGTATGGATTTAATGAAACTCGCACGGTATTTTGGGTATCCGACTGATTAACGATCACTGTGCCATACCAGAACCCCAAAAACAATCAAAACCGACAAGTGAAGCCTTGTCGGTTTTGTCTTTTATCGTCTTTGGTTGTTTTCAGGCTGCCTGAAACTTTGTGTTATCACAATTTTTATCCTGATTGCTTATGCTATGATAAATCCTTTCTCAACAATGTGTTAAATATAAGGAGTGTTTCAAATGGCAAAGCAAGATTACATTATCGGTTTGGATTTGGGCATTGCGTCCGTAGGCTGGGCGTGCGTTAAAGTGGCTGTTCATACGGACGAAAACGGCAAGGAGCAAGCACAGCCGATGGGGTTGATTGATTGTGGGGTGCGGTGTTTTGCCGCCGCCGAAGAGCCGAAAACAGGCGAGAGTTTAAATGCCGCACGGCGAGCCGCACGCAGTCAAAGACGCACCATTGCCCGCCGTGCCAACCGTATGCGGCAAGTGCGAAAACTGTTGTTCAAACACGGATTATTAACCGCAAATGAGTTTCAGGCAGCCTATTGTCAAAATCCAAAACATAAAAAAGACAAAGATACAACGCTTATTAAAGAACGCAATGAAAAATTATTGAAAAAGATAGGTATTCCTGAACAACAACTGCTTTCAGGCAGCCTGAAAAATAATGAAAAAGCCTTTTTCTCTAATGTTTGGCAGTTGCGAGTTGAAGCCCTACACCGCAAATTAGAGAGAGCGGAATTTGCGGCGGTGATTTGTCATTTGGTGAAACACAGGGGTTATCGTTCAACAAGAAAATCAGAAAGAAAAAATAATCCAAAAGATGACGGAATGTTAGCAGGTATTCAAAAAAATTCAGATGAATTAGCAAAACGAAAAGAAGATTACACACCTGCCAAACTTGCCGTTGAAACTTTCAAAAATGATAAAGGACAGCCACAATATCGTAATAAGGCAGGGGCTTACATACACACTTTTGATCGTCTTCATACAAAAGCAGAATTAGAACTTATTTTTAAAAAGCAAAAAGAATTTGAAAATGAGTTTGCAAAAGATGAATTATGCAAACAACTTGCTTATCTTTTATGGTATCAAAAAGACGCAATAAAAAGTCAAGATATAGTGCGTAAAGTTGGCTATTGCACTCATGAAAGAGAAGAATTAACAGGAGAAAAAAGTGAAAAACGAGCCCCAAAACATTGCTATTCTTCGGAACGCTTTGTGTGGATTTCTAAATTAAACAATTTAAAAATAAAAGAAAATGGACGAGAAAGAAGTCTGACGGAAAACGAACGCAACTTAATTCGCGAATTGCCATTTGAATTAAACAAACTCTCGTTTTCACAGGTTCGCAAAAAATTAGAGGAGCTACTTGAAAACGCAACATTTAATTTATGTCGTTATCCGCATAAAAATGATATGCAAAAACTGATTGATACTGCGTTTAAGGCGTTATATCAAGGTGTGAAAAAATATCCAAAAATCAAGGATAAATTTAACAATGAACTTAAAGATAAAAAAGATAATGTTCTAAATGAGATAGAAAATATCTTGTTTAGCAATAAAGGCAATCAAGAAAAAATATTGCAAAAACTCTTGCAATATCAGCCATATTTTTCTGTTGATGAAATCAATGCTATTGCAAATATAGAATTGCCCGATGATACGAAAAAAATTCAAGAAGCAGAAGAAGCAACGCTTTTTGAAGCCAAGTTTTTCCATGAAATACGAAATGAATATAAAAACGCACAACTCATTGACGAATGGGAACAACTTAAAAACAATCCTAATGCTTTGGATAGGGTCGGTTGTATATTATCCACTTGCAAAACTGACGATGAGATAAGAAAAAAAATTAAAGATAATAACGATGAATATTTGCCATATTCTGAATATGCTTTTTCAGAAAAAGAAATTAGAGCAATTTTAGAATGTAAAACTTTTGATAAATTCTTGAATTTATCATTGAAATGTATGCGAAAACTTTTGTCTGAAATGGAGAAAAAAGACGAAAACGGCAATTTTCTTACCTATGATAAAGCGTGTAAAAACATCTACGGCAACCATTACGGCAGAAGTAAAAACAAACAAGCCTTTGACAAACTGCCGCCGATTGATAAAAAAGACCCTGACACGCCAAATAATCCAGTGGTATATCGCACCATTACGCAGGCTCGCAAAATTATTAACGCCCTTATTGCCCAGTATGGGCAACCTTTCAGGGTGCATATTGAAATGACAAGGGAGTTGGGCAAATCTCGTAAAGATAGAGATGCGATAACAAAACAGCAAGATAAAAATAAAGAAGAAAGAAAAGACGCAATTAAACTATTCAAAGAGACCTTTACTAATTATGCAGGAGAACCCAAAGGCAAGGATATTTTGAAATTCCGCCTATATGAACAACAATACGGCAAATGTTTATATTGCCAAGATGATAAGCCAAAAGGTCAATGCGTTTATTGTGGCGATACACTTGACACTCATCGTTTATTTGAAAAAGGTTATGTGGAAATTGACCACGCCATACCGTTTTCTCGTTCTTGGGACGACAGCCAAAATAATAAAGTTTTGGCGTGTGGCAAGTGCAATCAGGAAAAAGGCAACAAAACGCCGTTTGAATGGTTTGGACACGATATTGAGCGTTGGCGTAAATTTGAAGCAAGGGTGAATGCTTGCCGTTTTTCCTTGCGTAAAAAACAAAATATCTTACGCCGTGAGTTAGACGATAAGGAATTTATCGAACGCAATATTAACGACACACGCTATGCCACTCGCTTTTTGCTTAACTATATTGAAAACAAACTATCGTTTTCAGGCAGCCTGAAATATACCGATAAACAAGGCGTTGAGCATTTTGCTAAAAAAGTATTTGCCCCACAAGGGCAGATTACTTCGCTATTACGCAACTCTTGGGGCTTTGCCAAAGTGCGAGAAGATAACGACCGTCATCACGCATTAGACGCAATCATTGTCGCTTGCACCACCGAGAGTATGCAGCAGAAACTCACCCTTTGGCATAAACGCAAAGAAAATCGTTTGATTGACGGGCATTATCACGCCAAAGAACCCTTCCCAACGCCGTGGGATTTTTTCCGCAGCGAAATCAATTTGCGTGTATTTAATCAAATTGAAACCATCGACACCGAAACAGGCGAAGTTTTATGGGAAGTTGTGGATATTGAACACCGTGATGAACTGATTGATAAAATTCGCGAAAAACTACCTGACCGCCCAGCCGCATTATCGCAACACGCCTTTGTGCAACCTATGTTTGTTTCACGCAAGGTGCAGAAACGCATTTCAGGACAAGGGCATTTGGAAACCTTGTATTCGGAAAAATCCACGCACAAAAATAAACCGCAAAGCGGCATTCATCTGCGTGGCGGCATTGTGGCAAATGCCACAATGATACGCATTGATGTATTTCGCCACAAAAAAACGCACAAAAATTATATTGTGCCGATTTACGCACATCAAGCCACAAACGGCGTTTTGCCTAATCGTGCGATTGTGTCAGGAAAAGACAAAGACACAGGCAAGAAAAAAGAATGGTTAGAAATGACGGACGAATATGAATTTATCTATTCATTCTATCCATTTGATTTAATTGAAATTCGCGATAAGAAAAATCCTGAAAAACGCATTTTTGGGTATTATCGGCAGTGTAATATTGCAACAGGCGGTGTGGATATTCAACAACCCGAAGACGACTGGACAAGAATTAAACATTACCAAAATAAATTTGGTCGTCAAAGAAAATCATCAGATAATGAACCTGACACAACCGCCAAAGATGAAAAACAAACCACTTTATTTCAGGGCGTGGGCATTCAAAATATGGAAGTTACCAAATACGCTGTTGATGTTTTAGGACGCAAAATCACCCCCATTGCCCCAGAAGAACGGCAAGGCTTTGATGAATTGTTTCATGATGACGAATAAAGCATTTATGCGTAGGGCGGGCAACTTTGAAGCCCTACGCGGTTTTATTCAATTTTCAGGCAGCCTGAAAACTATATCGTCATTGCGAGCCGTGCCGTAAGCACGGCGTGGCAATCTCCTAAAATTATTTTTAACAAGCATTAGCGAAGTTAAAAATAATTTTAGGGTAGCGTAAATCAATACAACGGCGTATTGCAAAAAGCAATTTAGGCAACCTGAAACCTTTGCAAAACCCATTTTTGCATACAATAAATGTGAATGTTATAGGGTGGGCATGTTACCCACCAACCGCCCGATAGGGCGGAATTTTCTTAAATATCAATAAATAATCAACGCCGCAGGCAGAGCGGTGGGCAGGAATGCCCACCCTATAACGAATGCTTTTGTTTCGGATTGAGTTTTGCAAAGGTTTCAACCTGAAAAACTCGCAATGACGAAATGAAAAGACAAAACCGACAAGTTTTAACTTGTCGGTTTTGATTGCTTGGGGGATTGTTGTGTGGGTGAGTGGATACCCCTTTTGTGTGAATGCACACACATACCACGCGAGCGTCTTTTAACCACACTGCTCTTATTACAGCCTGTTCATACCTTTTAAGGTATATAGCCCACCCAATTTTGGGGGCGGCTATAACAAAGAAACACCGCCTTTCTCGGCGGTTTGTATTATAGCCCACCCCGAAATGGGGGGGCAACTATATACCCTTTGAACGCTAATAAAAAAACCACAACGATTTGTTTTATCAATAAAAAACGCAATGCCAAAAAATCAAGCAAAAATAGCGTTTTTGCATTATTTTTCGACTATTGTTTTTGTGTTTTTTATTAAAAAAATCAATTTCAGGCTGCCTGAAAGGCTTTTTGCCTTGTTTTTTTGGCAATAGGCTGCCTGAAAATATTTAAAACCGTTCATTGTGCGACAAAATTCGCCATTTGCCCAAAGGCAAATCGCCTAATTTAATTTTACCGATACGCACCCGTTTTAAGCCAATCACTTTTACGCCCACTAATTCACACATACGGCGAATTTGGCGTTTTTTGCCTTCTTGTAAAATAAATTTTAATTGCTGTTCATTCTGACGCGTAACAATCGCAGGTTTGAGTTTTTTGCCGTCCAAAGATAAGCCAAAATTAAGCAATTTTAAGCCGTTGTCATCTAATTTTCCTGCAATACGCACCAAATATTCTTTATCTATTGTACTGTCTTCGCCGATAATTTTTTTTGCAATCACGCCGTTTTGTGTCAGCACCAATAATCCAGTAGAATCAATATCTAATCGTCCTGCTGGTGCTAATCCTTTTAAGGGGAGTTTGGGCGGTTGTTCATTATTTTTTGCGTAAAAATTATCCGCAGTAATTAACGATAACGCCGATAAATAATTTTTTTCAGGCTGGCTACTGACAAAACCCACTGGTTTATGTAAAATAACGGTGATTTTGTTTTGAATATTTTGCCGTGCAGGGGTTAATAATTCTATTTTGTCTTGCGGCAATACTTTCTGCCCCAAAACGGCAGGTTTGCCATTAACAAAAACCCAGCCTTTTTTAATATATTCATCGGCTTCACGGCGAGAACACATTTTGGCATTTGCCATATATTTAGACAAGCGAATGGGTTCGGTATTCATCATATTTTGCTGTATTGAGAAATATGCGTATTATAAACGGTTGCAGATTTTTCAGGCAGCCTGAATAAAGGAAAAAAGTGTTGCGATTATCTTGTTGTATTTTATTGGCGATTGCTTTGGCGGCCTGTTCGACTTCGGCACCGCCTGCGGCAAAATCGCCTGCAAAGACGCGTTCTCAAACCATAGCCAAAACCGTTCGCATTACGCACATTGACCACGCCACTGCGTCAAGCGAATTGATGTTGCAAAGTATGAGTCTCATCGGCACGCCATATCGCTTTGGCGGTAGCAATCGCAGTACAGGCTTTGATTGCAGCGGTATGGTGCAATTTGTGTATCGTGAAGTGCTGAATGTATCTCTGCCCCGCACCGCACACGATATGGCGGCGGCTGGTAAAGTGATTAGCAAAAATCAGTTACAAGTGGGCGATTTGGTGTTTTTTAATACCAACGGCAAAAAATTTTCGCATGTGGGTTTGTATATTGGCGAAAACCGTTTTATCCACGCACCAAGTCGTAAAAGTTCAATTAAAATCAATTATTTAAGCGATAAATACTATGCAAGCCGTTTTACTGGGGCAAGAACTTTTTTTGTTAAATAATATGCTTTCAGGCTGCCTGAAACGCATAAAAAGCACTTTATTTTTTCTAAAAAATAAGATACAATCAGCAAGTTTTCGTAATTGATTTTTCGGGAATGGGTCGCCAGGCGTCCCATTTTTTTATGGCAAAACAAGAATATAGCATATGAATATTGAACAATTATTAGACAAGACTTTGCCGCCGTTAGGCTATGAGTGTGTGGATTGGGAAATGACACACACAGGCACTTTGCGGATTTTTATTGATAAAGACGGCGGTATTACGGTTGATGATTGTGCGTTTGTCAGCAATCATTTAAGCCGTTTGTTTATGGTTGAAAATGTGGATTACGAACGCTTGGAAGTGTCGTCCCCTGGTTTGGATAGAGTGCTGAAAAAGGAAAAAGACTTTATCCGTTTTGCAGGAGAAAAGGCAACGGTTAAATTGCGGTTACCTGAAAACGGTCGCAAAAAATTTGTGGGTGTAATTAAACACTTTGAAAACAACACATTAACTTTAACGGTTGATGGGCAAGATGTGGCGATTGCTTTGAGTAATATCGAAAAAGCACGCCTCAAACCTGAATTTTAATGTTTCAGGCAGCCTGCATAGGTTTAATCAACCTAAATAATAAGGGGATTGCCACGCCGTGATTTCATCACGGCTCGCAATGACAGGTTTTATTTTTCGGGCGGCAATATTCCTTGCACGGGAAGTGCTTTCAGGCTGCCTGAAACGAATTTTTGAAAATTTTTTAAGGAGTACAAAACAAATGAGTCGTGAATTTTTATTGTTGGCAGAAGCACTGGCTGGTGAAAAAAATGTCAGCGAAGATATTGTGTTTGACGCTTTGGAATTTGCGTTAGCAGGAGCAGTGCGTAAGCAACCTGGTAACGAACGCTTTGATGTGCGTGTGTCAATCGACCGTGAAACTGGGGAATACAAAGCATTTCGCCGTTGGGAAATTGTCTCTGCCGAAAATTATGTCGATTCATACAAACAAAAAATTGATGAAGCGGTAGAAGAAGATTTAGGCATAAAAATGGCAGTGGGTGAATTTTATGAAGAAGAAATTGAAGCGGCTGAATTTGGTCGCATCAGTGCCCAAACTGCCAAACAGGTGATTTTGCAACGCATTCGTGATGCCGAACGCGAGCAAATTTTGAATGAATTTTTGCAACGCCAAGAAAGTTTGGTTACAGGCACGGTCAAACGCGTAGAAAAAAATGGTGTGATTGTGGAAATCGGCAAGTTAGATGCGATTATTCCCAACGAACATTTAATTCCACGCGAAAAATTCCGCACAGGCGACCGTATTCGTGCGTTCTGCCGTGAAATTCGTCAGCACAATAATCGTTCTACGGTGATTTTAAGCCGCACCGCCAAAGAGTTTTTGGTGAAACTGTTTGAAATGGAAGTGCCTGAAATTGAAGACGGTTTGTTAGAAATTAAAGCCGTTGCCCGCGACCCTGGTTTGCGTGCCAAAATTGCGGTGAAATCGGGCGACCCACGCATAGACCCGCAAGGCACTTGTATCGGTGTTAAGGGAAGTCGTGTGAAAGCGGTTACCGAAGAGTTGGCAGGCGAAAATATTGATGTGGTGTTGTGGTCGCCTGAACCTGCTCAATTTATTATCAACGCTTTAAGCCCTGCGGCGGTTACACGAATTTTAATTGATGAAGACCGCCATGCAGTTGATGTGGTGGTGGCAGAAGACCAGTTGGCGATGGCAATCGGTCGCGGCGGACAAAATGTGCGTTTGGCGGCGGAATTAACAGGCTGGAATTTGAATATTTTAACCGTTGCCGAAGCCGAAGAACGCTACAACGCCGAAGACCGTGCTTTAACCAAAATGTTTATGGATAAATTAAACATTGAAGAAGCAACTGCTTTAATTTTGGTGCAAGAAGGTTTTGATTCTTTGGAAGGTGTGGCGTATGTGCCGTTGGAAGAAATGTTGGAAATTGACGGCATTGACGAACCCACTGCGGTGATTTTACGCACGCGTGCCAGAGACGCAATGTTGGCTCAATCGGTTGCCGATGAAGAAAAACTCAATAACGCCGATGAAAACTTAAAAGCCTTGTGCGGCGAAGACCGTCAAATGTTGTTGGATTTGCTGAATGCGGAAATTAACAATTTGGACGATTTAGCCGAATTATCTACCGATGAGTTGGTGGAAATTACAGGCGTGGATAACGATACCGCCGCCGATGTGATTATGCAGGCACGCACGCAATCGGGTTGGTTTGAATGATGTAGGGAGTGCGAAAATGGCAGACAATAAAGAAGTCAGAACGCGAAATAAGGAAGAACACAGCACGGTGGCGGGTGTGGAAGTGGTTACTCGCCGCAAACGCCGTGTGATTGTGCCGCCGATTGATGAAACGCCTGCGGCTGTTGCTGCACCTGCGGCAGAAGTGATACCGCCTAAAACAGAAGAAAAACCTGCGGTTGTGTCTTCGCCTGAAAAAGTACAACCTGTATCAGAAGTAGTTGATAAAAAAGAAGAAAAAGGGCTGCCTGAAAAACCTGTGGCGGTAAAAAAAGAAGAAGTGCCAGCAGAAAAACAGGAAAAAGTAGAAAAGGTTGAAAAAGCCGAAAAACCCAAAGCGGAAAAAAGGCTGCCTGAAAAATCGTCTGAAAAATCGGCGGATAATAAAGCGGAAGACAAACCGAAAAAAGCCAAAAAACCTGCCAAAGAAAAATCGTCTGATGACAATAAGGCGAAAAAAGGCAAAGCGGCAAAACCTGCTGCCCCTGCCGCACCGCAACCGATTATCAGCGATGAAGAAATGGCACGCCGTGCGGAAGAAGAACGCCGTGCGGCGGCAATGCGTGAAGCACAGGCTGCCTTAATGCGTCAAAAACAAGAGCGAGAAGAACGCAAAGCCGCCGCTAAATTGCGTGCGGAAGAAGAAAAGAAAACCGCTCAACAGCAAAAAGAAGCGGCGTTAAGAAGTGCCAAGCCCACGGATAATAAAAAAGCGGAAGCCAAAGCCAAGAATAAAGATAAAGAAAAAAATAAAAATCAAGAAAAAGCCAAAGCGGTGGCTCAAAAACCTGTTCAGGCAGCCCCTGAAAATGATGATAATCGCTCTCAAAGCCGTCCTGATAAAGGCAAACGCAAAGGCAATAACAATAACGATAGAGACGAACGAGATTCACGCCGCAATGCCAAAGGCAAAGGTCGCAATCAAGATATAGACTTGGATTCGGACAAATGGCGTGGTGCGAAAAAAGGCAAAAAATTGCCCAAAGTGGAAAATCAACACGGTTTCCAAGCACCGACTGAACCTGTGGTGCATGAAGTGGTGGTGCCTGAAACCATTACGGTGGCTGAACTTGCACATAAAATGGCAGTCAAAGCCGTTGAAGTGATTAAAGCCTTGATGAAAATGGGTATGATGGTAACCATCAACCAAGTGTTAGACCAAGAAACCGCCTTAATTGTGGTGGAAGAAATGGGGCATATCGGCAAAGCCGCCGAAGCGGACGATCCAGAAGCATTTTTGGACGATGGCGGTGAATATGTGGAAGCCGAAAAACTGCCGCGTCCGCCTGTGGTAACGGTGATGGGGCATGTGGATCACGGTAAAACTTCACTCTTGGACTACATTCGCCGCACCACTGTGGTGGCAGGTGAAGCGGGTGGCATTACGCAACATATCGGGGCGTATCATGTGCAAACGCATAAAGGCGTGATTACATTCTTGGATACACCAGGACACGAGGCTTTCACGGCTATGCGTGCTCGCGGTGCTCAAGCCACTGATATTGTGATTTTGGTGGTGGCTGCCGATGACGGCGTGATGCCGCAAACGATTGAAGCGATTAACCACGCCAAAGCCGCAGGCGTGCCGATTGTGGTGGCAGTCAATAAAATCGACAAAGAAGCGGCAAATCCAGAGAAAATCCGCCAAGAACTCACGCAATACGGCATTGTGCCTGACGAATGGGGCGGCGATGTGCAATGTATCAATATTTCAGCCAAAAAAGGTATGAATATAGACGCATTGTTAGACGCTGTCTTGTTGGAAGCCGAAGTTTTGGAATTAAAAGCCCCAGTGGAAGCCCCTGCCAAAGGCATTATTGTCGAATCGCGTTTGGACAAAGGTCGTGGCGTGGTGGTTACGCTGTTAGTGCAATCAGGCACCCTGAAAAAAGGCGATATGCTGTTAGCAGGCACGGCGTTTGGTAAAGTGCGTGCGATGTTGGACGAAAACGGCAAAGAAATCAAAGAAGCAGGACCTTCCATTCCTGTGGAAATTTTAGGCTTATCCGATGTCCCCAACGCAGGCGAAGACGCCATCGTATTAGCGGACGAGAAAAAAGCACGCGAAATTGCCCTGTTCCGTCAAGGCAAATACCGCGATGTGCGTTTGGCGAAACAACAAGCCGCCAAGTTGGAAAACTTATTCACCAATATGGAAAGTGGCGAAGTGCAATCCTTGCCGATTATCATCAAAGCCGATGTTCAAGGTTCATACGAAGCACTTTCAGGCAGCCTGAATAAACTGTCGAACGAAGAAGTTAAAATCAACATTATTCACAGCGGCGTGGGTGGCATTACCGAGTCCGATGTCAATTTGGCATTAGCTAGTGAAGCGGTGATTGTGGGCTTTAATGTGCGTGCAGACGGCGGGGCAAGAAAACTCGCCGAAAACGAAGGCGTGAAAATTCGCTACTACAACATTATTTACGATGTGATAGACGATGTGAAAGCCGCAATGAGCGGCATGCTGTCGCCCGAAGAAAAAGAACAAGTCTTGGGCTTGGCAGAAATCCGTCAAGTGATTTCCATATCCAAAGTCGGCAACATTGCAGGCTGTATGGTTACCGAAGGTATGGTTAAACGAGACGCCAAAGTGCGTGTGTTACGCAACAATGTGGTGATTTTCACAGGCGAATTAGACTCACTCAAACGCTTTAAAGACGATGTGAAAGAAGTCAAAAAAGGCTTTGAATGTGGCTTAATGGTGAAAAACTACAACGATATTATCGAAGGCGACCAGTTAGAGTTCTTTGAAATTATCGAAGTCGAACGCAAGATTGATTAAATTATTGTGCGTGTAAAAAAACCGTCTGTTTTAATAGACGGTTTTTTATTTCAGGCAGCCCTTATCGTCATTGCGAGCCGTGCCGTAAGCACGGCGTGGCAATCTCCTAAAATTATTTTTAACAAGCATTAGCGAAGTTAAAAATAATTTTAGGGTAGCGTAAATCAATACAACGACAAAGCAAAAACACTTTCAGGCAGCCTGAAAGATATTTTCAAACAACGCTCAATCATATATGATTGAATACAGGTTTTGACAAACCTGTATTCATCAACAACACTGCTCAACCGATAACAAGGAGTATCTTATGTCTAACAAACGACAACAAATTTTGGACTGGTTAGAACAAAATCGCCGTCCTGAAATTCGTATTCAATTCAAAAAGGCAGAACAGCCGCTTGCCATAGGAGCAAGTAAAATCGGCGGTTGTCCTGATGTGCCAGCGGATTTTGTGTGGCCACGCGTTCAAGGCGGCGGTTCGTATGGCTATAAAGATGCTCCTGCTAAATATCAACAAGAGCCGACTAATTATCCGTCTCCCAAAGCCTTAATGGCGGAATATGAAAAATGCACGCCTGAATTTGTGTCGCAGTTTCATCTGCCGCCTGACGCAAGCGATGAAGAAGTGGCACGGCTTGTGGCAATGGCTGAAAAGGAAATACCAAATTTATGCCAGCAATTTGAAATTACACTCAAAAAAATGCAAAGCCCTTCGCATAGGCAATTCGTTTATGAACATCACTTAAAAAATCTACCCCAAATGGCAGGGCTGATGAAAATGCAACACAAAATGATGTCGCTATTTTTGTCTGATGAGGCGTTGAAAAACTATGAAAACGGTGTGATTGAAGACGATGACGATGACACAGATGACGGCAGTGTGCCATTTGATAGACCTTTGGCGTTTATGGCTCAATTTAATCTATCGGAAGTGGCTGATTTGGATAAGGAAAATCTTCTACCCAAGTCAGGACATTTGCTGTTTTTTTATGATTGTCAAGGTTTGGACGCTGGGGAAAATCAGGATTGTTTGAAAGTGTTTTATTTTCCGCCTGAAACTCCACTCACACAAATGCCCTTGCCTGATGATATGGATAAAGATAGTCGTATTCCAGAGTTGCAAGTTTCGTTTCAGGCAGGCTCAAATGTGCCGAGTAGTTATGGCGTTTGTCGGCATTTTCAGCATAAGAATTTTGGCGAAGTGTATGAAATATTAAACGATGAAGATATTGCACGCTTGTGGGAAGAAGGACGGTACGGTTGTTCTGTTACTAAATTATTAGGTTATGCAGACCCTATCCAAGATGATATGGAAGAACAATGCGTCCTGCAAACATTAGGGTTAGACTGGGACGATTATAACAATAAGCCAGAAGTCAAAGCCCAAGTGGATAAGGAAAAAAATGACTGGATTTTGCTGTTTCAGTTAGACGAAATTGACTGGGGAAATACAGACTGGCAAAACACGCCTGTGGATTTTTCGGGTTTATATGAAGTGGGCGATAAATTACCTATCGTAGGTCGTGCATTTAACAATTATATTGACGAATACAAAGCGGCATTAGAACAAAGCGGTATGCGGGTGATAGGCGAATCACAAAAAGAGAAAAAATCGTTTTTGTCGTCTTTAATGGGCGGTTTATTTGGCGGTAAAGATGATACGCCTGATGATAAAGTTGAAGAAACTGTCGAAAACGAAGAAAATGACGAAATGACCTATCTGTGCTTTGGTGATGGCGGTTGTTTGTATGTCTTTATCCGCAAACAGGATTTAGCGGCAGGGCGTTTTGATAAAGTGTATTTTGAAGTGCAAAGTCATTAGTTTTCAGGCAGCCTGAAAAAAAGCCGAGATTTTTCTCGGCTTGGTTTTTATTTTTTTCGTTTCGTGCTTGTTTTTTTAGCGGCAACGGTTTTTTTATTGCTTGTTTTCACCGTTTTGCCTGTTTTTTTGCTATTGGCATACGCTGTTTTCTGTACTTTGCCTTTTTTGCTTGAATACGAGGCTTTTTGCAAACCGCCTTTTTTGCGATACACATAATTAGACTTCACAGGCACTTTAATCACTTGACCTGCTTTCAGGTTGCCTGATTTTAATCTGTTAATGCGTTTTAATTCTGCTGTGCTTGTGCCAAAGCGTTTGGCAACGGCGGTTAAGGTTACGCCTTTTTTAATTTTAATGGTGCTGTATCGCACGCCTGTGCGTTTTTTGCTCGCACCTTCGGAAATAGCGTGAATATAGGCAGGTTCGCTCCAATATTCTTCATCGTTATACGATACAAACGACATATCGTCATTATCGTTATTCAAACGCACAATGCTGTCTGGCACGGGGTCGGCTTCATCGCGGCTCACCAATAAAATACTGCCGCGTGGCACGGTGTTACCACGCAAGTAGTTGATTTTTTTCAGTTCTTCAACTGACATACCGTGTTGTCGTGCAATATCTGCAACATTATTGTTTGCACTAACACGATAGGGTTTCCACGAGAGTAAATCGTCTGGATTGGCTTTTTTGAGATTAGCATAAAAGGTTTTAATGGCGGATTTGGGCAGCAGTAATTTGCGTCCGCTTTGTGGCACCCACACAGGCACACGGTAACCTGGATTGAGCGTGAAGACTTCTTCTTCGGAAATTTCCGCTAACTGGGCAATCGCTTTTAAGTCAATCGGTTGATTGATTTTAACCGCTTCAAAATAAGGCTCATTTTTGATTTTTTTCAACTGAACATCAAAGCGTTGCGGATGTTGCACCAAGTTACGCACGGCTAATAATTTCGGCACATATTCACGCGTTTCTTTGGGTAGTGTGGTTAAGTAATCAAACGAAGTGGGATTGCCGCGTCGTGCCGCTTTTTTCTGTGCATTCAGCACGCAACCCTCGCCACAATTATACGCCGCCAATGCCAAAGCCCAATCGCCAAACATATTGTGCAGATATTCTAAATATTCCAAAGCCGCATCGGTTGACGCGTAAATATCGTTGCGACCGTCATACCAATTATTTTGCGTCAAGCCATACTGTTTGCCTGTGCGGGGCATAAACTGCCATAAACCCATTGCTCCTGCGTGAGATTTGGCTTTAATCACAAACGCACTTTCAATAAAAGGCAACAGAGCAATTTCGGACGGCATACCGCGTTTTTCGGTTTCCGTTAAAATGTGATGTAAATAAGGTGTGGCTCGCATAGTAATGCGACCAAAATATTCAGGGCGATTAGAATAATAATCTTCAAACTTGCGTACTGTATTAGGTGAAACGGTATCCATACGAAAACCCTTACGCATTTTTTCCCAAATATTCAAATGGTTATCTTTTAATGCAATATCAGAATATGGGTCGTGTAAGGGAATTTGATTAAGACGAATAACATATTCTGACAGCGTATTAGCAGAGAACGATTCGTTATCAATATCGTCCGCCCAAGCGGTAAAAGGAGATAGGCACAATAATGCCAAAGCGGTTTTTAATGGGGATAATGTGAATTTCATTTTTTCTCTCTCTCGATTGTGTTTGCAAACCCTTTGATATTAAAATTTTCTATTGCTTCTGTCAAATAAAAAATGCTTATTCATTAGGTAATTGAAATAATTTTTTGCGATATATCAATTAGATGAATAAAGCATTTGCGTGCTGTGTGTGTTGTTTCTACACAAAACGCCGAGATACATTATTTATCCTATTGATATTTAATTATATTTTTTACGCAAATAGATGATTACAAAGCCTGCTTCCCTTGTCGTGTATTACATTGCTTTTTCGCTTCAATTTTCAGGCAGCCTGAATGATATTATTTTTTATATAAAATAATGACTTTTTGTGATGAGTGCAGTAATATTCACCCTTTTGGATTTTATTTCATTTTTTTAGGCAACCTAAATATTCAGGCAGCCTGAAAATATATAGGACACAAACATTATGAACACCGCAGAACTTCGCCGTAAATTTTTGAAATTTTTTGAAAGCAAGGGGCATACGATTGTTGCGTCATCTTCGCTGGTGCCGCCGCAGGACGATAAAACCCTGCTTTTCACGAATGCGGGTATGAACCAGTTTAAAGATGTGTTTTTGGGCTTTGACAAACGCCCATACACGCGAGCGACTTCGGCTCAAAAGTGCGTGCGAGCAGGCGGTAAGCATAATGATTTGGAAAATGTCGGCTACACCGCACGGCACCATACTTTCTTTGAAATGTTGGGCAATTTTTCTTTTGGCGATTATTTTAAGCGAGACGCCATTCATTTTGCGTGGGAATTTCTCACTTCGCCCGAATGGTTAAATTTGCCCAAAGAAAAACTTTTGGCAACGGTTTATGCGGAAGATGAAGAAGCCTATTCGGTGTGGCGTAATGAAATAGGGCTGCCTGAAAACAAGGTTATTCGTATCGGCGACAATAAGGGTGCGAAATATGCGTCCGATAATTTTTGGCAAATGGGCGATACAGGTCCGTGCGGCCCGTGTTCGGAAGTGTTTTACGACCACGGCGAAGAAATTTGGGGCGGCGTGCCAGGAAGTGCAGAAGAAGACGGCGACCGTTTTATTGAAATTTGGAACTGCGTGTTTATGCAGTTTAATCGTGATGAAAACGGCGTGATGAATCCTTTGCCCAAGCCGTCTGTGGATACAGGTATGGGCTTGGAACGCATTGCAGCGGTCATGCAGGGCGTGCATAGCAATTATGAAATTGATTTAATGGATAATTTAATTCGTGCCGCCGCACGCGAAACTGGCGTGGCGTATTCGCAAGACACACCGTCCTTAAAAGTGATTGCCGACCATATTCGTGCGTGTGCGTTTTTGGTTGCGGACGGCGTTTTGCCGTCCAACGAAGGCAGGGGCTATGTTTTACGCCGTATTATCCGCCGTGCGGTGCGTCATGGCTATAAATTAGGGCAGAAAAACGCCTTTTTCCATAAACTTGTGCCTGATTTAGTGGCAGAAATGGGCGAAGCCTACCCAGAACTCAAACAAAAACAAGCGTTTGTGATGGATATTTTAAAAGAAGAAGAAAGCCGTTTTGCTACCACGCTTGAATTTGGTATGAAATTGTTGGAAGACGCTTTGAAAGACGGCAAACAAATGTTAGACGGTGAAACCGTGTTCAAACTGTATGACACTTTTGGTTTTCCGTATGACTTGACCGCCGATATTGCACGAGAACGCCATATTCAAATGGACGAAGCAGGTTTTGAAGCCGAAATGGAAAAACAACGCCAAAGAGCGAGAGCAGCACAAAATTTCAAAGCCAACATTCAAATTGACTACGCAGGACAAGACAGCGTTTTTACAGGCTACGAAAAACACGCAAATCAAGCCCAAGTTATTGCTTTATATAAAGAAAATGAACCAGTTGCCGAATTAAAAGCAGGTGATAGCGGCACGGTGATTTTAGACGCAACGCCGTTTTATGCCGAAAGCGGCGGTCAAGTAGGTGATAGCGGTTTGATTTTGAATGAACTGTTGCGTTTTGAAGTGAAAGATACGCAAAAAATCAAAGCCGCCGTTAATGGTCATATCGGCGTGGTGCTTTCAGGCAGCCTGAAAGTGGGCGACAGCGTTACCGCACAAATCGATAGCAATATCCGTTTAGCAAATCAACGCAATCACAGTGCCACACACCTAATGCACGCCGCATTGCGTCAAGTTTTAGGCACAACGGTTGAGCAAAAAGGTTCTTTGGTTACAGCCGAACGCACACGATTTGACTTTTCGCACAACAAGCCTGTTACGGCGGAAGAAATCGCCCAAGTCGAAGACATTGTTAATCAAGCGATTTTGGCAAATATCGAAGTCAAAGCGACTGTGATGAGTATGGAAGACGCCAAAAAAACAGGGGCGATGATGTTGTTTGGCGAAAAATACGGCGAACAGGTACGCGTGGTGCAAATGGGCGAAGTTTCTGCCGAATTGTGTGGCGGCACGCATATGGAACGCACAGGCGGTATCGGCTTATTCAAAATTGTTTCTGAAAGCGGCATTGCCGCAGGCGTTCGCCGTGTGGAAGCGATTACAGGGGAAGCGGCACTGCAATTTGTGCGTTCGCAAAGCGAATTGTTAAACCAAATTCAAGCGGAAATCAAAGCCCAAACGCACAACGATATTCTGCCCAAAATTGAAAATAACAACAATAAAATCAAACAATTAGAAAAAGCGTTACAAAACACCAAAGCCGAAATTGCCAAAGGGCGTGCCGCAGAATTGTTAGCAAATGCTACTAAAATCGGCGAATTGTCGTTAATTGTCGCTAATGTCGGTGAAATGCCAGCCAATGAATTACGCGATTTTGCGGTTGATTTAGCAGGCAGGGGCGACAAAATCGCCGTGCTATTAGCCAGTGTGAATGACGACAAAGCGTCTTTGGTTGCCGCTATTTCTAAACCCCTAACCGCCCAAATTAAAGCAGGCGACATGGTGAAAATGGTTGCCGAACAAATCGGCGGCAAAGGCGGCGGCAAACCCGAACTCGCCCAAGCAGGCGGCACAAACCTTGCCGACTTACCCAAAGCACTGGCAAGCGTGGCAGAGTGGGTAAAAGCAAAAGTTTGATTTTGATTGAATAAAAAGACGGCATAAAAGCCGTCTTTTTATTTTTCAGGCAGCCTGAAACTGATTGATTTCAAAACAATCAAACAATTTTCTGTGCCAATTCGCCTGCGGTGTAACGGTTTGCCATTTTTTCCAGCGAAATCGGTTTGATTTTATCCGCCCTACCCTCGCAGCCGAATGCCAAGTAGCGGTCTAAACAGATTTGTTTCATCGCTTTAATGGTTTGCGTTAAGTATTTGCGTGGGTCAAATTCGGCTGGGTTTTCTGCCATAAAGCGGCGGATTGCCCCTGTGCTTGCCAAACGCAGGTCGGTGTCGATATTCACCTTACGCACGCCGTTTTTAATACCCTCGACAATTTCTTCCACAGGCACGCCGTAAGTCTCGCCGATATTGCCGCCGTATTCGTTAATCACTTTCAGCCAATCTTGCGGCACGGAACTCGAACCGTGCATCACCAAATGCGTATTCGGCAAGCGTTGATGAATTTCCTTAATGCGGTCGATTCGCAACACTTCGCCTGTGGGTTTGCGGGTGAATTTATACGCACCGTGGCTGGTGCCAATGGCGATTGCCAAGGCATCAACATTTGTGTCTTTCACAAATCGCACAGCGTCTTCAACGCTGGTTAATAACTGGTCTTTGGACAACTTGCCCTCTGCACCCACGCCGTCTTCTTCGCCTGCTTCGCCTGTTTCCAAATTGCCCAACACGCCGATTTCGCCCTCAACCGATACACCGCAAGCGTGCGAGAAATTCACCACAGTGCGGGTTACATCAACATTGTATTCGTATGATGACGGCGTTTTACCGTCTGCAAGCAAACTGCCGTCCATCATCACCGATGAAAAGCCCAACTGAATGGATCGTTGGCACACATCAGGGCTGGCTCCGTGATCTTGGTGCATCACCACAGGAATATGCGGAAATTCTTCCACTGCTGCCAAAATCAGATGACGCAAAAACGGTGCACCTGCATATTTTCTCGCCCCTGCGGACGCTTGCACAATCACGGGAGCGTTGATTTCATTCGCCGCTTCCATAATCGCCCGCATTTGTTCGAGATTATTCACATTAAATGCAGGCAGACCGTAAGAATGTTCCGCCGCATGATCCAAAAGTTGTCGCATAGAAACTAATGCCATTTTGATTATCCTTGTCTATGGTGAAATTGTGGGGGTGTTTCAGGCAGCCTGAAATGGTTTTCAGGCAGCCTAAATTTTTTACTTATTGTCTGATTGCAACTGAATTTCAAGAGATTTTTTCAGGCGTTCAATCAAATCAAGGTAATTATCTGCAATTTTATACACCATCAGATAAACATGTGATTTGCAATCAAAAACATTGTAGATTGCACCAAAGTTTTTGCTGGCAGGGTTTAGGCAGATAAACACCGAACCGTAATTATAATCTCCGATATGAACAAAAAGATTATCGGAAATAATGCCTTCTTCACAGTCGATATGGGCTACCACATTATCATATTCCCCTGCCTCGCCCTCTGCTCTTGCCTGTTCGTACTCATCGATAATCTCAAAGTAACTCTCTTCTTTCGGATTCCATGAATCTTCATCATAGACACCCCACTCTGTTAGTGGATAAATCGTACCGATTTCCACATCGTCTTCAAGCATATCTGCTTCTTCTTGACCGATGATTTGTGCAGCCTTGTCCTGAAAAGCACGAAACTGCTCACCCATGAAGTAAGGGGTATAATCAGTAATTCCAGAAAACACCTTGCACACTTCTTTAACTTCTGCTGGAAGCGATACACCCAAACGCTCTTCTACCGCAGCAATCTCTTCATCAGTAACCGCAGGTTCGTGCCACTCTGGAACAACGCCATACGGCGGATTGACTCTGGAATACAAGGAATCCAGTTCCTGTTTGATTTCAACAATGTTCATTTCTGTGCCTTTCTATTTAAAAACAATCCCAATTATAAAACACTTTGGAAAAATCCCGTTTGCGTAAATCATCAGGCTTAATCAAGAAATTAGCCACACCGCTATCGCACCATTCAATCCCTTTATCGCTATCGATTTGCAATAACAAAACGCTATGTTCTTGATATTCTTCATCATCTATTCTTGGGTCTTCTTGGGTGAAAAACGGATAACCGCCTATCCAATGCCCTTGATTATGTTTTTCAAGATTTTCGTAGGTTTTGACACCCAAAATTTTGTACAGATTATCGACTTCATCTTCGCCAAGCACAATGCCTACCGCTTGGGCGGCAGACTGCAACACTTCACGAAACGCAAAATCTTTCGCCCCCATATAAGTTTCGGTCAATTTAAATGATAGTTGATACTGCGTATCTACCGCAAAATCGCCGTCATCAATCGTGTGTGGTACACAGGGAATATCCAATGCCAAAACATCATCTTCGGTAACATCGGTATCAATATTTTGCTGATACACAATCCGCCAACCATTTTGCAAAGTTTGATCATTAAAATCAAGACCTTGATCAAAATCATTAGGAAGAATAAAAAACTGCAACAAACCCTGTTGTGGAAAATCGGGCAACGCTGGCAATTCTTTACAATTAATTTGAGCCAACAATGCCAATTTATTGCCATTATTATCAACAGGATACGACTTTTGCAAATCCCAATATGGCACACCACCGAATTTAGACGCACACAAAGGCAAATTATCCGCTTCTTCAATGCTAATTTTTACCGCAGGAGTGGCGGTTCTTTTTTCGATTTCGCTCAACAAACATTCTATTTGTTCAGAAGTAAGCATTTTCAATCTTTCATAAACAACAAGAAATAAACCTATTCAGGTAGCCCGAAAACCCAAAACCGTCATTTTACAACCTTTTTCGCTTCTACTTTCACGCAACGAATATCTTCTTCGTGTTCTTTTGTTAAAGGATTGATATATAAGCCAAAATTTATGCACACTTGCCAGTAATCTTGCTTAAACTCGTGATGAAACGAAACGCTTTCAACTCGCCCCTGTGTGATGCCCATTTTTTGATAGGCAGCGTTAATCGCTTCTGTTTCGCTAATAAATTTTTCCTTATGCAAATTATAATAACCCGTGTCGCCAAACGGCTCTGCATTCGCCCAAGACAACGGCACAGCACATAAAGCCACAATCAATAAAGCACGAAACAACATGGTTTTTCCTTTTATTTCAATATTTCAGGCAGCCTGAAAAATTTTTAGTATTATATGCCACACGGATTCGGAAAACCTAACGGTTTTCCTAATAAATTGATTACCTTAATAGATTTTGCGTGAGTAAAATCGAATCCGTGTGGCTTTAAAATTTTATTTCAGGCAGCCTGAAACTTATCTTGCCCTAAATTCAATACGATACGCCTTTTGGCAATCGTCCAAACAAATTTCCATTTTATAGCGGTCATCGTTAATCGTGCAAATCGGCAACAATAACGCATTTGTTCGCCATTCTTGCGGATTATTTTCATTAGGAAACAACTTAAAACGATTAAAACCCAAATCCATACTGTCCATAGAAAATTGAATATAAGCCTTTTGCGTATTTTTAGGCAAATTTTGCACAAAAACCTTAAACGGCGTTTTACTCGACACCGTCCCTTCCGTTCGCACAATCAAACCGTCTGCAAATTCACAATATTGAATAGAACAAGTCGGAATTTGCTGTTGTTTTTCAACCACTTGCGGTTTTTGCTGTTTTTGCCAAACAAAAGCCGCCACTTTAAGAACAACAACAATAAAAACTGCCAAAATAATTAAAATAAAACGAATTTTATCTTTTTTAGTCATATATCTCTTCTTTCAGGCAGCCTGAAATTACTTTTCAATTTTCACTTTTACATTACCACGCCCTAATATTTTGGCTAAATCTTTTGGATTGTCTATTTTACCAATCGGCGTATAAGCATAATTATTTTGCGTGAAATTTTTATAAAAAATCACCAAATAATTATTGCCAAAAATCATTAAATCACCGTTATTGATTTGCGGCACAATTTTTGATTGCGTGATAAATTTTTGACCATGAAACTGATGATATTTTTCATTGCCATTTAATTCTGTCATATCCAATTCCAATGGCAATAAATTAAATAATTCCCGTGCCGCCGTTTGATTATTTAAGCGAGCCGAAAATTCATGCTGATTGACCGTAATTTTAATATTCATCTCTTCTGCCATGATGGATACAGAAAACACACACAATATTAAAGCAAAAAACCATTTTTTCAACATATAAAAACCTTTCCGTGAGACTTTTCAGGCTGCCTGAAAGACTAATGTGCCATTTTATGTAACTCATCAATATGAAAACAGATAACAATATTTCTCTTATCAGGATGAATACAAGACTGTGATAAATATTCTTTCGCTTTAATCAAATTTCTTTCCACACCTTTTCCGTCTAAATACATTTCGCCCAAAAGAAATTGGGCATCTGCTTTTATTTTTTGTGTTTTACTTTTGTCATTTTCAATAGCTTGTTCAAGCCAAAACTTTGCTTGTTTATAATCTTGATTAGTACCTTCTCCTTTAATATATATTTTTGCCAATTCATATTGAGCATTTGGCATACCTAATTGTGCAGCTTTTTCATACCACATTTTGGCTTTTGCGTAATCTGGTTCAATTAACCGTGGATTTTGGTATATTGAAGCCAGTAATTGCATTGCTATTTTATTATCTTTTTTTGCTGATTTTTCATAATATTCAGCCGCTTTATGATAATCATTGTATCGAAGATAGTATATATTACCAATTTCTAAATCGCCATAAGAGTTTCCTAATTCATCTGCTTTTTGAAACCATTTAATTGCTTCATCATATTTTCCTTTTTCACGAGATAGAAAAATTTTCTCATCTTCATCTTGTTTTGCCATTAGTCCTAACTCAATAGCAGCTTCGCTAATATTATTTTGAACCGCTTTTATGTACCATTCTTTGGCTTTATCATTATCATGTTTGTATTGATATATTTCCCCTAAATAATATTGGGCTTGTGGATAGCCTTGCTCTGCTGTTTGACAGAATGGGAATGCTTTATTGTATGTAGCACGATTTTTAATATTAAATATTTCAATACATTGTTTGCTTTCTGTTGTTTCTTTTGTTTTTTGGCACGAAGTTAAACATAAAGTTGAAAGCATTATGGCTACAAAAATTTTTTTGCTAATCATTTCATACTCCATTGATTATATTAAAAATCAATTCAATCGTTAAAAATAAGTTTTCAGGCTGCCTGAAACTTTTTATTCCCCCACAAACGCCTTAACTCTTTTTTCCACGCTGTTAGCGTCCAAGCCTAAATCTTGTAAAATCAGTTTGGCATCTCCGTGTGCGGTAACTATGTCGGGAATACCTAATATTAACAAGGGTTTGAGTATTCTTAAAGTGGATAAAACTTCCAAAACTGCTGCCCCTGCTCCGCCTTTTTCGCTGTTTTCTTCTATGCTGATTAAATAGTCGTGCGTTGCCGCTATTTCTTTAATTAAATCAATATCTAACGGTTTCACAAACCGCATATCGGCAACTGTGGCGTTTAGGTTTTCGGCGGCGGTTAAAGCGGTTTCAAGCATTGAGCCAAAGGCGAAAATGGCGATTTTTTCGCCCTGCCGCCGCACCACGCCTTTGCCGATTTCAACCGTATTTAGGCTGCCTGAAATATCTGCACCAGTGCCAGTGCCACGCGGATAACGCACTGCTGCTGGTTTATTTGAATAAAAACAAGTGGTTAGCAATAATCTGCATTCGTTTTCATCGGACGGCGTGGCGATAATGGTGTTGGGGACGCAACGCAGAAACGATAAATCGTATGCCCCTGCGTGGGTTGCACCGTCTGCACCCACGATGCCTGCTCGGTCAATGGCTAATAAAACAGGCAGGTTTTGCAGGGCAACATCGTGTATCCACTGATCAAAGGCTCGCTGTAAAAATGTCGAATAAATCGCCACTACTGGTTTTAATCCGCCGCAAGCCAAACCTGCGGCAAAGGTTACGGCGTGTTGTTCGGCAATGCCCACATCAAAATAGCGTTGCGGATAGCGGCGTGCAAATTCAACCAAGCCCGAACCCTCGCACATCGCAGGTGTAATGCCGATTAGGCGTTTGTCGGTTGCCGCCATATCGCACAGCCATTGCGAAAAAACTTGCGTGTAAGTGGGTTTAGGGGCTGCCTGAATATTAGACGCAGGCTTATCAAAACCTTTATTCACAGCGTGATATTGCGTGGGATTGCTTTCGGCAGACGCAAAACCTTTGCCCTTTTTGGTGCGAATATGAAGCAACTGCGGCGATTTTTTATATTTAAGTTGTTGTAATACTTCAACTAATTTAATAACATCGTGTCCGTCAATAATACCTGTATATTTAAAACCAAAATTATCAAACAAGGACAAAGACGGCTCGACAATTTCTTTTAAGGTAGAACGCATTTGCCGTGCCGCGCCCAAGCCGCCTGGCAAGTTTTCCAAAAAATGCCGCCCTGTTTCTTTAATAAAACCTTTTAAGTCCTGCACCGCATTTTGTGCCAAATATTTAGGCAAGGCACCGACATTTTCCGAAATCGACATTTCATTATCATTCAGAATAACTAACAAATTTGCGTCTTTAAGATCGCCCGCATTATTCAAGGCTTCAAACGCCTGACCGCCTGTCATTGCCCCATCGCCGATAATCGCAATCGCCTTATGATTTCTGCCGTTAAGCCTATCCGCAACCGCAAAGCCCAAAGCCGCACCGATTGAAGTGGAAGAATGTCCCACGCCAAAAGCGTCAAATTCCGACTCATCGCGTTTGGGAAAAGGTGCCAAGCCGCCCTTTTGGCGAATGGTGTGAATGTTAGCCCGTCTGCCTGTTAAAATCTTGTGTGCATAAGCCTGATGACCCACATCCCACAGCAAATGATCATTCGGCGTATCAAAAACGAAATGCAGTGCCACAGTGAGTTCAATCACGCCCAAATTACTGGCAAAATGCCCGCCCGACTTGGCAATACCACGCAAAAACTCCTGCCGCAACTCACGACAAACCTGCGGCAGTTGATTAACCGACAAACGGCGTAAATCTTGGGGTGTAGCAATGGTGTCAAGTAGTGGGGTCATTTTGTTTTGCAGATTTATTTGATGAGAATGGGTATTTTACTACTTCATTTTAATGGGGTGAATGGATTTTTCAGGCAGGCTGAAACGCCATACAAAAAAAGTTACTGTCATTACGAGCATAGCCGAAAGGCTATGCGTAGTAATCTCCTAACTATGAAAAACGGCATTGTAAAAAGGGTTTCAGGCTGCCTGAAAGATTATTTTAATGAATTAAATTCCTAACAATTCTCTTATTTCTTTTTGTCTATCTGTTTCTATGCCGTCAAAGAAATAATCCAAAATCACTTCTTCAAATGGGTGTAAATCCATGATTTTTTTCTTTACTTCATCACAACCAATTTTATTAAATTCTTCAATAAGTTGGTTAATATCAGATTTTTCATCTTCTAAATTGATAATTCCTGCATTATGAATTTTTTTGCTTACCATTCGTGGTAAGCCATATTCTTCCAATTCATAAACCAAGCGTGGTAGAAAAGCATTAGAAACACGAAAGATAAATAAGCTAATATCCACTTTTTTTTCAGGAAAAATATAGTTATGCAATATATTTATTTATTTCAGTAAAGTGGATAAATTAAAAATTACTTTTCTCTCAAATTCAAAGAAATTTTCTATATTAAAATCATTGTAGTTACCTTGTAATTGAGATATTAAATCACTTATCTTATTATTCCAGTTACCCTTAATGGTTGAGATAAAATATAAATATTTATCCGTGTATTGTGGATCGCCGCTTGCATATCTTCTTCTATTTTCTTTATCAAATTTAATTATTATATTTTTTAATATTCTCATATTATTATTAGAAATATAGTTTAATGAATTTAAATCCAAATTCTCCCATTCTCTCTTGTTTTTTACCATATCATCAATAATAATTTCTAAATCACTTTTATTATATGATTTCAGTAAGTTATTGCTGATAATTCTATTATATACTTCATCGCCCAATTTGTTTTTTAACTGTGAATGAATATTTTGTGCTATCCCTTTTTGTTGTTCATTTAACAATTCTTCATTATCTAATGAACAAATAACATCATCTTCTAAATTCAAAGGCAATTCAATAGACTCATCTTCTGGCGGTCTCTCTAAAAGATATATTTTACCAATAAAATATTTAAACATTCGACCAGAGCGACCGATAATATTTTTATATGTAAATGTATCAAGATTTTTTCGTGCAATCTTATTTTTCCATATAATAACATTTTCGGCAGAAGTATTTACACCTTCAATAATTGAAGAAGTAGAAATAAGATTATTTATATTTTTTTCAGAAAACAAATAAACTTGTAATTGACTTAAAGAACGGTGCAATTTGCCATTATGTACGCCACAACCTTTTTTAACCAAATCTGCTAAAATATAATTTTGACAATAATTTATTTTTAACCAATCTGAAAATTGATTAAGAATTTCATCATTTATATCTTGAAGATTACCATTTAATATATTTGCAACATTATTATTCTCTGATAAAGTTCCAACATAAATTATTGATTTTGTATTGTTTGAGTTTATTATTTCCAATAATTTATTTTGTTTATTAAAATTTTCGTCTTCATAAGAATGTTTAGTGTCTGTATATACTGTATTAAAATCTAATTTATTGATAAAGTCCATATCTTTTATCAATAAATTATGTTCCATATTTGGAATATTTGGTGCAAGAAAATAGCGTTGTTGTGATTTAATAGAAAACTCTATTATTACCTTTTGTAAAATAGAAGCCCTATCATCAAATAAACTATCCGCTTTATAAAATTCATCAACAATAAAAATATCTATATCAGGTATTTTATTGATATAGGAAATGGCTCGTTCTTGGGGGAAAATAAAGATATTCTTTTCTCCTAATTCAATATCTGAATGCGTAATAATTTTATATTTATCGGCAAATTTTCTATGCAATCTTCTGCGAGTTTCATCAGTTAATGCGATTGTAGGGACAATAATAACGACATTTGTCGGATTTTTGATTGTGATAAAAGCGTCAATAATAAAACTTTTACCAAAACTGGTCGGAGCACTTACGACAATATCCGTACCATTTAATAATTTTTTCAATAATGCCGATTGTTCTCGGTGCAATGTTTGTGGTTCTCTTGCTCCTGTATCAACTTTAAATACTTCTTTAACAAATCTGTCTTCCCAATGTGCTGTTTCTGTTTGAATATAAGGATACAAACCCGTTTGCCTAATCAAATGATTAACAATAGGCTCATACGATATGTTATTTTTATTCAGATCATCCAGTAACTGAATTAGTTTTTCTCTTGCTTGTTCTTCATTACCTTGCTCAATATCACTATTGATAATGCGGCATTTTTCAAAACATTTTTCAAAAATATCTAAATTTTCCATTATGCACTCCTTGATATTTTAATTCTCTCAATAAAACTCTCTACTATTCTTTTCTTTTCAGGAACAGGAAATAGTATTAAATGAAATTTAATACTATTGTACCTATGTACCGTTGTTGATAGTTTCCGAATTTGTCGTTTAAAATATTTTTCGGCTTGTTTTTTATGATACTCTATTATGTCATCTTTGTATTTATCAGTCATTTCTGTTGCTTCTTTTGTAATATCACATTCATGTAATAGTAGTATCGGAATATGTAACTTTGGCATAATATTATCAATAGAAGTATTTTCATCTAATAAATCTTTAATCTCTTTTAATAAGTTTGGATTGTCTTGTAAATATTCATCTAACTCTTGCAAATTCATAATAATACTATTTTCTTTTCTTAATTGTTGTAATTGTAATAAATTTTCAATAGAATTAATTGCATCAACCATTGATCTTTGAATATTAGTATAAAATTTTGATTCTCCCAACCATAATGAAAAATCTTGTTCATTTTTAATAACTATATGAACACTATCAGCCCCTAATGCATTAGCATTTGTATTTTGCTTGTAAAATATTTTAGGCACAACAGGTAGAACTCTATAATGCTCTTTTGTACCATAATATTTTTTCATTATTCCATAAAGTAAAATTTCTGCTAATTCACTGGCTTGACCACAATCATTTTTATCAGTTAATCGTAAATTTTCTATTGCTCTATATGTTCTAGTTTCACTTTCATTAAGCAAACTGTCTCTTTCTCTTTTTGTCAATGCTGTTTCTGGAAGATAAGAAAATATAAAATTTCTAAATTTCAAATACCACCAATCACCACATTGAAAACCATTAACCAAACTTAAAACTTTTTTATTATCAGTAGGGAATAATGTAAAATCATCAGGTTTTAAATTATCAAATAAATCATCAATCAGCACTTCAAACTCAAAATTTGTATTACTCATTTTCAATCCTTTATCTGTTAAATTTTATTGTACAAGACTATCAGCGTAATTGTAACATTATTATATTTTTTCAGGCTACCTGAAAAAATTTTTTGCATTGCCGTTTTCCATAGTTAGAAGATTACTACGCCGTAGCCTTGCTACGGCTCGTAATGACAGTATTTTTTTTGTGTGGCGTGTCTGTTTTATTTTTCAGGCTGCCTGAAACATCGTAGGGCAAAAAAAGTGAAGTTAAAACATTTTCGTCCTGCCGTTTTTCATAGTCAGGAGATTACTACGCCGTAGCCTTGCTACGGCTCGTCATGACAGTAATTTTTTTATATGGCGTGTTTGTTTTATTTTTCAGGCAGCCTGAAACTTTAAAAATCCCCCAAATTTCCCACAAAAAGCAGTAAAATAGCAGGTTTTTTATTACTTAAAGTTTCAGGCTGCCTGAAACACACACAGGATACTCAAAAATGCGTACAAACTATTGTGGTTTAATTAACGAACAATATTTAGACCAAACCGTAACCGTTAAGGGCTGGGTTCATCGCCGCCGCGATCATGGCGGGGTGATTTTTATTGACTTACGCGACCGCGAAGGCTTGGTGCAAGTGGTGATTGACCCTGACACGCCTGACGCGTTCAAACTTGCCGACTCGTCTCGCAATGAATTTGTGTTGTGCGTAACGGGACGAGTGCGTTTGCGTCCTGACGGCACCAAAAACGATAAAATGATTTCAGGCGGCATTGAAATTTTAGCCAAAGAAATTGAAGTGCTGAATACCGCCGCCACGCCGCCCTTTCAAATTGATGACGAAAATCTGTCGGAAAATGTGCGGCTTACGCACCGTGTGGTTGATTTACGCCGCCCTGTCATGCAAAAAAATCTTAAATTGCGTTATAAAGTGGCTATGGGCGTTCGCCGTTATTTGGACGACTTGGGCTTTATCGACATTGAAACGCCTATGCTCACGCGTTCTACGCCCGAAGGGGCAAGGGATTATCTGGTGCCGTCCCGTGTGCATAATGGTTATTGCTATGCCCTGCCCCAATCGCCGCAGTTATTCAAGCAGTTGTTGATGGTTGCGGGTTTTGACCGTTATTATCAAATCACCAAGTGTTTCCGTGATGAAGATTTGCGTGCCGACAGGCAGCCTGAATTTACGCAAATCGACTTGGAAACTTCGTTTTTGGACGAAAACGAAATTATGGATATTGCCGAAGGTATGACCCGCAAAATTTTCCAAGACGAATTAAATGTTAATTTAGGCGAATTTCCACGCATGTTGTTTGCGGACGCAATGCGTTTGTATGGCAGCGATAAGCCTGATTTGCGTGTATCTTTGCAATTTACCGAATTGACCGATATTATGAAAACGGAAGAGTTTAAAGTTTTCCGTGCCGCTGCCGATTTACCCAACGGTCGCGTGGTTGCCTTGCGTGTGCCAAATGGGGCGAAATTATCACGCAAAGAAATCGACACCTACACCGAATTTGTCGGCATTTACGGTGCAAAAGGCTTGGCGTATATTAAAGTGAATGACGCTACCAATATCAGCAACGGCGAAAACAGCGGTTTGCAATCGCCGATTGTGAAATTCTTATCAGAGGCTTGCCTGAAAGAAATTATGGCTCGCACAAACGCCCAAAACGGCGACATTATCTTCTTCGGAGCAGACAAAGCCAAAGTGGTGAATGAAGCGATTGGTGCGTTGCGTGTCAAAATCGGACACGAACACGGAGCGGCAGACGGCTATTTTGTTGATAAATGGAAACCCTTGTGGGTAACCGACTTTCCAATGTTTGAATATGACGAAGACGAAAAACGCTGGTCAGCCATGCATCACCCATTTACTTCGCCCAAAGCAGGACACGAAGACAAAATGGCAACCGACCCTGAACACTGCATTGCACGCGCCTACGATATGGTGTTAAACGGCTGGGAAGTGGGCGGCGGCTCAATCCGTATTCATCGAGCAGAAGTGCAAGAAAAAGTGTTTGCTGCACTCAATATCAGCCCCGAAGAGCAACAAAACAAATTCGGCTTTTTGTTAGACAACTTAAAATTCGGTGCCCCCCCACACGGCGGCTTGGCATTTGGTTTAGACCGCTTGGTAACCCTGATGACAGGAGCAGAATCCATTCGCGATGTGATTGCATTCCCCAAAACCCAACGCGCTCAATGCTTGCTCACCAACGCCCCCAACAGCGTTGATGACCGCCAACTGCGAGATTTAGGCTTGCGTTTAAGACAAAAGGTTACGGCAGAAAACCAAGCACAATAATAACAATAAAAAAACACGCTTTAACCCAAGCGTGTTTTTTTTCAGGTAGCCTGAACAAGGCTTATTTAAACGAAGTCAATAAAAGGTTTGCGTGAGCAATCAAGCCGAAGTTTCGATGACACCAAAACTATTTCTGCTGACAAGACTTTGTTTTTGCCGCATTGTCGTCCATATTCGACAACACTTTGTCCAACTTGGTTTTCATATTATGCCAGTTTGATGACACTTGATGACGCATTTCATTGATTTGAGTATTTAACTCAACCCTTTGTTTTCTATTAGATTTTTTTGCTGTTTTCATATACATTCTTTCAGTAAATAAGCAGTATCTACAACGCACAATCATATATGATTAAAGTACTTTTTGAAAGCCTTTTCAGGCTGCCTGAAAAAAACAGCGTAACCTATGCTACGCTGTTTTATAGTCGGTTCAGAGCAAAAACAGACAAGGCAGTGAGCCGCAGACAGTATAAAACAATACGGCAAGGCGAACTAACGCTGTATGATTTTGGTATGAACCGACTATATTTTAAGCATATAAAACAAGCCATTACTCGCCTTGTTTCTTGCGATAATCTGCCACTGCGGCACGAATAGCGTCTTCTGCCAAAACCGAGCAGTGGATTTTCACAGGCGGCAGTGCTAATTCTTCGGCGATTTCGCTGTTTTTAATCGCCAATGCTTCGTCTATGCTTTTGCCTTTTACCCATTCGGTAACCAAACTGGAAGACGCAATCGCCGAGCCGCAACCGTAGGTTTTGAATTTGGCATCTTCAATAATGCCGTTTTCATTCACCTTAATTTGCAATTTCATCACATCGCCGCACGCAGGTGCACCAACCATGCCTGTTCCCACGCTTTGATCGTTTTTGTCCATAGAACCCACATTGCGTGGATTTTCGTAGTGGTCAATTACTTTATCACTGTAAGCCATTGTTGTTCCTTTATATTTACCTTGTGTGTGTTTTTTCAGGCAGCCTGAAAAGGGTTATTTTACCTTGTTTCAGGCTGCCTGAAATATTGAATTTACCTTACAAACCCAATTTTTCCATGACAAAATCAATATCCTTATCACCCCTGCCTGACAGATTAACCAAAATATGGTAATCCTTGCCATGTTTTGCCGCTTCACGCAAGGCATACGCCACAGCGTGCGAACTTTCTAATGCGGGAATAATGCCTTCTTGGCGAGACAGTGCCAAAAATGCGTCCAAACATTGTTTGTCGTCCGCAATATCGTAATGCACGCGACCTGTGTCGTGTAAATAGCAGTGTTGCGGTCCCACTCCAGGGTAATCCAAGCCTGACGCAATCGAATACACTGCGGCAGGAGAACCGTCTTCGTTTTGCAAATAATAGCAAGTAAAGCCGTGAATTTCCCCTTTTTTGCCTAATGTCAGCGTTGCCGCGTGCCGTCCCGCTTTATCCAAACCGTCCCCAGCAGGTTCAACGCCTGTTAATTTCACGCTTTTATCGTCCAAAAAGGCGTTGAAAATGCCCATTGCATTTGAACCGCCACCCACGCAGGCGACTACTTCGTTTGGCAAGCAATTATAGGCTGCCTGAAACTGTTCGCGTGCCTCGTGTCCTACGATTGATTGAAAAAACGCCACCATTTCAGGAAAAGGAGCAGGTCCCACCACCGAACCAATCGCGTACATCGTGCTTTGTGGGTCTTTCAGATAATCCGTAAACGCACTATCCACTGCTTCTTTCAAGGTTTTCGCTCCAAACGATACAGGAATCACATTCGCTCCCAAAACTTTCATTCTCGAAACATTGGGGGCTTCTTTGGCAATATCCACTTCGCCCATGTGAATATCACATTCAATGCCCAACAAGGCGGCAGCCGTTGCCAAAGCCACGCCGTGCTGACCTGCCCCTGTTTCGGCAATGACTTTTTTCTTGCCCAAGCGTTTGGCAAGCAACACTTCGCCGATACAATGATTGATTTTATGAGCCCCCGTATGATTCAAATCTTCGCGTTTGAAATAAATATTTGCCCCATTTTGAGACAAATTGCGAGCGTGATATATGGGCGATGGTCTGCCAATATAGGTTTCCCGCAACAATTTAAATTCTTGCAAAAATTCAGGGTCTTGTATCATTGTATGAAAGCCGTCTTCAATTTCTTGCAAAGCCGCTTTCAGTGCAGGGTGATCAATTTTGCCGCCAAATTCACCAAAAAAACCGTTATTGTCAGGTAAAACCTGTTTATTTAAGCCAATATCCATTTGATTTATTCTCAAAAATTAGAAAAACAAGCATTTTACTCCTTTGTAGGCTGCCTGAACGAGATTTTTTCACTGCATTTCATTCGTCAAACGCTATTTCAGGCTACCTGAAAATTTAATCATCAAGATTTCGCAATAAAGAACACACAATAGCACTTCTGCGACCCGAGCGGCAAAATGCCAAAGCGGGCAATTCGGACTCTTGCAAAATATGTTGCAATAACAAAGCCGTATCTTGACTAATGGCAGCCACATTCGCAATCGGCTGATGATAAGTATGCTCAATGCCTGCGGCACGAATTTTGGCGGCTAAATCGGCAAAAACAGGCTGATTTTCATCTTCGCCGTCCAAACGATGACAAATCACCGTTTTAATGCCCAAACGCAGTAAATCGGCAATATCATCTTCACTAATTTGTCCGCTAACATATAAATCCGGTGAAATTTGGGTGAAATTCATGGTATTCCTTTCAGGCAGCCTGAAAATATAGTCGATTCACAGCAAAATCATGCAGCGTTAGTTCGCCTTGCCGTATTATCCATACTGTCTGCGACGAACTGCCTTGCCTGCTTTTGTTGTGAACCGACTATAAAAACGCCATTCATTTGAACAGCGTTTTATCTTAAAAATCAATCGAATAAATCCTTTAACTTATCCAAAAACGAGCGTTGGTGTGGATTTTGTGGGCGTTCCAAGCCTGTGGAAATTTTTTCAAATTCCATTAACAACTCTTTTTGCCGTTCGGTTAAGTTAATCGGCGTTTCCACCACAATATGACAATACAAATCACCCTGCATGGGGCTACGAATGCCCGTAATGCCCTTGCCACGCAAACGCAAGCGGCGACCTGTTTGCGTGCCTGCGGGAATAGTGGTTTTCGCTCTGCCATTCAAAGTAGGCACTTCCACTTCGCCGCCTAATGCCGCCACAGTAAAGGAAATCGGCAATTCACAATGTAAATCGCGTCCATCGCGTTCAAAAATATCATGCGGTTTCACCGAAACATACACCAATAAATCGCCCGCAGGAGCCCCGTGCGAACCCATTTCGCCCTGACCCGACAAACGAATGGCTTGACCGTCATCAATGCCCGCAGGAATAGAAATTTCAATCGTACGAGACGATTTCAGTTTGCCCTGTCCGCGACATTTGACGCACGGCTCTTTAATAATTTTGCCCGCCCCACGACAACGCGGACAAGTTTGTTTTAACTGAAAAATGGCTTGCTGAATGTGAATGGTGCCCGTGCCACGACAATCGGGGCAAGTCTCCGCACTCGTGCCTGCTTTGGCTCCTGAACCGTGGCACACATCGCATTCTTCGTGCGATGGAATATTGATTTGCTTTTTCAAGCCATTCGCGGCTTCTTCGAGCGTAATTTGCATATCATAACGCAAATCGGCACCCTGAAAATTTTGTTGTCGAGAACCGCCACCAGCACCGAACATTTGGCTGAAAATATCGCCAAAATCAAAGCCACCGCCGCCGAATCCGCCAAAGCCACCGCCAAAACCGCCACCCATTTGGTTGGGGTCAATGCCTGCTTCGCCAAACTGGTCGTACTGGGTGCGTTTTTGTTTGTCGGATAAAACATCGTAAGCCTTTTGAATTTCCTTAAATTTTTCTTCGGCTTCCTTATTATCAGGATTGCGGTCAGGGTGATATTTCATCGCCAATTTGCGATAGGCTTTTTTAATTTCATCTTCACTCGCCGTTTTGCCAACGCCAAGCGTTTCGTATAAATCTTTGCTCATTTTGTATGTGCCAAAATAAAATATAAACTGCCCACCAATATGTGGGCAGAATGGGAAAATATCAAGAGATGATTTTCAGGCTGCTTGAAAGTTTTGTTTTCAGCATAATGTTATGTTTTGATGTTTCCTGCATTCAAATACAACAATGCTTTGGAAATAGATAAAAAAATACACTCCATTAAGATAACAGCAAAAATTGAAGAAAAAACCCATTTATATAGTCTGACATACCCTAAAAAATTAACAACTTCGTTGAGATAACAGCCTAAAATCAACGCAAACATAAAAGAAACAACCCAACGCTCGGCTAATTTTTTGATGCCAAATTCTATGATTAAACAATAAATTAAATTGGGAATAATGGTAAAAATTAAGGCAATAAAATAAGTCAGCAAAAATCCTTCAAAATCCATAAAAAAAGAAATCAATTTCCCTAAAAACAACAAAATAAAAATATCCCCAAATAGCGGTATCAATAATATACCGAATATAACACGAACAATTTTTTGTATTGTGTTAGAAGACATATCAATTCCTGTGTATATTCGTATTCAGGCTGCCTGAAACGAAGTTCGGCGTAAGCCAAAACCTTTCTACGACAACAATCTAATTTGAAATGCCACGCCAATTTTTTGCCATGCGTCCGTTTCAAATACTAATGCTTGGGCGGTGAGTGGGTTGTCGGCAAGCCATTGGCGATCTATGGATAAATCGCAATGCTGTTGATGTAAATCAAAATGCGGTGCATTTTTTTTCAGGCAGCCTGAAACCCTTTATACACAAGGCACTCTTACCCAGCCACGCATCAGCACGCGGGAAGAGCGGCTCATGGTAACGCTTTTAGCAACCCACTGGCCGTTTTCCATTGCCACGCTTGCTCCGACTGTGAGCGTGCCTGATGGGTGTCCGAAACACACCGTTTCAATCGCACCGCCTGCGGCATTGCTCACCAAAGTATTTGGCACAGCAGCGGCGGCACTGATAGCCACAGCCGCCGTACCCATCATCGCGTGGTGCAATTTGCCCATTGACACGGCTCGCACCAATAGATTGATTTCATTAGATAAAACTTGTTTTCCTGATGACGCAGTGTAATCGGCAGGCGGTGCCACAAAAGCCACTTTGGGCGTGTGCTGACGGTTGGCAATTTCGCTTAAATCTTGGATTAAGCCCATTTTCAACGCCCCTGCTGCTCGGATATTTTCTAATAATTTCAAATAATTAGGGTTACTGTTTATATCGTCTTGCAATTCGCAACCCGAAAAACCAATATCGGCGGCATTCACAAACACCGTAGGAATGCCCGCACTAATCAGCGTGGCTTTCAGGCTGCCGATTTCAGGCACGACAATTTTGTCAATCGTGTTACCTGTGGGAAACAGCACGCCGTCAGACGGCGACACAAACGACAATTTCACTTCTGCCGCAGGAAAAGTGACACCGTCCAAAACAAAATCGCCCACTTCTTTCACCTTGCCGTTTTCAATCGGCACTTGGGCGATAATGGTTTTGCCGATATTCGCCTGCCAAATTTTCACTTCTTGCACACCATTGTCGATTTTTACTGCAATTAAACCGCTTTCAATCGCAAAACTGCCCACCGCGGCTGATAAATTTCCGCAATTACCACTCCAATCAACAAAGGGTTTATCAATCGCCACTTGCCCAAAAAGATAATCCACATCGTGATTTGTTTGCGTGCTTTTACTGATGATGACCGCCTTGCTGGTCGAAGACGAACCGCCGCCCATACCGTCAATTTGCTTACCATAAGGGTCAGGACTGCCGATAAGCCGCATCAGCAAGCGGTCGCGTGCTATTCCTGCTTCTTGTGCGGCTGGCGGCAAATCATCAAGCCGCAAAAACACGCCATTAGAAGTGCCCCCACGCATAAAAAACGCAGGAATTTCAATATATTGAGAAGAAGTCATTTTCAGGCTGCCTAAAAGAATTAAAAGCGTTATTGTATCGCATTATCAAACCTTTCAGGCTGCCTGAAAACTTAATCAATAGTCAGATTGATATTGTTTTTGTGATAGATTAGAATGTGCATTTTTTCTTAACAAAGGATTTTTAAAATGTTCCCCCCCCCGCAAATCTAATTTTTCTTTAAAATTCAAACTCGGTACAGCCATTTTCTGTGGCTTATTCTTAACCGCTTGTGCGGATATGGATTTAGCGAATTTAGCAAATCTTGGTCAGAGCGAAGCAAACAAAACAACACCTATTAAATTGTCCCCTGAACAACAAGTTCTCAAACAAACTCAATTAGAACCGATTGTTCCTGAATTATTGGCTATGGAACAAAAAAATCCCAAACGCTATACAACATTACAAAATGACATAACACGCTGTCTTAATCCAGAGTTTCCTATGGATTATGAACAACGCTGTGTGCAAGTCAAAAACGCTACAATCAATGTACTTTATGACCAACACAAAAACAAAATGCCCATTGATAAAAAGACCCAAGAATTAATTCAAATGTGGGAAGAAAACAAGAATTATTTCATGCAAACCGATATGAAATTAAGTGCCATTTTAAAACATCGTATGGATTTGTATGAAAAATACATTGACCCTTGGGATACCTATGCACTCTCAATTCATTTGGAGAATAATCCAAATTTAGATTATATATTCAGAAATTTCCGCATACATTTGGGTTTAATGTACGCAAATAAATCCAACAATAGAAAAGAAGCAGTCTTTTCTCATTTGCAAGAAGGATGCAATATTTATACACAATTCAAACTTGGCAAACCACTATCACACTTTGATTTTCCTGCCGAATCTGATTGTATTGTATTAGGGCGTGATAAAACCTTTGGCAAAGAAACCACGCAAGCATATACAAAACTCAAATCAATGACAGAAAGCGAACGCAGACAGTTAGTAAAACAAGAAAATCAAAAAGAACTTACCAAAGAATGTTTAGCCTTGCCTGTTGATGCCAATAAGCAATTTACGCTAAATGGCGTTACGCGAACAATACACTCGTATTCTGTATCTGGCATAAAAAATCTGTGTCAAAGTGAGTGTAACAATAAAAATGGCAAAGCCTGTTTTCATATCGGAACGGTTTATACAAATGAGAAAGATTTAGTTCAGGCAGAAAAATATTTCAAGCAAGCCTGTAATTATGGTTTTACCAATGCTTGTCATAGCATAGGAGCGGTTGCTTCTTCCCCAAATGATGCGACATATTACGGAAAAAATGGAAAACAAACAGCAACACCAGAACTTTGCACAAGTTTGTCTTATAAAGATTTAGCACTGTCATTGTCTTCCCAAGAAACAAGAGAAGCAGGAACGGCTGTTAGTGCTATGTTTGGATTGTTAGTTGGCGACAAATTTAAAGGCAATACGCAATTAAGTACACAACTGAATCAGCACATGGCAAGCATGGCAGCAAACATGGTAGGGGCAAATCCCAATGCAATCAATCACACACCTGATGAGATTTTCCAAAGTTGTCAGCCTGTCTGTTCGCAAAAAAATGGTAAAGCCTGTACATTTATGGGCACTATTCTGGCTCATAACGAGCAATTCGCACAAGCAGAACCCTATTTCAAACAAGGCTGTAACAATGGTTACGGTATAGGGTGCATTAAGTTAGAAAGATTTCATTACCATGAAAATAAAGTAGTGGAAAGCACCCCAGGCAGCATGGAAACCTGTCAGTATGTCGATGGTATAAAAACAGATTGTTATACACATCATGCTTTATTTGAACCACATTACATTACCAAGCGTACAGGTGAAATTTCAACGGTGATTAAAGGCAGAAAACCCAATAAAGCAACAGCCTTACAATATCGCCAAAAAGGATTGGCTTTGTTCAAAAAAGCGTGCCAGCAAGACGACAGCGACTCATGCTTACTGTATAAATCTTATTCTGATATTGACCGTGTAAGATTGGGGGATTAGTTTATCAATATATTCAGGCTGCCTGAAAAATACGACAATAATCATGGTGTAGATTATCTACTTGCTGTATTAAATCATTCAGGCTGCCTGAATTTAGGATAATATCATCGGCAATCGCTTGGCGTTGCTCTCGTGTGGCTTGCAAACGCAAGGCGGCTTGTGCTTGTTCTAATGTCCATTGATTGCGTTGTCTAATGCGTTCAATTTGTAAATTTTCTTCACAATCAACCAATAAAACGCGTTCTGATAAACACATAAATTGCGGTTGTTCAACCAATAAAGGTATGGCAACAAAAGCATAAAGGGCTTGTATCGTGGCTTGTTGTTGCTTGATTGCGGCAAAAATCATCGGGTGCAGCAGTTGTTCTAATCGTGCTTTGGCGGTGTTGTCCTGCGTAATCACATGACGCATTTTTTGACGGTTCAGGCTGCCTGAAATGTCGATTACATCATCGCCAAATTCACGGCGTATTAGGGGAATGGCTTTTCCATTTGCGGCGGTTAATTCTCGTGCGATGATGTCGCTGTCAATCGTGGGAATATGGTGTCGTTCAAAAAATAATTCGGCAACGGTGCTTTTACCGCTGCCGATACCGCCTGTGAGTGCAATCCAATGAGTCATTATTGTCCGTTGATTAAAGTGAAAAAAGTTTGCATAACGGGTTCGTAAAACATCAACGACACCCAACCCGCAATCGCTAAACAAGGACCAAACGGCATAGGCTGACCTTTGCCAACTTTCATGATAACGGCAAAAATTAAGCCAATCACAGATGCCATTAGGGCAATAACAGGCAGGGAAACTGCTCCAAACCACGCACCCAAAGCGGCCAATAGTTTGAAATCACCAAAGCCCATACCCTCTTTGCCTGTGAAAAGTTTGAACACTTGGAAAATAATCCATAAACTCATATAACCAATCACTGCACCCCATACGGCTTCTGGTAGGCTGATTAAGGAATTTTCAGGAATGTTAAACAATAAGCCTAACCACAAAAAAGGCAAGGTCAGTATATCAGGTAAAAGTTGTGTTTTTGCGTCAATGAAAATCATCGGCACAGTAAATAACACAAACAAAACACCGCCCAAAGCCTGCCATGACCAGCCAAATTTCCAATAGACCGCAACAAACAATAAACCCGTTAAAAGTTCAACCGCAGGATATTGCCAAGAAATCGGTGTGTGGCAACCTGCACACCGACCTTTTTGCAGTAAAAAACTGATAACGGGAATGTTTGACCACGGCTTGATTTCAGCCTTACAAACAGGACAATGAGACGGCGGATACGCCAAAGTGAATGGTTGGGTGTCTTCTTCGGATAAAGGCATTTCTAACTGTTGGCGTGCTTGAATTGTCCAAGCACGCTCCAACATTAGCGGTAGGCGGTAAATCACCACATTCAGAAAACTGCCAAACAGTAAGCCAAACAGCAGAAATCCCGCCAAAAATACCCAAGAAAACTCGTCCATGATGAGCCAATCGATGATTAACCCACCACATTACCCAAGTTGAACAAGGGTAAGTACAGAGCGACCAAAATCACCCCCACAATACCACCCAACACAACCATAATAAGGGGTTCTAACATGGCAGACAGGTTATCTACCGCAGTATCTACTTCCTCTTCATAGTAGGCAGATGCTTTATTCAACATATCGTCCAAAGAACCCGATTCTTCACCAATTGATGCCATTTGCATAAACATATTGGGGAATAATTGTGTTCCCAACATAGACGCAGTAAGCGAGGTACCTTGTGAAATTTGACCACGAATTTTATGAGTAGCTTCTTCATAAATCACATTACCCGAAGCACCCGCCACGGAATCCAAGGCTTCAACCAAAGGTACACCTGCGGTAAATAAAGTAGCAGTAGTTCGCCCCCAACGAGCAATGGTGGCTTTACGAATAATGGCTTCACCAAAAATGGGGGCTTTTAATAAAGCCGCATCGACTTTTTTATGAAAAGACGGTGAGCGTTGATTCCACTGAATAAAACCAAAAATACCCAACACTATGATAATAATCAACCAAGCCGCATTCGGTAAAATGAACGGACGAGCCACAAACCAGTCGGACACATTCATCAAACTTTGTGTTAAAGCAGGTAGTTTAGCATCCATATCTTCATATGTTTTCTTAAACACAGGCAACACAAACACCATCATAATTACAATCAAAGCAATGGCAACAATAATTACCATGGCAGGATAAGTCAAAGCACTTTTGACTTTGCGTTTAATGGATTCGGTTTTTTCTTTGTAAGTAGCCAATTTATCCAATAAGTCTTCCAATACACCGCCTTCTTCACCTGCTGCCACCAAGTTGCAGTAGAGTTTATCGAAGTATTTGGGGTGTTTGGCAAAGGCTTTGGACAATGACGAACCTTGTTCAATATCATTGCGAATATCCAACAATAATTCAGTCATAGCAGGATTAGAGTGCCCTTTAGCAACGATATCAAATGCTTGCAATAGAGGCAAACCTGCTTTCATCATCGTGGATAACTGACGCGTAAATACCGTCACATCGCCTGATGTGATTTTTTTCTTGCGGGTTTTTTTCACTTTGACGATACTGACGATTTGTATACCTTTACGCATCAGTTTTTCGCGTGCTTCTTTTTCATTGCGAGCAATCACCTCACCTTTGGCGGGTTGATTACTGGTGCGGTTACGTCCTTCAAATAAAAAGGTATGCCCACTTTCTTTTTTTGCTTGCGGGCGGCGTGTTGCTGTGCCTGTTGCTGTTGCCATGTCTATTTCCTTTTTTTACAAATCAAAATGTTAATCATTGGTTTTAGCGACCACTTCTTCCAATGAAGTAATGCCTGCCATTACTTTTAATAAGCCTGCTCGCCGTAAATCAACCATACCTTCACGGTAAGCAATGTCTGCCAAATCCACCGCAGTACCATTTTCCATAATTTTGCGTTGGATTGCGTCTGATACAGGCATGAGTTCATAAATACCTGCACGACCTTTATAACCTTTACCACGACAAACATCACAACCCTCTAAATTAGGTCCATACATTTGCCATTTTCCTGCCAAATCTTCTTCGGTAAAGCCTGCTTTTAACAAGGCTTCATCGGGGGGGCGTTTAATTGGTTTTTTACAACTCGGACACAAACGCCGCAACAGCCGCTGTGCCATAATTAAATTCACCGAACTGGCAATATTAAACGGTGCCACGCCCATATTCAACATACGAGAAAGTGTAGCAGGTGCGTTATTGGTGTGCAAGGTTGAAAACACCATATGCCCCGTTTGTGCGGCTTTAATCGCAATATCAGCCGTTTCCAAGTCACGAATTTCGCCCACCATAATAATATCAGGGTCTTGCCGTAAGAATGATTTTAACGCCGCAGCAAAAGTTAAACCTTGTTTATCATTCACATTCACCTGATTGATACCTGGTAAGTTAATTTCCGCAGGGTCTTCGGCAGTAGAGATATTCACATCAGGTTTATTCAACAAATTCAATGAAGTATAAAGCGATACGGTTTTACCCGAACCCGTAGGTCCTGTCACCAACACCATACCATACGGACGGTTAATAGCTTCTAACAACATTTCTTTTTGATACGGTTCAAAACCCAACATATCAATGTTTAGATTGGCTGCCGATGAATCCAAAATCCGCATCACCACTTTTTCGCCAAACAGTGTAGGCAAGGTACTTACCCGAAAGTCGATTGCTTTTGTTTTAGTCACATTCAATTTCATACGCCCGTCTTGGGGAATGCGTTTTTCAGAAATATCCAAACGACTCAACACCTTAATACGGGTTGCGATTTGGTCTTTCACATTTAAGGGCGGTTGCACCATTTCGCGTAATTGACCGTCAATGCGGAAACGAATGCGGGCAAAAAATTCGTAAAATTCAAAGTGAATATCAGATGCACCAATGTTAATTGCGTCTAACAAGGTCTTGTGTACAAAGCGTGCCACAGGACCGTCTGCGTCTTTATCGTCTTCGGAAATGGTTTCAACTTGTTCGGTTCCGCCAAATAGTTCATCGTCTTCCAAGTCCTTGAACATATCGCTTGATGATTTGGAACCCAAACGGTCTAAAACATTGCCTAACTGGTCGTCTTGCACAACCACTAATTCAGGGGAGAAACCTGTTTTGAACAGTAATTTTTGATATTGAGGAAATTGCGTGGGGTCGGTAACCGCCAAAAACACTTTATTGCCGCGTTTTAACAGGGGTAATATGCGGTTTTCTACGCACACAGACGCTTCCAACACATCGTCTGGCATGACTTCTTGATCATACAAAGATAAATCCATCAAAGGGTAGCCAAACAGTGTGGAAACAAATTCTGCCAAAGCATTAGGCGTAATGATTTTTTCTGCAAACAAAATTTCGGTGAATCTGCGTCCATCGCCATTTTGCAGTTTCTTTTGCAGGTCTTCGGCTTTGGCTGTATCTATTTTTCCGTTTTGTACCAAAGCACGCAATAATCCAACGCTCATTTGTTAATATTCCTAATTTAATCGTTTTTCTGTTCAAAAGGACAATATACCGTAATGTTAAAACATTATGGCATTCCTTACCAAAGAAATGCCGAGAAAATCGCTGTTTCGTTGTATTTTAGGCAAATAATCAGTCGGCAATGCGGTAAAACACTTCGTCTTTTTGAATTAAGTTAAAATCGCTCCGAGCCACTTCCATCAACGCTTCGCCGCCGTCTTTTAGGTTCTGCACTTCACCTGACATAGCGATATTTTGCTGTTTTTGCTGTTCGTTGATGATTTTTTGTTGTTCGATTTTTTGTTCCAAATCCCAAACATCGTTCCAGCCACCTTTACCAAACCACAGTTGGTAGTTAAAGGTGGCAATCACCAAGATTAAGAAGTAGGCAATGTATCTCATTGTTTTAACCTAATTGATAAAACGCTTTTTTACCAGGATACACAGCATTCACACCCAATTCTTCTTCAATGCGAAGTAATTGATTGTATTTAGCAATGCGGTCTGAACGCGACAACGAGCCTGTTTTAATTTGCATACAATTTGTGGCAACCGCTAAATCGGCAATGGTTGCGTCTTCGGTCTCGCCCGAACGATGACTCATCACGCAAGTGTAGCGATTGCGTTTGGCTAAATCTACTGCCTGCAAGGTTTCTGACAGTGTGCCGATTTGATTGACTTTTACCAAAAGTGCATTGGCAATGCCTTTTTCTATGCCTTCTGCCAAAATTTTGGGGTTGGTAACAAAAGCGTCATCGCCCACTAATTGCACTTTGCGTCCCAAGCGGTCGGTTAAGATTTTCCAGCCGTCCCAGTCGTGTTCGCTCATACCGTCTTCAATCGAGATAATCGGATATTTATCGACTAAATTTGCCAAATAATCGGCAAATCCTTGACTGTCTAATGATAAATTTTCTGCCGATAAGTGATATTTGCCGTCTTTATAAAATTCGCTGGACGCACAGTCTAATGCCAACAAGACATCTTCGCCTGCGGTATAACCTGCTTTTTCAACCGCTTCCAAGATGAGTTTAATGGCGTCTTCGTGTGTTGCCAAATTTGGTGCAAAACCGCCCTCATCGCCCACTGTGGTTGAATAGCCTTTATCGTTACAGATTTTTTTCAAGTTGTGGAACACTTCTGCACCGCAACGCAGGGCTTCACGGAACGAAGCCGCACCCACAGGCATAATCATAAATTCTTGAATATCCAAAGAATTGTTGGCGTGTGCCCCGCCGTTAATCACATTCATCATTGGTACAGGCAGGCTCATTGGTCCTGCTCCGCCGATATAGCGATAAAGCGGCAAACCTGCTTCTTCGGCGGCGGCTTTGGCTACCGCCATAGACACGGCTAATGTGGCATTTGCCCCCAAAACGCTTTTGTTTTCCGTGCCGTCTAATGCAAGCATAGCACGGTCAATTTCCGCTTGTTCGCTGGCTTCCAAGCCGATGACCACTTCGGCGATTTGGTTGTTAATGTTTTCAACCGCTTTCAAAACGCCTTTACCCAAATAGCGTTGTTTATCGCCGTCTCGCAACTCTAACGCTTCTTTTTCGCCAGTTGAAGCACCAGACGGCACGGCGGCACGCCCCATAACGCCACTTTCTAATAAAACATCGCATTCCACAGTGGGATTGCCACGAGAATCTAAAATTTCGCGTGCGAGTATGTCGATAATTGCACTCATTTGGGTTTTCCTTAATTTGGTTCAGGCTGCCTGAATATTTTATTTCAGGCTGCCTGAAAGGGTTTTTATACCATTTTATAAAGAGTTTGTATCCATTAACATATTTCAGGCAGCCTGAAATAGATTAAAAAATCAATTTATTGCAAAATCTTTATAAAAAACATTTCATTTGCACCTTGCGGTGCTTTTAATAGGCAAAAATATCTGCCTATTTATTTTTCAGGCTGCCTGAAAGAAGTTCAGGCTGCCTGAAAATGTTTGTTTTTGGTGGGTTGGAAACCCACCCTACAATGTTTTTGCATACGGTGGGCAGGAATGCCCACCCTACCATGCTCAATGGTGGGTCGAAGACCCACCCTACCATGTTACGCCCGTTTGCGAAATTCGCCTGTACGCGTATCGATTTCGATTTTCTCACCGATTTCCACGAACGCGGGCACGGAGATTTCGCCACCGCCGACTAATCGTGCAGGTTTCATCACTTTACCCGAAGTATCGCCTTTAACCGCAGGTTCGGTATATTCCACTTCACGCACCACAATCGTGGGCAATTCCACCGAAATCGCACGACCGTTGTAGAAAGTAACTTCGCACACATCTTCCATACCATCAACGATATAAGGCAAGGCATCGCCCATATTTTCGGCTTCGATTTCGTATTGATTGTACTCTTCGTCCATAAACACATACATCGGGTCGGCGAAGTAAGAATAAGTGCATTGTTTGCGTTCCAAAACAACCACATCAAACTTTTCATCGGCTTTATACACCGCTTCTGTGGCGTTGCCAGTGAGCAAATTTTTCAATTTCATTTTAACGACAGCGGCGTTGCGACCCGATTTATTGTACTCGGCTTTCTGCACCACCATAGCGTCATTGCCTAACATAAACACATTACCTGCGCGTAATTCTTGTGCGGTTTTCATTGTGTGAATTTCCTTAACTCATAAATTGTTCGATTGTAATCAAAAAGACGGGGTATTCGCAATACTTTTTTCAGTGAGTAGTGATCAGTTATTTAGTTTCGCCTGTCGGCGAAACGGATATATTTTGATAACGCTTCGATATTGCTTTCAGGCTGCCTGAAACGAAGTTCAACGAGCCGTAAGGCGAAGTTAAAAAACTACTGTCATGACGAGCATAGCCGTCAGGCTATGCGTGGTAATCTCCTGACTACAAAAACGGCAATGCAAAAACAATTTCAGGCTACCTGAAAACATTTTTGCATTGTCGTTTTTTAGGATAGGCTACCCTGAAACAGTTTTTAAACTCGCTTACCGCTCGTTTCAAAACTGTTTCAGGAGATTGCCACGCCGTGCTTACGGCACGGCTCGCAATGACGACAAAGATTTCAGGCAGCCTGAAAGCAATATCGAAGCGTTATCTAAAAAATATCCGTCAAGCCTTATCAGGCTTGACGAAACAACTGCTCACTACTCACTGCTAACTGCTCATTGTCTTACAATCAATAATTTTTAAACAATTCTTCAATCATTTCATCGACTTGTCCGTCAAAACCGATTTCCATTGATTTCTTGCGGACATCGCCACGCGTATTCACATAATACGATTGACCGATTGCAGTGGTGCCTTCTTCGCCTTTTTCTCGCACGGTCATTTTGGCTTTGAGAATCACATCGCTTTTGCCTTTGAAAGTGTATGCCAAAATGTATTTGCAATGTGCGGGAATTTCACTGCCACGATAAAATTCTGCCGCAATATTTTTGCGTTGCAAACTTTGGGTAAAGGCTTCAATAATTTGCGTATCACTGACGCGTAATTGTATGCGGCGAGTGGGTTCGGGAATGCAAATCTGCGTTAAATCGCTGCGTTTTTCAAGCGTCATTCTATCAATCGTGCCTTTGGACGGATCGCCGTCATTAGACGCACAAGCGGTTAATCCTACGCTCAAAATTGCGGCACAAGATATGCCCAACAGTGTTTTTGTTTTCATGGTTACTCCATTAACATGTTGAAAAAATAAGTAATTAGCAATGAGCAATGAGCAATTATTTTGTCAAGCCTGCGGCTTGACGGATTTTTATTCGATAACGCTTCGATATGCTGTCAGGTAGCCTGAAAAGAAAAATCGAAATATTATCTAAAACCAAACCGTTTTGCCGCAAGGCAAAACGAAAAACCTAATTGCTCATTACTCATTTCTAATTGCTAATTATCGTACAATCCCCCGTGTGGATTGTTCAAAAAACGGCACAAATATTTTTAATTCGTCCGCATTTTGTGCGTCTTGCACAATTTGCTGTTTCGCTTCTTCAAACGATAAACCTTGACGATACAATAACTTATACACTCGCTCCACATTTTTAATTTGTTCGGGCGTAAAGCCGTTTCGCCGCATGCCTTCTTTATTTAAGCCAGCAGGTTCGGCTCGATAGCCTGCAGCCATAAAATACGGCGGAATATCCTTATGCACGCCTGCGGCAAAGGCGGTCATGGCGTAATTGCCGATATGACAAAACTGAAAAACCAGCGTATAACCGCCCAAAACGGCATAATCGCCAATGGTTACATGCCCTGCCAAAGACGCATTATTTGCAAAAATGGTGTGGCTGCCCACCACGCAATCGTGAGCCAAATGGCAATACGCCATAATCCAGTTATCATCGCCGATACGCGTCTCGCCAATGCCTGTAACCGTGCCCAAATTAAAAGTGGTAAATTCGCGAATGGTGTTGCCATTGCCAATAATCAAACAGGTCGGCTCGCCTTTGTATTTTTTGTCCTGCGGTATCGCACCCAAAGACGCAAACTGAAAAATGGTGTTGTTTTCGCCAATTTCAGTATGCCCTTCAATCACCACATGTTGCTTAATAACTGTGCCTTTGCCAATTTTAACATGCTCGCCTATCGTGGTGTATGCACCGATTTGAACGCTATCGTCAATTTCGGCTTTGGGGTGAATAATCGCTGTGGGGTGAATGTTTGTCATTTTTTTATCTTTCTATATTGTTTCAGGCTGCCTGAATAATAAAGTGTTATTTAAAACGATGTCATCGTTTTAATAAATCGTTTAAATTCTCCTTCAAAAGGTGTTGTTTCAACATTGATACTGTCATCATTAAAATAAACTTGAACTGTATTTAAAATGCGTTGTGCAGTATCCACTTCTATGGCAATCGTTCGGTTAGTAAAGGCATAATTCAATGCCACAGACTCACGAGCATTAGAAACTAAAACTGGGGTTTGTGTTTGTGCTTCATTTTCAACATACCAATCGGCTTCACTTGCTTTAACTTGTGTATTCCTTGTTCCTGACACGACACATTTCAATGATTTAATTTTTTCATTTGTCTGCAACAAAGTTTGTTCTCTCACTGTATAAGGCTGTTTTGCCCAATCAATAAATATTTGATAAATTTGCACGCTTGTTTCATTGGGACGATGAACACAATGAGTATAACCATCATAGCCATAATAACCAGGTGTATGCACACGAACTTCTTTTTTTGCTTGAAGTGGGCTATCTGGACGAGCAGAGCATATTCTCAATCTCAAATCTTTATGATATACGCCAGATTTACTTAATTTTTCATCATTAACAAAAAAACGATGTGTATTCTTGTTATATTTTTGAACCTTACTTTTGGGTAAATACTCACATCCCCAATATTTAACAGAATCACTTGCTGTAACGCAGGAAGTTAAAACAAAAACGCTGGACAACAATAATGTTTTTTTCAAATAAGTCATTATTTTTCCTTTATTTTTCAGCATATTTTAAATAACATTCAAATAATTTGAATATTGTAAGTATATAAAAGCAAGGCTTTTTCTTTATCCTGAACTGCGTCCAAATAGCGTTGCAGACGCGGACGCGACAAATTGTTCGTAGTCCATTGAAAAATCCTTTCTCTTAATGAAAATACTGATTGACATAAAAAAGGTGAAACAGTAAAATCCGTTCCGAAGTTCCCACAGCGTCCCTGAGTTTTCTCAAACCTGTGGGCTAACATTTTTAAATCTACAGATTTTCATTTCAGGCTGCCTGAAAAACTAATTATTGTTTATTTTGACTTAACACATACTCAATCGCTGCCTGTTTATCGGCTTCACCGTAATTTTCTCGTAACCACTGATACGACACCACAGGTCTATTTTTTCCACGCAATTCAAAAGAAATTTCTACGCCTGCATATAACCCTTGATAATACCAAGAGTCATTGTCTAATATACCTTTGGCGATGATATTTTCTTTATCGTCATCGTGAAGTTTTTTGGTTTCGTCATCAACAATCACCCAAACACCTTCACCGTTACCAGATTGATAAGCGTCTTCATCTTCGGGTAAATTAACTTTAATGTGGTTCATTTACTACCTTTCAGGCAGCCTGAAACAGCGTTTTATTTCACCTTGCGTTTGGCACACATAATTTCTGCTTCGGCGGCGATTTCGCCATCTACTGTGGCAACTGCTTTGAACTTGCCGATACCGCGTTTATCTGCCAACAATTCCACTTCTAACACCAACTGGTCGCCTGGCACAACTTGGCGTTTGAAGCGGGCTTTGTCTATACCCACAAAGAAATACAATTCTCGTTCGTCTCGTCCGCCCAAACTTAAAATCGACAGCGTACCTGCCGCTTGTGCCAACGCTTCAATCACCAACACACCAGGCATCACAGGAAAATCAGGAAAATGCCCTTGAAATTGCGGTTCGTTGTATGTGATATTTTTAATCGCTTTTAAGCGTTTGAACGATTCAAATTCCAACACACGGTCAATCAGCAAAAACGGATAGCGGTGCGGCAAAAGAGTTTGTAGTTCTTTATTTTCAATCGGTAAAGTAATTTCCATAATCTCATTCCTTGTGAAAATGCCTGAATTTTACCGAAAAACAATACGCAAAACAAACGGCAGAAATTTCGGTAAAATATCGCACTTGTGAAACGATGATGGTCGAGATAAATTTTGTATTTATTCGACACGAGATAAGGAAATGCGACATGAAAACCTATCCCCAAGATTTATCAGGAAAAAAACTGCGTGTTGCGATTGTGTGGTCGCGTTTTACCCCCGAAATCGGCAAACAATCTTTGGACGCTTGCGTAGCACGCTTGTTAGAATTAGGCGTAAAAGATAAGCACATTGCAGTCGCTTCTGTGCCTGGTGCGTTAGAAATTCCTTTGGCGTTGCAAAACTTTGCCGCCTCCGCCCAGTATGACGCACTGATTGCCATCGGCACGGTAATTCGCGGTGAAACTTATCATTTTGAATTAGTTGCCAACGAATCTGCCGCAGGCATTTCTCGCACCGCTTTGGATTTTAATCTGCCTGTGGCAAATGCGGTTTTAACCACAGAAAACGATGAACAAGCCCAAGTTCGTGCCGCAACCAAAGGACGCGAAGCCGCCGAAGTGGCAGTGGAGTGTGCTAATTTAATTCGTGATATGGAAAATGGTTTTTATAGTCAAACAAATTCAAAATCGTAATACTTATGCCATGCTTTGCGGTATGCGTGATACGATTGCATTTTGAAATTTGTTTGACGATACAACAAGGAAGAAAAAATGAATAAAACCAAACCGTTGCCTAAAACCCCCCGCCGCCGTTCTCGTGAATTTGCGGTGCAAGGCATTTACCGTATGTTGCTCAATCCTGATGAATCGATGAACAACATCATCAACGAAATTCGACACACAGAAGCGTATGATAACGCATTGAATAATAAGAAAAAACCACAAGTTGATGACGCATTTTTTGCCCAAATTCTCACAGGCATTGCTGCTCACAAAATGCACTATGCAAAATTGTTGCGACCCCTGTTAGACCGCGATGAAAGCGAAGTGAGCCCCATTGAATACGCCATATTATTTGTCGCCTGCCACGAATTAGCCCAAATGCCCGAAAACCCCTATCCTGTGATTATTAACGAAGCGGTAGAAATCTGCAAAGCCTACGGCGGCACAGAAGGCTACAAATTCATCAACGGCATTTTAGACAAATTAGCTCAAGAACTACGCCCCAACGACCCCGTGCGACCAAGCAAAAGCAGCACATAAAATATGCCATTTATTGACAACATTTCCCCGCTGAAACAAAGAGATAGCATTTGTGCTACTCTTTTAGAAGAATGTGCGTATTATCAACAATTAAGCCACGAATTAAGAAAAAGGCTGCCTGAAAACATTGCACCGCACTGCCGTGTCGCCTGCGTGCGAGACGATTTATTAGTGATTTACGGCGACAACAACATTGTGGTCAATCGCCTAAAAATGCTGTTGCCTGCAATTTTAGCAAACTGGGCGGATTTACCTTGTGGTGTTCGCAAACACAAAGTATTGCTTGCCCCCCAAAATCAACCCCCAAAACGCCCGAACACGCTTACATTAAGTGCTACGGCACGCATAAGCCTATCGCAAACCGCAGAAAAACTCACCCATCACCCAGAACTTGCCGCCGCATTAAAGCGGTTGTCACACAGTCAAAAGGAAAAATAAACTTTCAGGCAGCCTGAAACATTTTGAATACGCAAAAAAAACGCCCAATGTTACTTGGGCGAAAATCTACTCTACAAAGGAGAAAATATGAGGAGAAACTATGCTTGGGCAACCACTGCCGTCACCCAATGACCGCCATTATACACAATCTGAAAAACAATGCAATATTTTTTCATCAAAAACGAACATTTTTTTGATAAAAAGCAACAAATGTGAAAAAATAAAGCCTACACAACACACAAACAACAGGCATTGATTGTTATTTTTAGCAAATATATCAATAAATTGATAATAAATCACCACAAAACAACACAATGAACGATTTGTTTCTTTTTCTTCGTTTTCTCATACCCACACTGCCAATGGGCTTTGTGTGGTATGACATTGGACGCATCACAGCGGCTCAACTGCCTGCCCTGCGTGCATTAGCAGAGCGTGCGGTTTCTGCCGAAATGTGGCTTTCAGGCGTTCAGGCAGCCGTGATTGTCGGCGTATTTTTATTGTTATCTGTTGTTTTTTTGGTCTTATTGCACTTACATTGGCGTGGCGTGCAGGGCAAAGTGTTGAAATTGGGCTTTGTGCGTTATTTGTGCGTTTTTTTGGCGATTGCATTGGGCTTACCTGCTCTGTGGGAATGTTTTTGGCTTGTTATCGACTTTTTCACGCACCCCAAAAGCGTGGTCATCGACACGCAACACTTAATTACCGCACTGTGCGTGCCGTATATTTCGCTATTGGCACTGCATCGCTTAATTGCTAATTTTCGCTATACAAAAAAAAGCGAAAAATAAGCCCTATTTTGTTTTCAGGCAGCCTGAAAGCCTTTTACCTTTTGCATTAACTGTTTGATTTTACTGTGGTCCTTAATGCCTTTGTCTTTTTCTACACCTGATGATAAATCAATCGCAACAGCGTTTGTTTGGCTTATGGCAGCAATCACATTATCAGGATTTAAGCCACCTGCCAAAATCCATGAGCGGTTGATTTTTTCAGGTAGCATTGTCCAGTCGAATGCGTCCCCTGTGCCGCCGTAAGTGTTTGGGTGATATGCGTCAAACAGCAAGGCTCGTGCGGATTTGTATGAATTTAAGGCTGCCTGAATATCGTTTTCGCTATGCACGCGTATTGCTTTAATGTAAGGGCGATTAAATTGCTCGCAAAATTCAGGCGTTTCATCGCCGTGAAATTGCAGACAATCCAAGGAAACGCTGTTTATAATTCGTTGAATTTCATCAACATTTTGATTAACAAACAAACCCACCACACTCACAAAAGCGGGCATTTGTTGAACAATTTCTTGTGCTGTTTTTATCGACACACAACGGGGGCTTTTTGCAAAAAACACCAAACCAATGGCGTCCGCACCATGTTTTGCCGCACATAACGCGTCTTCGATAGTAGTGATACCACAAATTTTTGTACGAATATAAGCCATTGATTATTCTCCAAAAAACCATTTTGGCATAGGCGGTTTGTGTATTTGCCATTCACTTGGATAATCCACGCCTGTTAAATATAAGCCGTCTGCCATAAAAGTGGGCGGTGCTTTTTGCCGATTGCGTGCGTTGATAATTTGTGCAAAATCGTCCTGCGTGATTTTGCCACTGCCCACATAGATTAACGCACCCACCATATTACGCACTTGATGATGCAAAAATCCAGACGCGGCAAAATCAAAACAAATTAAATCGTTTTTACTTAATATATCAACAGAATACATGGTTTTAATCGGCGTTTTTGCCTGACATTCGCTTGACCGAAAAGATGAAAAATCTTGCTCGCCCAACAATAAAGCACTTGCCGCCTGCATTTTTTCCACCGACAACGGCACAAATGTCCAGCCCACCAAGCCTTTTAAAATAACAGGACGCACAGGGGCATTGCTTAATACATAACGATATTCGCGGCGGCAAGCGTTAAAACGGGCGTGAAAATCGCTCGGCACTTCTTGGGCAGACAACACCGCAATATCAGGCGGTAAATACGAATTGACGCCAGCCACCCAAGCATAAAGCGGTCGGCGTGCTGTGGTGTCAAAATGGGCGGTTAAATTCAAAGCATGCACGCCACGGTCGGTACGCCCTGCGGCAAGCACTTCCACACGATGACCTGCAATCTGTGCCACAGCCGTTTCTAACGCTGCCTGAACAGTCGGCAAACCATTCGGCTGCTTCTGCCAACCGCAAAAAGCATGTCCTAAATAACGAATGTTGAGTAAAATGCGTTGCATATTTTCAGGCAGCCTATTGATTAAAGATTATCCAAAGAAAAACGCCTATTTTACAGGCGTTTTAAAATAAATACACGCTTTCAGGCAGCCTGAAAACCTTATTCCACATTCAATGGTGCAAACGATTTCACCAAATCATCAACGGCTTTAACGCGTTGTAAAAAAGGTTCTAATAAATGCAAAGGCAAGGCGGACGGACCATCGCATTTGGCTTTATCGGGATTTTCATGGGCTTCTAAAAATAGTCCTGCCAAGCCTGTCGCCATACCCGCTTGGGCTAAATCCACCACTTGACTGCGTCTGCCGCCTGACGCAGCGGAACCCGAATCTCTTGTTTGCAGCGAATGGGTTACATCAAAAATCAGCGGAATATTGTTGCAGGTTTTTTTCATCACGCCAAAACCCAACATATCCACCACCAAATTATCATAACCAAAATTGCTGCCGCGTTCGCACAACATCAGTTGCGTGTTGCCTGCTTCCGCAAATTTTTCAACAATATTTTTCATCTGCGAAGGGCTTAAAAACTGCGGTTTTTTAATGTTAATTACCCGCCCCGTTTTTGCCATTGCCACCACCAAATCGGTTTGGCGAGCCAAAAACGCAGGCAGTTGCAACACATCGCACACTTGCCCCACAGGCTCGCACTGATAAGGCTCATGCACATCGGTAATCACAGGCACGCCAAAATTTTCTTTAACTTTGCTAAAAATTTTTAAGCCCATATCCATGCCTACGCCACGATAAGAATGAATAGACGAGCGATTCGCCTTATCAAAAGACGCTTTGAACACATAAGGAATGCCCAACTTTTGCGTGGTTTTGACATATTTTTCACACGCGAAAAGTGTGGAATCCAAATCTTCCAAAACATTCACCCCACCGAATAAAACAAAGGGGCGGTCGTTGGCAATGGAAATATTATTGAGTTGAAGCATTTTCTAATCCTATCATCAGGTTAATTGTTAAATGGCATTTTAACTTCGCCTTGCGGCTCGTAGAAATTTCGATTTGTTTGCTTCGCAAGCCTTTTATTTACTTCGTAAATAAAGATTTCACCTAACGGTGAAATAAACCTTATTTTAACTTCGCCTTGCGGCTCGCAGAAATTGCGGTTTGATTGCTTCGCAATCTTCTTTTATGAACTTTGTTCATAAAAGGTTGATACTTCGTATCAACTAAACCTTATTTTCAAACAACTTGAATAATCATTGCAAAGAAAACGCCACAAAGTTCAAATAACGGTGTTGATTATAGCATTTTTGCAATGAAATTAATTCATATATACAACTCAATATTCTCCTAAAATATATCAAATTAAGTTTTTCAGGCAACCTGAAACTTATGCAGGGCTGTATTCAATACCGTTTTTATCCAAAACTTCTTTCAAGTTTTTCAATACTATCGGTTTTATCAATCCCTTATCTCGGTAGTTATAAAACTCTTCGATAAAGTTTTCAATAGGAATATCGCCGCAAATTTCCATCGGGGCAATATCGTATTCTGTCCAACAGGTTTCTAATAATTGTTCGATGATTTTCTCTTCAAAGCGATATTTCAAAATCCGTGCAGGATTACCGCCAACAATGGCATACGGCGGAACATCTTTGGTTACATTCGCACAAGCCGCAATAATAGCACCTGTGCCAATAGTGATATGCTTTGGCAAAAGTACATTATTAGCAATCCAAACATCATTGCCCATATGAAATTTAGGTCTTTTCGGTTTTAAATTAGTTGAATTTTTCACCAACTTGGTATGCATTAAATTCCGAGTAATGGCATCATAAGCAATATGGTTAGTGGTAAAGGCAGTAATCGGGTGTTCCCAACCCCGCATTTTAATTCCGCCTGCAATAGAACAATAATTACCTACCTTAATCTCCAAAGGAAGATTTGTACTGGAATATGAATACGCACCCATAGGATAAACTCTATCACCCACACGATAAGCCGTATTATAAAAGGAAGATAATTCTGAAAAAAATACCCATTTGCCCATTAAATGAGTTTTGCCAGAATCACATTCTAATCCACGACAAAACAATAACCCTTCTTGTTCTAATATAAGACAAATTTCTTCTGTCATGATGAATTTATATTTTGTCATTATTCTGCCCCTTTTCCGAAACAAAATAATGCAAAACACAAAGCAATATTTGCTTTATTTAATTTGTGAGCGTATAATGCCCCCCCCGACAGTTCAAGGTTTTGTCAAGGTTTGACAAATGTGTGGATAAATTCATTATTTAACTCCTTGTTTAAAAAATAACTTTCAGGCTGCCTGAAAACACACACCACAAAGCAAACATTACTTTAACATCGCATACAGCCTTAACGCATTTGCCAACATGGCTTTTTGTCGCAAAGGTTTATCGCTGTGCAAGGGCAACATGGATAAAAATAACAGAATGGTTAATGGCAAAATATCGCGATTATCAAAGTCAGGGATAAACGGTGTTTGCCAAAAAATATCTGCCATTGCCACTATTCGATTATCGCAATCAAAATTTAATTCAACCCCGATTTGTTCATTTTTAATCAATTCAAAACTGTCGGCGATGATAAAGTCATACAAACCCACAAAAGAATGGCAGAGTTTGGCTAAATCATATTTTTGATCGCCCAACAAGGTGAGTTGGTTATCGGCGTTAATGCCACGCGGGTCGATGATTTTGATATCATCCCCCCGTGAATCATATAAAACATTAGAAAAACACAAATCACCGTGCAGATAACAAGGAATTATCGGCAATTTTTGTGTTCGGTGAATACAGTCAAGGGCAATTTCACGGATTGTGCCTAATTCAATACCAGCATATTTAACGGCTTGGTTGAGATTAAACTCCCCCCCCGAAATTTGGGCGTATTGTTCTAAACGACTGATTGTTTTGTCGTGATAAAGTTTTTGGGCATCTTGGCTAATTTGTTGTAACGCTTCGTCATTAAACGCACCTTTTCTCAATGCTGCCATTAAATCGGCAAATAATTCACACAAATGCGACCAAAACGGCAGAATTTTGCGACCATGCGTAAAAAGTTCATTCACAGGCATGGCGTTTAAGTATTCCAAACTGTAACTGCTTTTTTGCCTCGTATGTTCCCAACTGATTAATTGTGGCACATACACTTTTAAATGTTCAGGTAGCCTGAAAAACCAGTGTCCTTCGGCTTCAATTTTACGGTTTTGCGTAGATTGTTTTTGTACGATGCCGTCCGCAATTTTCAATTCATTAAACGAGCGTTGCGTGGTAACCATGGCTCGCGAACGAAAATAAGTGTTGATGTGCCCGAAGTCAAACCACTCTTTGCAATCAATTAAATCCAAAGGATTTTGTTGATGATATTGCCGCACACTTTCAATAAAGTTGCCTTGTGTGCGTGCCAAATTGGCAATCAATAAACGCGGTTTATCAAAAGAAAAATAACCACACCACACTTTGCCTTGTGTATTGGCTTCATTTTCCCAGTGATAATCATAAACGGTTTTACCCAAACCCAAAGCATTGGTATTGGGCTGATAAGTTGTCAGTAAAGTATCACCGTGCAACATTCGCAGGGGTTCTGAAACAGAAAATTCTTCTATCGTATTCAAAATATACAAAATAGCCGCACCCAACTTTAAACCGTCTGGCACAAAACATGTGGATACTTGCAATCTATCCAACAGTTTTTTCTCCATTGTGGAAAGTTGATAAGACTGCGGCAAAGAAACCACAATTTGTTCATCAAAATAACGGCGTAAATATTCAACCTGATAAACCAGTAATTTTTTATTGCCCAAAGGCACAAAAACAGGCGGCACATTGCCTAACTCATTACGCAAAGAAGAAGAACCGTAAGCAGCTGAATTGATGAGAATCATTGTGTTTCTCCCTGTCCTTCGCTGGTGAGTTTTTGTATTTCTTCATACGACAGTTGCGTAAATTCATTCGGACGAATGGCACGATCATCAACATAAAAACCGTCTTCACCGCACCACGGTTTGCCGATATAAATTTCGTCAAAAGGAATATTATGCCGTTGCAACCAGTTAATGATAATCGGCAGCGTATTCGCTGAAATTTTACCCACATTGCCTTGATAAGTTTTCATATTGCGAGAAGAATGAATGACAATCTCAAAACCCATTTGCTTGTATTCACGGATTTTTTCAACCACTTCTATAATCGGTTTGGCATTCGCATAATCTCGATTTTTGGTTATTGAAATGGTATTATCTAAATCAATCACAATTTTTTTCACTCGTGTTTTTTTGTTTTCAGGCTGCCTGAAAGACAATAACGCCAAATATTCATCAGGCGTGCCACAAAAAAGAATGTTATTTTTATCGATTAAATCGTAATAAACTTTTTTGCCCTGTTGAATTAAATGGTTATATAAGGGTGCAATATAATATTCCGACTTGGTTTTTTCACCTTTCGCTTTAATCTCACGAAATAAATCCATAAACAGATTTTTGCTTTTGAAATAATATAAACCGTCTGAACATAAATCGGAAATGCGTTCTTTTTCTGTGGTTTTTAATACGCTTTTACCGTCCGTATCAGGTAAAGCAAAAGACCAGTGATTGCCCTCACCTTTGAATACTTCTAAATAAGCATCGCAATCTTTCACCCATTCAGGCTGCCTGAAATCCACAATTTTGGAGTCGATATTAAAAATATATAACGCATCATCTTCTATAATTTGCTCTAAACCCAAATAAACCGTTTCAGCCTGCCCCTCGGTTTCATGGTCTAAACAAATGAAAGCAAAATCTCTTATACCAAGTTTTTTAATCTCTTGCTCTAAAAACGATTTCGTGCCATAAATATCACGGTAAATAAAAACAAACTTATCCGTTAAAAAATAACGCTCAAAAGATTTCACCGACCAAGAAAAAACTGTTTCTCCGTTAAGGTCTAACATATATTTCGGTTTATCATAACCCGCCTTAAAAAAACGGGAAGATAAGCCACACATGGGGATTAGGAACATAGAAACCTCACTTAAAAATAATACCGTTTTTCTTGTTTTCTATATATTTTTCAACAAACAACCTGCCTTCCTGATTAGGTTGATTGGCAACATCTAACTGAAGAAACGGCGTAATATCATCAGTAATCGTATTCACCAACAATTCCGATTGAGAACTACCTAACTGATATGAATCCGCTCTAAATACAACCACTTCCAATCCCAATAAGGCACAATTTTGAGTAATAAAACTTTCAGCTTGATATGTCCTATGCAGTTCTGGAATATATCGAAAAGAACGCTTACGAGTTAATTGACACCATAACGAGGCAATTCTATCCATTGCCATTTTGGAACAAATCAAAAATTGATCGCCAAAACCATCATTATTGTTGTAATGAGTGAATACAATATTTTTATATTTACTCACCACAGATACCATTTCAGAAACATCTCGAGAAGAAATATTCAAGTCTGGTCTGATTCTAATCGAAACATCATACTCAAAACCATGCCTATAACCATGAGCAGTTGCTAATCGGTGAGCCTGGAATATCTTATACCACATCTTTGCTTGATTAAAACTATTTTTATGTGACAACACTGTTGGAAAAGATATGTCCTCCTCTTTCTCAAATCTCACATCAGTAAAATCCTTGAAAATTTCATTAGTTGCTGATAAGGCAAAACTTTTCTCTTTATTTAATTTCTCAAGAAATTGAGTAGTTGCGGGAAACAAAGACACAAACTGTTCTGCTGATAATTTACATACATCTTTGTATATTGCACCTAACTCCTTACCCCAAATTCTATAATCCGAAAGTTTGAATGGGAAAAAGTTGCCAATACTCCAAGAATCTAGGAAAACATCTACTTCTCCAACAGTAATATTATCCCTAATATTAAGGATATTAGAAATATTGTCTTCTATAGAACCTCGAATTTGTCCCGAAACCTCAATTGCCACATGTATTGGCTGTTCATTCGTCTTTTTAAAGAAAAAAGTTCTATTCTCATCAAAATGTAACCAATCTCGATTCAGTACTATGGCTTTTTTTCTCATTTCCAAAGCACCAATGGCAATTTTACAATCACGATCTAAACCCAATGAACTCGATACTTTATCAAAATATGATAATAAGTTAGAATCAAGCGTGGAAAACTTTAATAAAAAATAAATGAGATTGTATTCCACCTTGTTATGTGTTATTAAATAATCCAATAAATTATAAGCTAGACGGCAATTTCTCCTATAAACAGTAATCAATAACTTTGTTGTTGTAAATTCAGGACAATGTTTTAACATTTCCATAATTAAAAATAATTTCCTATTAGTATATGGGGAAACAATCACATCTGAATTTCTTATGCGTTCAAAAAACTCTAATCTTTGTTCCCCTAAGTTGTACTGTTTAATAAATTCACTTATAGCATCATTTGCTTCACCTTCGGAATGTGCTGTATACTCTCCAAAAATCTCTCGAAACTGTTGCACTCGATGACAAAACATCTTATTATCTGCCATAAACTTGTCCAAAAGTTGTTCATCACACAAACCAAGCAGACGAGAGCACTTGGTGAATCTTCCCGTTAAAAACGCTTCCACGAAAATCTCTCGAAAAAAAATCGGAAATATCTGTTTCTCACAATATCTTGGGAAAACTTTATCCATAAATTCTTGTTCAACACTTTCCATCTGATTTCTCATATGAAATTTGCGATACCCAAGCCAAATAAACCGATAACCAATTTCTCTATTCGAATATTTTTGTTTAATAAAACTGCCGATAGACAACAGGTCAAAAGCGTTACCACTTTTTTGATACTGATCTCCCAATTTACGGACATCATCGTATGATGTTTTAGCATCAAAATTAGATAAAAATTGACTAATTCTTTCTCTGACATAAGACTCAAACATACTGCTCATGCTCACTTATCTCCATTTAAAACAGTTTCAAAATATTGCAAAACACTCTCAACATCCGTTTCATTTTTATACAACGGATGATAGTATTTAGGGTACAAAATGTATGCCGCTGCCAAGATTTGTTCAACAGTCAGCTTTCTGATTCTTCTATCATTTTTTTGTCTATCATCCGTACAACCCCAACCAGAATAAAATGGACATCCCAATGTCGTTACAGATATCCCTCTTAACAAGGCTTCAAATCCTGCTTGAGATGAAATAGTATAAACATGATCGATAGTTTCAAAAGATTGAGATAACGGAATATCAATGTTTAACACTTGACATATATCTGCAACGTCACGCGGATCTGATAATTTTTCTCGTTTCTGGTGTAAAACATCTGGATGCGGTTTGTAAATAATTTGTGCATCTGGATTTTCATAAGCAGCAATACGAACAATATCATTATTGTTATAGTCACTCAAACAACCATAAGCAATAGACGCGTCATCTTCAACTTGACCCACAACCAATATTCTCGTTTGCCGTTTCGGTCCATAAACATTCGCAATATCTACCTTTTTAGAATGGTTATACTTACTGATACCTGTAGATAATAATCTTTGTTTTAATGATACCGCTCTTTGCATCAATGCAACATCTGCATCAAAATCATAAGTATTGAGAATATGCTCCAAATCCGACTCTTTTCTCGCATCAAAATAACAAGTTCTTGAATCAAAATTTAAACTTGCAGGCAACACATGTCCTGAACCCAATCCAATGGAGCGGATAAAACCATCTTCAACCCAGGTAATGGGAATATTACTCATAATAAAATCATTTTGTTGAATAATTTTAGGCAACCACATACCCCAAACTAAAATTCTAGACTGTGCAACATTATCAACGATTTTAGCAATGCAATTATCATGCAACCATTTATCAGTTGCCTTAAATGGGATATAAACAAAATCATATTCAGGGAAAATAGATTCCACAAACCTTCTTTTCCAGTCATTGATATGAAAAGCAAAAATCGTTTTTCCATAGTTTCCAACAACTTTATTTCTTTCCCCAAAAAAATCTACCCAAAATTGAATTGGATGAACAAAAAATTTAGACACTTTCGACATGATTACATTCCCAATAACTTTATTTTCGAAAAAATCACTTATCGTATTCCACAAACGACCACTCAACACTATCTAATTGAGACAAACTACCATCTCTCAACACCGCTCCCTTATCGCAATACTGTTGAATTGTTTTCTCATTGTGCGACACCAAAATTAAAGAACGATCCTTACGCTTTTCAAATAGTTCATATTTACATTTGGCATTCAAACGAGCATCGCCTACGGCAATCACCTCGTCAATTAGGTAGCAGTCAAATTCTATCGCAAGTGATAGAGCAAAAGCAAGCCTTGCCTTCATACCTGATGAATAGGTTTTAACAGGTTCGTTCAAATATAAACCCAATTCAGCAAAGTCTTCGGTGAATTTTTTAACTTTGGCAATATCAGCGTTATAAATACGACAAATAAAACGCAAATTGTCCATACCTGTCAGGCTGCCTTGAAATGCCCCTGAAAATGCCAAAGGCCAAGAAACACTCATATTACGAATAATGCGTCCTGAATCAGGTGATTCTACACCACCGATTAAACGAATCAGCGTGGATTTACCTGCTCCATTGCGTCCCAAAATGCCTAATTTTTCACCTTTTTGTAGAGAAAAGTTTATGTCATGCAAAACGGTTCGCATGCCTTTGCGTGTGGGATAAGATTTATATACATGTTCTAACGCCAACATTTATTTTGCTACCCCTTGCCGCACAATATTATGCACAGTCAATAAACCTACTAACAGCAAAATAATATCCCACAAAGCCAAATACCATGGGTTTTCCATAGTAACTACAGTCGAACCAAAATAGCCATGACGAAACATTTCTGTGCCATGAACCATTGGAAACCATAATAAAATTTCTTGCACATGGACTGGTAGAGCAGAAACAAAATAAAACGCTCCTGAAATGAGCACAGTTGCTAATCCCATCGCTTTCCATATCCTACCAAATATTTCCGATTTTTCTGATAATACATATAACAATAATCCTAATCCTATCGCAAAAAAAGACATGAGAATCCAAGCCAACAACATATAAAATACATCAAATGGTAGTGGTATCCAACCTATAAAAATGAGTGCCATAAGAATAACAATTTGTGCTACGGTAACACTGGCAATTTCTAAAATCATGCGTGAGAACAATAAATCAATCACACGCACATTGCGATGATACAATAACCCCTTGTTAGCAGCAACTGCTCCAATTGCTTTATTAGCAGACTTACGCCACATCATCACTAATGGATAACCCGTAATTGCAAAAGCAACAATATTTAAATCAGATAAATGATTGCCACGCACAAATTTCCAAATCAAAGCAATCACCATTGTAACCAACAACGGCTCTACAAACAGCCACAGAAAGCCCAAGTTATTGCGTCCGTAACGAGTAATCATTTCTCGCAACAGCAAGGCTCCGATGACGCGTTTTTGGATTTGGAATGATTCTTTAAGCGTGGTTTCGCGGGTTTGCGTCATCGCTAATTTGGACGCGTTTTGATAACCGTCATCAGGCAGTGGCGGGGGCGTGGTTAATTCGGCATTGTCGCTCATCAGTTTTTATGCTCCCTAACGCCTGCCAGTAATAACACAGCAACGCCGTAAATCATTAAGCCGATGAATAGCGTAGCAATAATGTTGTACATGCGGCGGGGCAACATCGCAAAGTCAGGTTCGACTGGTGCGGAAATCACTTCCAAATACAGTTGTTGGCGTGTGGCGTCTGCTTTGGCACTTTCTAATGCGGTAATCGCTGCCGCGAGTTGTTTTTCGGCTAATTCGTTTTCTAAATAAACCCGTTGATATTCTGCCGCTTGTTTGGTCATGGAGCCGTCTTCATCGCTTAACATGGCGTTGGTTTGTTTTTCGATTTCTTTTTTCAGGCTGCGTTCTCGTGCCATTAAACCTGAAATTTGCGGATTATCAGGAGTAATCGCACGCACTTGGTCTAATTGTGTTTGCAGTAAAATGAGTTCATCTTGCAATTTGGAAATTAAACCGATTTTGCCTTCGGCTTGCACTTTTAAGTCAAATACGCCGTTTTTGGTGCGATACACAATTAAATCTTCGGACGCTTTTTTCACCCGTTCTTCTGCCACATCAACTTGTGCTTGGGCGTATTTGACGGTGTCTTTTAATGCTCGATCATTCAGTTGGTTAATTAAAACTTCGGCTTGTTTGAGTAAAGCCTCATTCACCACATACGAATCTTTGGGGTCAAAAGACACCACATCTAATGTGGAAATGCCCGACACGGGGTCGAATTGAACGGTTACTTTTTTCTTATAGTATTGATAAAACAATTCTTGTTCGCCATGAAAACCTAATGTGTTAAAACGGCTAATTAAATCGCCCTTGGTTTCATAAAAAGAACGCACAGCAATGCCTTGTTGTTCCAAGTTATTTAAGGCGGCACGCGAAGTGATATATTCTCGCACACTGTAAGTGTCGTCCTGCGAACGCGAAAAGCCGACATTTTGTAAGAATGCCCCCAAACCTGTTAAGGAATTTTGCTGACTTGCTGAACGAATCACAAAAGAAGATTGGGAAATATATTGGTCGGACGCAATTAAACCAAAATACAATAAGGCTAAAATAACGGGCAGGGTTACGGTGATAAATCGTAAAGAATTTTTGATTAAAGCATCAACAAAAAATGCTTTGGGATTTTGCTTTAATTTGGATAATCTACTCATTCTTCTTGTTCCATATCAATCGAATATTTTTTCAGGCTGCCTGAAAGATATTTTTATCCATCTTTTCAAACAGTCTAAAAAGTGTTTTTTATTTTTCAGGCAGCCTGAATATTAAGTTTCAGGCTGCCTGAAAAATAAAATAGGTTGTATTATATACTGAAAAACAAATAATCATACAACTTTCGTTAGTTGGTGATATTGTTGATACTGCTTACACCCGAAGTTACAGGTGAGAAGACAAATTGTAAGAATTTTTGTACTTCTGCCAACGGTGCATTGGAAACATACACCACATCTTTATTGTGAATGGGGAACTTTTGCATCCACAATACCGAATTGGCATTGGTTAAGTCCAAACGATAAACAGTGGGAATATCGTTGTTTTCTTTATAGCCTTTTTCTATCCATTTAGGCTGTTCGGCTGTGGGCAATTCAGACAATGGTGTATAGCGGAACACAAATACGCCGCGTGCGTCTGAACGGCGGTCTTGCAAGCCGCCCATTCTGCCAACGGCTTCGGCTAATGATAAACCGCGTGCGGAAAAGCCGATTTCTTGGGCTCTGCCCACTGCACCCATTGAAGTGAAGGTATAAGGGTTGGTAATCACTGTTACCACATCGCCACGGTGCAATAAAATGTTTTGTGTGGGGTCAGACACCAAATCTTCTAATGCAATTTTGCTGATTTTTTGATTGCGTGTGATTTGAATAGTGGTGTCCTGCACATTGGCAGTGGAACCGCCGACTGCGGCTAATGCGTCCAAAATGCGTTCGCGTGCTGGCGTTAAGGGCATACGCACGCTGTTGCCTGCACGCACAACCAAAACATTGGTGGAATTATTTTGGGCTAAACTGACAATCACTTGCGGCTGATTGGCTTTGCAAGAAAGTTGGTTGCGAATGAGATTTTGAATGTCTTCAAGCGTTTTATCCACAACTTTCAGGTTGCCCACAAAGGGAATGGAAATTGTGCCGTTAGAACTGACGGTTTGTGGCGGCAGTTTGGTAACATGAGCCGTGCCTGCCCCGCTGTCAGACAACGCTCCGCCAAACAGCATGGCGGGGGCGGCTTCCCAAATGGTAATGTCTAATACATCGCCACGACTCACCACATCAAGCCCTTGTGCGGTGTTTTCTAATGCGGCAAAACTGTTTGCCTTGTGGCGTTGCGATAAATCTTGAATCAGGCTGTGTTCAATGTCTAACAAGGCAACATCGGGAACAGCCTGATTATTGCTTTGTCCTAATGAAGTAACTTGTCTTGTGGAAGGACCTGAATGGGGCAGCCAGCCACACGCGGTAACGGTGGCAAGCAAACTCAACAATAAACCAGTTTTTAAGGCAAAAATGGGTTTTCTTTGCATATTCATTAGGAACAACCGTGAAAATTATTCGGATTGTGCTTCGGCTTCAGCTTCTTTTTTCTCGCGAACTTCGGCAGCATCAACTAATTCAATCAATGCCATAGGGGCATTGTCGCCTTGACGGAAGCCATATTTCAGCACGCGAGTGTAACCGCCATTGCGGTTAGCGAAGCGTTCGCCTAATTCACCAAATAATTTTACCACGACATCACGATTGCGTGTGCGGTCAAATGCCAAACGGCGATTTGCCAAAGACGGTTTTTTACCCAAAGAAATCAAGGGTTCAACCACGCGGCGTAATTCTTTTGCTTTGGGCAATGTGGTAACAATGCTTTCGTGAATCAGCAAAGAATTCGCCATATTACGCAACATCGCCAAACGATGACTGCTGGTACGGTTTAATTTACGATTACTCTTACGATGACGCATATTAAATATCCTTAATCAATAAAAACACGCTTTCAGGCTGCCTGAAAGATTATCTGGACACCAAATTAGCAGGCGGCCAGCCTTCTAATTTAGAACCCAAAGTCAAACCTTTGGCTGCCAAGACTTCTTTGATTTCAGTCAGCGACTTGCGACCCAAATTCGGTGTTTTTAGAAGTTCAGTTTCAGTGCGTTGAATCAAATCACCGATATAGTAAATATCTTCGGCTTTCAAGCAGTTAGCCGAACGCACGGTGAGTTCCAAATCATCAACAGGCAACAGAAGAATCGGATCTACCACTGGGGCTTGTTCTTCTTCTTCGGGTACATTAGCGTTTTGCAAATCAACGAAGACTTCCATTTGACTAATCAAAATTTGTGCGGATTGACGCAACACTTCTTCGGGATCCACAGAGCCGTCTGTTTCGATGTCCAAAACCAAGCGATCTAAATCGGTGCGTTGTTCTACGCGAGCGGGTTCCACTTCAAACGACACACGCAACACGGGCGAAAAACTGGCATCTAACAGAATGCTGCCGATTTCACGCGTATCGTCTTTCAGTTTGCGAGATTGCGATGCGGGGCAATAGCCACGACCTGATTCAACCTTAATTTCAGCCGAGAAACTACCGCCTTCGGCAATATGACAAATCACATGATTTGGATTTAAAATTTCCACATCATGCGGCAATTCAATATCGGCGGCAGTAACCACGCCTTTGATGTCTTTTTTGATATTCAACACCACAGAATCGCGATTGAACAGTTTAAACACAATGCCTTTGATGTTTAACAGAATATCAACCACATCTTCTTCAATGTGTTCAATCGAAGAGTATTCATGCAATACACCGTCAATTTTAACTTCTGTGGGTGCAAAGCCCGTCATTGAAGAAAGCAAAATCCGCCGTAATGCGTTGCCCAAAGTATGACCAAAACCGCGTTCAAAAGGTTCTAACGAAATTTTGGCTTGTCTGTCGGACAATGCATTGACATTGATTTGTCTTGGTTTTAAAAGTTCAGAAGTGATGTTTCGCATTCCATCTCGTCCTTAATTTAGATTCAAACATTATTTAGAGTACAATTCGACTACTAAATGCTCTTTGATGTCGCTGCTTAACTCGGAACGATCGGGCAAGTTTTTGTAAGTGCCTTCCATTTTGGTTGCATCAACTTCAACCCAAGACGGAAAACCGATTTGTCCTGCCAAGCCTAATGCTTCCTGAATGCGAACTTGTTTTTTGGCTTTTTCGCACACGGCAACCACATCACCAGGTTTCACTTGGAATGACGGAATATTCACGGCTTGACCATTCACGGTAATCGCTTTATGGCTAACCAACTGGCGTGCTTCGGCACGCGTTGAGCCAAAACCCATACGATATACCACATTGTCCAAACGAGATTCCAACAGTTGCAACAACCATTCACCTGTTGAGCCACGGCGGCGTTCTGCTTCGGCAAAATAACGGCGGAACTGGCGTTCCAATACGCCATAAATGCGGCGGATTTTTTGTTTTTCACGCAACTGAATACCGTAGTCCGAAATGCGACCACGATTCGCACCGTGCTGACCTGGTGCGGTATCAATTTTGCATTTTGAATCAATGGAGCGGCGAGCGGATTTTAAGAATAAGTCTGTACCCTCGCGGCGAGCCAATTTACATTTTGGTCCAATATAACGAGCCATTCTAATCTTCTCCTATTAAACACGACGGCGTTTGGGCGGACGGCAACCGTTATGAGGAACGGGGGTAACATCCGTAATTGAAGTAATTTTAAAACCCAGAGCATTCAATGCACGAACAGAAGATTCACGACCAGGACCTGGACCCTTGATGCGTACTTCTAAATTTTTGACACCATACTCTTGGGCAACTTTGCCAGCGGCTTCTGCTGCAACTTGGGCAGCGAAAGGTGTACTTTTACGCGAACCTTTAAAACCTGCACCGCCAGAAGTAGCCCAAGACAACGCATTGCCTTGACGGTCAGTAATGGTAATGATGGTGTTGTTAAACGATGCATGCACATGCACCACACCTTCACTCACGGTTTTGCGTATTTTTTTGCGTACACGAGCTGTGTTTGCTTTTGCCATTATCAATAATCCTTATTTAATGAACATTATTTTTTGCCTGCAATCGCCTTACGCGGACCTTTACGGGTACGAGCATTCGTACGCGTTCTTTGACCACGACAGGGCAAACCACGGCGATGACGGAAACCACGATAGCAACCCATATCCATCAAGCGTTTAATGGACATAGTTACTTCACGACGCAAGTCGCCTTCAACTTCAAATTGAGCCACTTTGCTACGCAAGGTTTCTAATTGTGCTTCGGTTAAGTCTTTCACTTTCACCGAACATTCAATTCCTGCTTGCTCGCAAATTAAACGAGCACGGCTGCTACCAATGCCATAAATCGCTTGTAAGCCAATCACGATATGAGCATTGTTGGGAATATTCACACCAGCAATACGAGCCATAATTTAATTCCTTTTATTAACCTTGTTTTTGTTTATGACGAGCATCTGTACAAATCACGCGGACAATGCCATGTCTGCGAATAATCTTACAGTTGCGACATATTTTCTTTACAGAGGGTTGCACACGCATTATTAAAGTCCTTTCAAAACTTTATTTAGTCCGAAAAACAATTCTTGCACGAGATAAATCGTAAGGAGTCATCTCAACTGTTACTTTATCACCAGGCGAAATGCGAATATAGTGCATACGCATCTTGCCTGAAATGTATCCTAAAACCACATGGTCGTTTTCCAACTTCACCTTGAATGTGGCGTTTGGCAACATTTCAAGGATTTCACCTTGCATTTGTATGGTGTCTTCTTTTGCCATAAAGATTTCTCTTATTTCTTGCCTAATTTGTTTGCCAAGTATTTATCGCCTTCATATTGTTGATATTGCTGACTCATACGGTATGAAGCCACTTGTGCAGTGAAGTCTATGCTCACCACAACCAAAATCAACAGCGATGTACCGCCTAAATAAAAAGGAATATTCGCAAACGATACCAATAATTCGGGAATCAAACACACAATGGTAATGTATAACGCACCGTAAAAGGTTAATCGCAAAACCACGCTTTCAATGTATCGTGAGGTGTTTTCACCTGGACGAATACCCGGAACAAATGCTCCTTGTTTTTTCAGGTTTTCTGCAATTTCGCGTGGGCTAAATACCAAAGCGGTGTAAAAAAAGCAGAAGAATATCACAGCAGACGCAAAAAAGATAATGTATAACGGCTGTCCGTGTTGAAAATACAAGGCTAATTTGCCTAAAAACGAACTACTGCTTTGCGTGCCAATACCTTGTCCGCCAACCCAACTCATAATCGTGGTTGGGAACAAAATAATACTGGACGCAAAAATCGGCGGAATCACGCCTGCCATATTTAATTTGAATGGCAGAACAGTGTTTTGCCCTTGCATCATACGATTACCCACTTGGCGTTTGGCAAAGTGAATCGGCACTTTGCGTTGTGCAGATTCAATATATACCACAGCATATACCAAAGCCAACGCACCTGCGACAATCAATACGGCTAACAGAGGATTAAGCGAGCCTTCGGCAGTCATCGTAAATAATTTACCAATCGCACCAGGAATACCTGCGGCAATACCCGCACAGATAATCAAGGAAATGCCATTGCCCACACCGCGTTCGGTGATTTGTTCGCCCAACCACATTAAGAACATCGTGCCAGTGGTTAAACACACTACGGTTGATAAATAAAACTCATATTGAGCAATACCCACCAAACCAGGCTGCCTGAAAAGCATAACAGCGGCGGCAAAACTTTGCACGCCTGCCAATAACACCGTACCAATACGGGTGTATTTGGTAATCACTCGCCGCCCTGCTTCGCCCTCTTTTTTCAAGGCTTTCAAAGACGGAATAATCTCGGTTGCCAACTGCATTACAATGGACGCAGAAATATACGGCATAATGCCAATCGCAAACACCGAAAACCGAGAAAGTGAGCCGCCCGAAAACATATTCAACATACCCAAAATGCCATTATTAGCACTTTCAAATAGGCGATTTAATGCCACAGCATCAACACCTGGTACGGGAATATGCGAACCGACACGGAACACAAACAACGCACCAATCAAGAACATAATTCTGTTTTTCAAATCAACAGAAATGCTTGATATTTTGGACGACGAGTTAGCCATGCGAAATAACCTTAATCAGAAATCTTACCGCCAGCCGCTTCAATGGCTTCTTTGGCACCTTTGGTAACAGCAACGCCACGCAAGGTAATTGCTTTGTTCAGGCTGCCTGAAAGAATCACTTTCACGCTTTGAGCGTTTGCAGGAACCAAACGGGCTTGTTTTAATGCCAAAATATCCACTTCTTCAATCGGCAAATTATTCAATTCACCCAAAGTAACTTGTGCGTTGAAACGAGCCGTTGTCGATTTAAAGCCGCGTTTAGGCAAACGGCGTTGCAATGGCATTTGACCGCCCTCAAAGCCTACTTTGTGGAAACCACCTGCACGGCTTTTTTGACCTTTCACGCCACGGCAACAGGTTTTACCCATACCGCTACCGATACCGCGACCAACGCGTTTAGGTGCGTGTGTAGCACCCTCGGCAGGAGAAATAGTATTTAAGTACATATTATTACTCCACTTCTAATAAGTAACTGATTTTGTTAATCATACCGCGATTTTCAGGGGTATCTAATACTTCCACAGTATGCTCACGACGACGCAAACCCAAGCCTCTCGCACAAGCACGATGAGATTCAATGCGTCCAATCAAACTTTTTTTCAAAGTTACTTTGATTTTCTTTTGCTCACTCATTGCCTGCTCCTAAAATTTCTTCTACGCTCAAACCGCGTTTGGCTGCGATTTCGGCAGGTGTGTACAATTTGCCCAAGCCATTGAGTGTGGCACGCACAATATTGTATGGATTTGTTGAACCATGCACTTTGGCAGAAATATTGCGAACGCCGATAGCGTCAAATACCAAACGCATAGGACCACCCGCTTTCACACCGCTACCTTCTTTGGCAGGCTGCATAAATACTTTGGTTGCACCGTGTTTGCCAATCACTTCGTGGTGAATAGTGCCGTCTTTCAAGGGGATTTTCACCAAGTTACGGCGTGCTTGATCCATTGCTTTTTGAACAGCAACAGGCACTTCTTTGGCTTTACCTTTACCCATACCAATGCGACCATCGCCGTCCCCTACTACGGTCAAAGCGGAGAACGCCATAATGCGACCACCTTTAACCACTTTGGTTACGCGATTGACAGCAACCATTTTTTCAATCAAGCCGTCGCCGCGTTCTTCTGTTTCGTGTTTTGCCATTATTTAACTCCGTTTAGAATTTCAAACCGTTTTCACGAGCGGCTTCTGCCAACGCTTTGACACGACCATGATATTTAAAACCAGAACGGTCAAAAGCAACTTCTTCAATGCCAGCGGCTTTCGCTTTTTCAGCAATGCGTTTGCCAATTACAGCAGCGGCAGCCACATTATTGCCATATTTTGCATTGCTACGCACTTCGGCTTCTACTGATGATGCTTGTGCTAACACACCTTTTTCACCAATAATTTGGGCATAAATATGATTGTTAGAGCGATGAACGCATAATCTAACGGCTTGCATATCCGCAATTTTGGCACGGGTTTTGCGTGCTCTACGCAGACGGGCTAATTTCTTATTCATTTTCAAAACCTCAATTATTTTTTCTTGGTTTCTTTTAATACCACTGTTTCATCGGCATAACGAACACCTTTACCTTTATAAGGTTCGGGCGGACGGAAACCTCTGATTTCGGCGGCAACTTGACCTACTTTTTGGCGATCTGCACCTGAAATAACAATTTCAGTTTGCGATGGGGTTTGCGCGGTAATACCGTCAGGCAGGTTATACACCACAGGGTGCGAAAAACCTAATGACAAGTTCAACGCTTTGCCTTGTGCTTGGGCACGATAACCCACACCCACTAATTGCAGTTTTTTCTCAAAACCGTCAGACACGCCTTTAACCATATTCGCAAAAAAAGCACGAAAAGTACCAGATAATGCGTTGGCTTCACGGCTGTCATTTTTTACAGCAAATGTAATTTGACCGTTATCGTTTTTGATTTCGACCAATTCACTGTTAATGCTTTGTTTGAGTTCGCCTAATTTACCTTTAACAACAATTTCGTTATCAGCTAATTTCACTTCAACACCAGAAGGAATAGCCACTGGATTTTTTGCAATACGCGACATTTTTTCCCTCCTAATCTTAAGCCACAATACACAGCAACTCGCCGCCAACACCGTTAGCACGCGCTTTGCGGTCAGTCATAACACCTTTGGAAGTGCTGACAATCGCAACACCCAAACCATTCATCACAGAAGGAATTTCTGCCACACCTTTGTAAATACGCAAACCAGGACGAGAAACGCGTTTGATTTGATCAATAACAGGACGACCTGCATAATATTTAAAATCAATATTCAAAACAGGTTTCTGCATCTGCACTCACAGAGAAACCTTCGATATAACCTTCTTCTTTCAAAACGGTTGCAATCGAGCATTTTAATTTAGATGAAGGCATAGAAACGCTCACCTTGTTTGCTCTTTGACCGTTACGAATGCGGGTCAGCATATCGGAAATAGGATCATGCATACTCATAATTTTTAACTCCCTATTACCAACTTGCCTTGATTACGCCAGGAATTTCGCCACGCATTGCGATTTCGCGAATTTTCGTGCGACCAAGACCAAATTTGCGGAATGTGCCACGCGGACGACCAGTCAATGCACAACGGCGGCGTTGGCGAGTGGGCATTGCATTGCGAGGAATTGCTTGTAATTTCAAGCGTGCTTGAAATTTATCTTCTGGTGTAGCGTTGCTGTCGTTGATGACGGCGAAAATCGCTTCTCGTTTAGCGGCATATTTTTTGGCTAAACGCACCCGTTTAACATCTCTATTGATTAACGATTTTTTTGCCATACTATTAACCTTTAAAAGGGAATTTAAATAAAGAAAGCAACGCACGCGCTTCTTCATCAGTTTTAGCAGTAGTAGTAATGGTGATATTAAAACCACGCAAAGCATCAATTTTGTCGTATTCGATTTCAGGGAAAATAATTTGCTCACGCACGCCCATATTGTAGTTACCACGACCATCAAACGATTTGGGTGATAAACCACGGAAGTCGCGAACGCGAGGAAGAGAAATCGAAATCAAGCGATCTAAAAATTCAAACATTCTGTCGCGACGCAAGGTTACTTTACAACCGATGGGATAATTATCACGAATTTTAAAACCAGCAATCGAATTGCGAGCAACCGTTACCACAGGTTTTTGACCTGCGATTTTTTGCATATCAGAAACAGCGTGTTCCATAACTTTTTTATCGGCAACAGCTTCGCCCACACCCATATTCAAGGTGATTTTTTCAATGCGAGGCACTTCCATAACACTTTTGTAGTTGAATTTTTTCATCAACTCAGGAACAACCGTGTTTCCTTATAAAATTCTCTTAATCGTGCCATTATTTGCTCCTTGCAATTTCCGCACCGTTCGATTTATACACACGAACACGGCGTACTTTTTTACCTTCTTCGGCAATCACTTTAATGCCCACGCGGTCGGCTTTGTTTGTTTCAGGATTGAAAATAGCCACATTAGAAATATCCACAGGCATATTTTTAGCAACAATGCCACCTTCAATTTGACGAGCAGGATTAGGTTTGCGATGGCGTTTAACTTCATTCACACCTTCGACAATCACTTTGCCGTCTAAAACACGAACCACTTCGCCTGTACGACCTTTGTCCTTACCAGTAATGACAATGACTTTGTCGCCTTTAATGATTTTGTTCATAAACCGTCCCCTTAAATCACTTCGGGTGCCAAAGACACGATTTTCATAAAGCGTTCGGTGCGTAACTCACGAGTTACAGGGCCGAAAATACGCGTGCCTAATGGTTCTAATTTGTTGTTTAATAACACGGCGGCATTGTTGTCGAATTTAATCAACGCACCGTCTGCACGGCGAACACCTTTGGCAACACGCACAACCACAGCGTTGTACACATCACCTTTTTTCACACGACCGCGAGGAGCGGCGTCTTTTACCGTTACTTTAATAATGTCGCCAACAGAAGCGTAGCGGCGTTTAGAACCGCCCAACACTTTGATGCACATCACACTACGCGCACCCGAATTGTCAGCCACATCTAACATGGTCTGCATTTGAATCATAGTTTTAACCTTAAAACAATATCTTATATCTTAAATCGGCGTAATCGACCATTTTCAGACTGGCACCTTTTCAGGCTGCCTGAAACCCTTGATACAACAGGGTTAAAGCCAACTCGTCCCGATTCCCGAAAGGATAAGAATAACTCCCCATTCAGGGGAAAGATGGCGATTATACAAATAAACAAAAAATGATGCAAGTGGTTTGGGAAAATTCGGCGTAAAGGACAAAATGGGTGCTAAAAATCTCTGAAAGCCTTATCATTACTGCTTTTTAGAAAGGTCAAAGGTTTTGAACACAAAAAA
>JAFTFY010000008.1 GCA_017458185.1 Neisseriaceae bacterium
GGCAGTCATCGGGGTATGAATAGGTGTAATAAGATTTTGTTTATTAAGGATTATTTGTCTATTAAACAGGGAGAATAGCACCCATTTTGTCTTTTAAATGGGTGCTACTCAAAAATAGCACCCATTTTGTCCTTTACGCCGTGTTTTGTGTTTAGAACACGGGCACGGTGCTGTTTTGGCTTAATCCGTAAGCGTTGAATGTGCCTGTTTGTGCTTCGGTTTTGTCGCGTTTGGCGATGAAAAGTGGCATTCTTTGCCCTGTGCTTGTGCTGTTAATGTAGGCAAATGCGGGGGGCTTGTTTGGGCTTTTGTTTCGCCATTGTTGTATGCGGTTGGCAATTTCATCAGGGCTTAAACCTTGTTGTTGGCAACGCTTTTGCATGCGGCGAATATCGGACGCAGACGGGGTTTTTAGGCGAACACGGCTAAAACAGGCGAACTGGTGCTTGTCTGGAATTTTTTCAGGCTGCCTGAAAACGGCGTAATCTGCCAAACCTTGTGTTTGCAAGTGATTGTTAATATGGCAAATATCGTTTTCATTGCCGTATAGCCGCAGCATATTGCCCAAAGAGTGGTGTGGGGCATATAGGGGAAAGCCTATGCCGATTCGCCCAGCATATTGCGGCAAGGCTCGATGCACGGTTTGTAGGATATAGCCCATGGTTTCTGCTGTCAGCATATCCGCTTGTGGTATCGCCAAAAGTTCAATGTAATGGCTTTGCATGGCTTAGTCCTTTGCACTTTCGCCAAACACGCCGCCACGAATGAGCATGGCTAATAAATAGTGTTTTTGTTGCCCTTCTGGCTCTTGGTCTTTCAATAGCCATTTGTCGAATAGATTGTAAAAATCTTGTTTGGATTTAGGCTGCCTGAAAGCCGTTCCCATTGTGGTTACCGAGCCATAGGGTTCGACTGCAATCGGAAATTGTGCGTCTGGATACCAGTTGTCAATGGTGCGAATGGCGTTGCCGATTTTTTGGCTGTGTAAGCCTGCTTTGCCTTGTTCGTTTTGGTATAACACTTTGCTTTTGCCGCCTTTGGCATTGCCTTTATCCAAAACTAATTCTTCGGACGGAAACACTTCTTGCCCCATGCCCATTTGGGCGTAAGCGGTAATGGCAAGCAGGGTGTATTGTTCGCCTGTTAAGCCTTGTTCAACCCACTGGGCAATGCGTTTAATTTCGGCATTGTCATTAAATTCATTGAGTGGCAGTTGTTTGGCATCGGCAATTTCCACTGTTTCATCTTTATTTTTGACGCTTATTTTGATGTGTTCTGCCCCCATACGATTACGCCATAACCAGCGAGCGTTGGCGATATTGCAGGCATAACGGCGGGCTAATTCGGGAATGCTGTCTTTCAGGCAGCCTGAAACGGTTGTTTGCAATTTTTGTTGGTATTCTTTGTCGTTACACAAATAAGGAGAACCGTCAAACGGCAGAATTTTCAGCGTGAAACCCGCAATCAGCATATCTTTGTCTTCGTCCAAAGCAGCGTAATCTACGGTTTGCGGGTTGGCTTTTTGCACTTCTGCGTCTAATTTAAGTGGATCGTTGGCAATGGCATCTTTAAGACGATTAGAAATCGTGCCACGCACGGATTTTTCGCGGATTTTAATCGGGCTTTGTGGCAATTCAGGTGCATTGCTGGCGGTTTGGTTAAAGAATGCGTCAGAGCATTCTAATTTGCGTTCAAATGCTAATACAGATGCGGTTTTCATGGTGTTATCTCCTAATGGATTAAAAGTAATCGGTTGTGCTGTTATCGTCATTCTTGCCAGTGGCATAACGATATAGCGTATTGCCATTGTGGTTTTCAGGCTGCCTGAAAGACCAAAAGTGTTGTTGCCAGTTGTCTTGACACGACAAAGGAAACACCCATTTGCCCAAAGAATAAATACTTTCGACAAAACGGGCAGAATATTCAGGATTGCGGCAATTTTGCAATTTGCCCGCAGGTATTTCATCGGCAATGGCTTGATAGCCCACGGGTATCGGCACCAGCCAGCCGCGTCCTGTTTTGATGCTTTTGGTTTGCCATTTACCTGTTTCATTTTCAGGCGGAATATGGAAAAGTTGGGCAGTGGAAAAGAGTGCGTCTAATGCACCTGCTCGGGGATTGTCCGCTTGTAATTCGGCAACAATTTCGGGCAATTCATCGGACGCATCAGTCAAAATATAAGACGGCAAAAGTTGGCTGATTAAGTCTTGCTTGTTATCTAATGATTTGCCTGATGTATCAAAAAGTTGCACTGTGCCAATATTCATCACACTGCCGCCTGCAATGCGTTGTTGGATTAACAAATGTTGCAGTTGCTGTTGCGTGTGATGAATATTATTTCTGATGGCGTTTTCCTTATCGCTGTGTGCTTCAATCACCAAACTTACGGACAAATCCACTTTGCCTTCTTCAATAATGGCGGCGGTTTTGCCGTCCTTGCCCACAGGATTGCGGGTTTGAATAAAAGACGCGTCCGCAAAAGCGTGTTCGCGAAAAGTGCGTGGCAAACATTTGCGACAAGCAATTAACACGCCGTTAAATTGCAAAGGCATATTTTCAGGCAGCCTGCGTTGCAGGGCGTGCATTGCCCCCACAAAACCGCCCACAGACGGAAAACCGTAAGTTATCGGGCTGGAAACGGCATTTGCTCCTTGAATGCGGATATTTTTGAATAAAATGTAAAAAGTTTCCATTTACTTATCTCCAAACAATAAGGCTGCCTGAAACGATTTGAACACTTCACGGTCTTCGGTATCGTTAAAATGGTGTTTTTCGTGGGGAAATTGTTTTTTCAACCAAGCGATAAGCCAGTGGGAAAATCTACCCGCAATATGCTGTTGCCAGTCAGGGGGTTGTTCGGCAAAGCGGGGATTGTTAGGGTCTAACCAGTATATTTCGGACGGACTTTCTAATGCGTAATCCTTTGTCCAGCCCGCAGGCTGTTCTCGATAAACAGCAGCCAGCGATAAAATTTTGCCGCATAGTGAATATAAAGCGAGTTTTCGTTTATTGCGTATATCCATTGTATGTTTATCGCTTTCCACAACGGCTTTCAAATCATCGGCAATTTGACTGCGATACAGCAAACTATCCACAAAAAACGATTTTGCCCGCCGAGAAAAATGCACTTTGCCCGCATTAAATTGTGGCGGCAGAGACGGTAATAAAAAATGCTTACCGCCTTGTTTGCTGTTGATTTGACTTAAATTTTGCGGATTAGCCCCGCCTAATTTAACGAATGCCAAATCATGCACCGTAGCATATTTTTGCGAATACGCTTTGTTTTCCTTGCGGGCTTTTTCGCCGTTTTTCACCGTATCTGCAAAGCGTTGTTGCACTTTATTGTATAAACAATGTACCAAAGCCACAGGATAAAGCGGAATAAGCACTTGATATTGTTTATTTTCTTCTGTTTCATCAGCACAAAACCACAACAGTTGCTTATTGCGTTCATCGCTTTTGGGGTGCTGGTTTTCGGCTTTTAAGGCTGCCTGAAAAATACGACAATATTCAAGCGATTGCTGTTCATTATCCGCAAAAACGCCATGCACAGCATGATTGTCTTGCAAGAGTAATTGTTTGAGCGTGGTTTGTCCTATGGCAATATCGAAAAATTTCGCCAAAGGCAGGGCGGCGGCATTGCCTGTGGCATCTAATATATATTCATCTTGCGGCACAGATTGCGAAGCACATAGGTTTTCTGGCAGACTATTTTGGGCAGAAAAATAAACATTATCGCCCTTGCTGTCGGAATGCGTATGTTTGGCTAAATGCGTACCAAACTTTAATTGTTCTGCAAAAACAAGGGCTTTTTGGCTAATCCAGTTGTTTGGGTGATATGGTGTTAAATCATTTTCTATGGATTGCAATTTTTTTTCGTCTGTAACGCCGTGGCGTTTTTTCTGTGCGTCTGCACACTTTTTTTCGTAAAGTTCTGTTAAAAACTGCTCGATTGCATCACGAATATCTTGTGGCGTGGTCATTTGGGTTTCCTTTCTGTTTTCAGGCTGCCTGACGAATATCGAAACTGTATAATATAGTTCATACTATAAAACAAAAAAAAAACATAAGGCAAGTGCTTTTTTAAAAAAATCAAGTAATGCCGTTGGGTGAGTGTGTCAGTCTTATCTCTAAGCCGTATATTTAACAATTATCTTGATTTAAAATGAAAATTTCTGATTTTGCCCTATCGGGCAAATGGTGGGCAGGAATGCCCACCCTATGCAGATTATCCTAATTTTGCCACCTATTCGGCGGGAAACAATACAAAGAAAAAACATAATTTCTAAGCCGCCTATGCGGCGGGAAGTTGCGATTGTAACGCTAATCTTGCAAAAAGGCGAATGTATCAAACAATGACCTATTTCACTTTTGCTTCTTCAAACCCGAGCCATTCATTAAATAGATATTGTTTATTGTCATATAAATTCACCCCTGCATATTGAATTGCCGTTTTTCGGATTTGTTTTTCGCTTAAATCGTCCATTTCACAGTGGTTTAATTCTGTGGCAAGGGTTTGGAGTTCGTCTTGATACGAACAGTTTAGCCACAAATGAATATGCGGATTTTGCGAAGTGATTGTTTGCCGCTCAAATAACTTATTGTCGTAATTCTTGCTGTCCAAGTTTTCGGCAAGGTTTTCGCTTTGTATCCAGTTTATTGTGCCATCATCATCGGGTAGGGCGGTGTAGGCGATTTGCTTTCCTTGTTGTGGGTCATAACGAAAAGGGCTTTTGCGTTGGCAGTCGCAAGTTAAGTGAAAAACGCTTTCAGGCAGCCTGTATGCGGTGATAAAGTTTTGTTCTGCGTTGATTAAATCCGCCATAACGATATGTTCTAAATCAGTGAGATTTTGGGCTTTTATTTCTTTATTTCGTTCTGGCAATTTTGCCTTATATTGTTGTAATTGTTCTGTAAATTGTTCTCTGGGCTGTTTTAATCTTGCCTGTGCGTCAATGCGTTGCAAAATTTCATCGCTCAATAATGCTGAATTTTGAGCAGATTTTTGTTGTGGATTTAAGCGATAAAAGCCTTTTTTCTCAAAACCTGGTTTTTCATAACAGATTTCTTTTCCTGTTAAGTGTTTGATATTTTTATTCAATACCATAATATTTGCGGTGTCTGCCACTTTTTCGGGACGGTGTCGCCATACTCGCCCTGCTAATTGAATCAGCGAACGCAAGGAAGAGGGCTCCACAATCGCCCAGTCGTAATCATGGTCGCGACCCACTTCGGTTACGGGCGAGCCAAATACCACAAATATATGATTTTTGGCAGGATTTTGTTGTATGGCTTGTTTGATTTCAGGCTGCCTGAAAAGTTCTGTGGGATTGTTGCGATGAAGCAGGCGGTCTAATATTTCTTCAATGCGGCTACGCAAAAATAAAAGTTGTCTGCCGTGATAACAGGTGATATAAAGTTGTGTGTCAGGCAATGCGGTTGATAATTGCAACATGGCACGGGCAGTTGCTATCAATGGGTCAATGTTGGCAAACCGCAGCAAACCGATACTGATTTTTTGCCCTTGATATTCAATGCCATGCCGTGCGTGTAATTCAAGTATAGCAGAAATAAAGCGTTCGGCAAGTTGCGGATAGTCGGCATTGTCTAATGGCAAAATTTCCGCTTTGCGTCTGATGGGCAAGGTTTGTAATTGATTGATTTGTTTCTTGCAAAATTCTGTGTATTGCTCGCGATATTCTTTTTGCTCGCCACAATCGACAGCGTGTGTGTTAAATTCATTAAACCAAGCACAGACGATTTTGTTTTCAGGTAGCCCAAAATGCTTGTTATAAATGCGTCTGCCGTCTTGATAGGCACGGAATAAGCCTTCGCACAAATCAGGCGTGAGTGTGGCTGATGACAGCAACAGCCGTCCGCCGCACAAGCCTATCCAGTAGATTAGGCGGCTTAATGCGGGCAGGTCTTCTGTGGAAAAATCATCGGGTTCGTCTAATACAATATCGCTGGACAATAGCCGTAACATCGGCGGCACAAAGTGGGCAGAGCGTTGTTGCTCGCACACTTGCATTAAATGGTCAATCGTGCAGGCAATAATCGGCGTGTCTAATAGGGTTTTGATTTTGTTGTCTGTTTTATTGTCTGGCATCAAAAAACGATAAATATTGTCGGCAAAAGCACTTTCATCACGCATCACGGCAAAGGTTTCGTCTGCGTGAAAATATGCGTCATCTGCCGATTCGCTGCCGTGATGTGTCTTATCTTGATTGTTTTCAAATAGTTGTTTAATCGCTGAACTGCCGATCAGTGTGGCAATTTCATTGTCGGTTAAATGTAATTTTTTGCGTAAGGCTTCGCCTGTTTGCAAAGTTAGGGTGCGTAAGCCCAAAGCAATAGTCATACGGGTTTGTTTTTCGCCCGATAAAGCATACGCAATTTTGGCATTTGCCAAAGTTTTACCACAGCCTGTGCCAGCGGTATTCACGCCGAAAAAACCTTGCTCTTGACTGGAATGATGTAATTTTCTGCCTAATTCAAAAGCAGTATTTTGCCAAAAAAAGCGTGATTCTTGGGCTGGTTTGCTTAATTCTTTGCATTTATTCAAAGCCGCAAAAGGTTTGTCTGCCCATAAAAATACATGGGCAAATTGTTTGGCAATATCTGCCACGCCGCATAAATGTTCGTCTAATAATTGTTTGGCGTGGTTAGGGGCGTTTTTGTCGGTGTTTGCCCATAAGGATAGGGCATATTTTTTCTGATTATTTTCGCTGTATTTTTTGGCAGAAAAATAATGGTCGCCTACCATTAAACACAATCGTGATAAATGCAAAAACAACGGGTCTTGCAAAAGACAGGATAAATCGCCGTCTGCATTTGTGCCAAAAAATTGTTTGGCTTCAATGCGTTGTAAGGCTTTGTTTGCCCAGCGAGACAGCATTTTTTGCCACACGGGGCTTTGAGTTGGGTCGATATTAAAGGAATATAAGTCTTGGTTTTGTTTGCCGTCATTTTGCTGGTTATAAACCCAGTTTTCTGTGGGAATAAAATTGCTAAACCAGTCATCAAGCGTGTCAAATTTAGTTTTTTTCTGAAAATCATCGTTATTATTAGTGTTATATTTTTCACTTATCGGCAAACGGTGATGACTGACTATTAACCAAGCAATTATTCGAGCCAAAGGCGGTAAATCAGAAAAATTGTATTCATCGCCACGCTTGTCTTTTGGCGGTTCTGGGGATAATGCAAACCATTCGGGATTTTGCTCTCGATATGTTGCCCAGTTTGCCAAACGAAAAAGCCATTCTGTATCTTTCAGGCAGCCTGAAAGCATATTGCGAAACAATCGCAAAGAAATCCACTCATGACGATATTCATCAGCAATATGTTGATTTTCCTTTAATTTATTTTGAAAATGCAGTGTTGCCTTGCCCAAATCGTGCAACAGTGCGGCTAAAACTGCCACAATTTGTATATCACATGCCGAAATGCGGGGATTTTCATCAGAAGCGCGTAAAATATTGCGTTGTGTGCGATTTGTCGGCACGCGTCCCTTATCATTAAATTGCGAACGGTCGCCCACAATCCACAGCAATTCACTGTGATTTTTACCGTGTATCCAGTGGCAAGCCACAGCGGTATTCTTGCGTGCCGTTTTTCGCAGCAAACGATGCAAAGCCTCTAAACCTTTTTCGGTGATATGCGTCTGCCAAGAACGCTCGCCTGTGCGTTCGGCAAACTGATCAATAATTCGCCGTGTTTCTTTTAGGGCATTTTTATGACATTGACTGATTAAAAGAATGTTCATCATTATTTATCTTTATAATGAGCACGACATTGATAAATGGTAACCATATCATCTGTAAAAGAATAAACCAAACGATCTTTCAAATTGATGCGTCGCGACCACTTGCCCGATAACTCATTTTTCAAGGCTTCTGGCTGACCGCTACCGAACTCAGGAGTGCGGCAAATTTCTTTGAGTAATTGATTGATTTTTTTAAGTGTTTTCTTATCTTCACTTTGCCAAAGAAGATATTCTTCCCAAGCATCAGATGCAAATTGAATATTACGCATTTTCCATATTTTCCAATTCACTCATACTTTTAATCAGCACTGCCCCATTTTGCACTTGTTCTTGTGCTTTCAAAATCTGTTGCAAATTACTGGCAGAATAAAAAGGATCGTCCAATGCACTCAATTCAAAAGGAATTTTACGATCGTGCAGAACTCTTTTAGCATAAATTTGAAAAAAAGTAGGCAAATTCAAACCCATACTGTTCACCAAAGATTCCAACTGAGTTTTTTCCTGTTCGTCTAAAACAATGCTGACTTCTACACTCATTTTGAATGCTCCAATTCAAGAATAAAATTGATCTGAAAATGTAAAATTATACCTTACTTGCCGCAATTTCTTTAATGCTATCAATCATTAAATCCAAAACTTCATAACGAGTAAAACAATCGGTGCAGGCAATACGAAATTCACTGGACGATACGCCGTTTTGAGCAGAAATAAACGCCAAAGGCAAAATAACCGCATCTTTGATTAAATCCGCAATATCAAAAACCAAACCGCCCCGCCGTGTTTTGCCGTGCAACACCGCCAAACCGTGCGGCAAACCTAACACCCAACAGGCAGACGCTGCCAAACCATAGGCTAAATAATTGCCGTGGTCTAAAAACTGATTTGCTTTATCGCTGTTTTTACCGTGTTCGCGAACAAAATTTACCTGCCAGTAACGAGAAGCACGAATGGCTTGTGAATACAAAGATTTGCTCATACGCCCTTCGGCGGTTAATAAAGAAGTGAGTGTTTTTGCCTGCTTAAATTCATTGCGAAATGCTTGACATAAAGCAAGCACTTGGCTCATATCAACTTGCCAATCATGTTTTGCCCAAAATTTTTCAATATAATTCAATCGTTTGTTTTGTAATGATAAGGCTGCCTGAAAACGCCAAGCATCATCAAACCACTTACTGCACCACTGTTGCAGATATTCCGTTGGACGATATTCACTTTGTGGCGAGAGCCATTCTATTTCTGTTGCGGCAAATAAAGGCGTGCCATTACCGCCACAAAAACCCATCATCACCCCAGCCGCTGCCAACTCCCGCACCGCCGCTTGGGTAATCGAAGTGCCGCTTCCCAAAAGCAAACAAGTGGTGTTGGCAATCGGAATATTCCAGTAAAACGACTCCTTGCCTTGGTCGGTTACATATTCCACGCGTCCGCCATTGACCAAAATACGACAATGCTCCAAATAATAAATATTCGCTCGCTTGGAATGTAAAATGGTCTTGTATAAATTTTCCATAAAAATAATAAGTTATTTATATTTGCATACTGCATTATAACAAGGGATTGATAATGTTATAGTCGATTCACAGCAAAACCATGCAGCGTTACTTCGCCTTGCCGTATTATTTATACTGTCTTCGGCTCGTTGTCTTGCCTGTTTTTGCTGTGAACCGACTATATGTGTGTGATTTGGCGTTTTTACACCTTGCCGTTTTATGCACGATTGTGTAAAATGAGACGCTTATTTCAACTTATCGCCAAGGCTTTGGCGATTTTTGTAACAAGCACGCCCAAAACGACTTTCATGCTCGTTGCGTGTTTTTTTTTAAGCCACAGTTTTAACAAGGTTTTTTATTTTGCTGCTGTGAAAATTGTTTCACCATTATTTTTCAGGCAGCCTGAAAATCAATTTATTTATTTAATATAAAACAGGTACTTACAATGACTACTCCTGCGGTTTTGGTTTTAGCAGACGGTTCAACTTTTCACGGCGTGGCCATCGGGGCAGACGGCGAGACAGTGGGCGAAGTGGTGTTCAACACTTCAATGACAGGTTATCAAGAAATTTTGACCGACCCTTCCTATTGTTATCAAATGGTTACGCTCACTTATCCGCATATCGGCAACACAGGTTGCAATACGGAAGACAACGAAAGCCGCCAAGTGTATGCGGCGGGACTAATTATTCGTGATTTACCCTTAAAAAACAGTAACTTTCGTAGTGAAGAGCCGCTGTCGGATTACTTAAAACGGCACAATATTGTGGCGATTGCGGATATTGACACACGCCGCTTAACGCGAATTTTACGCCATACTGGCTCGCAAGCAGGTTGTATTATCACGGGCGAAAACGCCGATATTGCCGCCGCTCAAAACAAAGCGATTGCCTTTGGCTCTATGGCTGGCAAGGATTTAGCCAAAGTGGTTACGCGTGCCAAACAAGAACAATGGACGCAGGGCGAATGGCGTTTGGGTCAAGGTTTTAGCGATTTAAAACGCTTGCCTTATCGCGTGGTTGCATACGATTTTGGCGTAAAAAACAATATCTTACGCATGTTAGCCGAAAGGGGCTGCGAACTGACTATTGTGCCTGCCCAAACACCTGCCGAAGCCGTTTTGGCGATGAACCCTGACGGCGTGTTTTTATCCAACGGTCCTGGCGACCCCGAGCCTTGCGATTACGCCATTTCTGCCATTCAAGTGTTTTTGGAAAAGAAAATCCCCTTGTTTGGCATTTGCTTGGGTCATCAATTATTAGGCTTGGCTTTGGGCGGTAAAACGGGCAAGATGAAATTCGGTCATCACGGTGCAAATCACCCCGTGCAAGACTTGCAAACGGATAGGGTGATGATTACTTCGCAAAATCACGGCTTTGAAGTGTTGGCTGACAGCCTGCCTGAAAATGTAGAAGTTACGCACAAATCCTTGTTTGACGGCTCTTTGCAAGGCATTTCTTTAACCGACCGCCCCGCGTTCTCCTTTCAAGGACACCCCGAAGCGTCCCCTGGCCCACACGATGTGGCGTATTTGTTCGATAAATTTATCGACAATATCAAAGCCTATAAAAAGGCGTAAATCAATATTCAGGCTGCCTGAAAAGGCAGTCTTTGTTTTTTCAGGCAGCCTGAAACATTTTGATATATATGATAAAATGCTGCCTTGCAATAATTTGATTTGTTTTTTTAGGTTTAAATCGACTATAAAACCAAATTCGTTTCAGGCAGCCTGAAATTTCATTTTTTAATAGTTAGGGAACAACATATGGAAAATGCAGAAAATATTGAACAAGTGGAGAATAGTATCAAAAGTTTTGCTGATTTGTTAGATATGATCGGCGGTTTTATTAGTTTGCCTTTATTGTTTATATTGGTTGGTACAGGCGTTTTTTTGACGGTTATTTTGGCAGGTTTGCAATTTCGCTATTTGCCCTTTGCACTCAAACAAACCTTTATTTCACATAAAAAACACGACCATGACGGTGATGTGTCGCATTTTGGGGCATTGATGACGGCTTTATCTGCCACAATCGGCACGGGTAATATTGCAGGTGTCGCAACCGCAATGGTTGCAGGCGGACCTGGTGCGGTGTTTTGGATGTGGGTAACCGCACTTGTAGGCATGGCAACCAAATACGCCGAAAGCCTGTTAGCGGTGAAATATCGCACCACCAACAATAAAGGCGAAATGTCGGGTGGCCCGATGTATTACATTGAACTTGGTCTGGGTAAAAACTGGAAATGGTTGGCAGTAGCGTTTGCCCTGTTTGGCACATTAGCCAGTTTTGGCATTGGCAGTTCGGTGCAGGCGAACACGGTTGCACAAACTATTTCCAAAAATTTTGGCATAGAACAATGGATTATGGGCGTGATACTCACAATTTTTACAGCAATTGTGGTGTTGGGCGGAATTAAATCAATTGCTCGTGCGTCTTCAATCATCGTTCCGTTTATGGCTGTGATTTACATTTTAGGCGGCTTGGTGGTTATTTTTCAACATATTGATTTAGTAGGGCAAGCCTTTGCCTTGATTATCAACGAAGCCTTTACCGCACAATCCGTAGGCGGAGCGGTATTAGGCACGGCGGTGCGATATGGCGTGGCACGCGGTTTATTCTCGAACGAAGCAGGTATGGGTTCTGCTCCGATTGCTGCCGCTGCTGCCAAAACCGATCATCCCGTACGCCAAGCGTTGGTATCCATGACAGGCACTTTTTTAGATACCATTGTGGTGTGTTCAATTACAGGTTTGGTATTGGCGATTGGTTATATTCACGCAGGCAACTCGTTTGGTAACGGTGAACAAGATGGTGCGGTGCTAACTGCTCTATATTTTGGCAACTTAATTAAAGGCGGTGATTTAATTGTTTCCTTTGGTGTTGTGTTTTTCGCTTATTCTACTATTTTGGGCTGGTGTTATTACGGCGAAAAAATGGCTGCTTATCTATTTGGCGAAAAAATGGTGATTGTTTATCGCATTATTTATACCGCCACTGTGATGTTGGGAGCCGTATTATCATTGGATATTGTTTGGAAATTTGCTGACATATTTAACAGTCTAATGGCATTACCCAACTTAATCGCCTTGTTATTATTATCCAAAGTCGTGGTTTCAGAAACCCGCGACTTTATCGCACGGCGTAAGTCGGGAGAGTTGTATTAAAACTTGTAGGGTGGGTTTCTAACCCACCATTTTTATGAAGATTAAATCTTTTCAGGCAGCCTGAAAACAAGTTCAATCAACGCCGTGTGGTGAATAAATCTATCCAAAATATACCATTCTGTTGTAAAATAAGCGGTTTGCAAAAAAAATCGCAACAAACTCGATACGCTTATTAACCACTTGATTTTTATAAAGAATTTTTAAGGAAACAACAATATGCCAAAACGCAGTGATTTGAAAACCATTTTAATTATCGGCGCAGGTCCGATTGTGATTGGTCAGGCGTGTGAGTTTGACTATTCTGGGGCACAGGCGTGTAAAGCCTTGCGTGAAGAGGGCTATCGTGTGGTGTTGGTTAATTCCAACCCTGCCACGATTATGACTGACCCTGAAATGGCGGATAAAACTTATATTGAGCCGATTGTGTGGCAGACTTTGGAAAAAATCATCGCCAAAGAACGCCCAGACGCTGTTTTGCCGACTATGGGCGGGCAAACGGCTTTGAATGCCGCTTTGGATTTGGCTCGTCATGGCGTGCTGGAAAAATACGGCGTAGAACTCATCGGTGCAACGGAAGATGCGATTGATAAAGCCGAAGACCGTGGGCGTTTTAAGGAGGCGATGGAAAAAATCGGCTTGAAAACGCCGAAATCGTTTATTTGTCATACAATGGAAGAAGCACTGAACGCTCAAAGCGAAGTGGGTTTTCCGACTTTAATTCGTCCGTCTTTTACAATGGGCGGTTCTGGTGGCGGTATTGCGTATAACAAGGAAGAGTTTTTGGCGATTTGCGAGCGTGGTTTTGACGCTTCGCCCACGCACGAATTGTTGGTGGAACAATCCATTTTGGGCTGGAAAGAATACGAAATGGAAGTGGTGCGTGATAAAAACGACAACTGCATTATCGTGTGTTCGATTGAAAACTTTGACCCTTGCGGCGTGCATACGGGCGATTCCATCACGGTTGCCCCTGCACAAACCTTGACGGATAAAGAATATCAAATTATGCGTAATGCGTCTTTGGCGGTGTTGCGTGAAATCGGCGTGGATACAGGCGGCTCGAATGTGCAGTTTGCAGTTAATCCCAAAAACGGCGAGATGATTATTATTGAGATGAATCCGCGTGTGTCCCGTTCGTCTGCGTTAGCGTCCAAAGCAACAGGTTTTCCGATTGCCAAAATCGCCGCTAAACTCGCTGTGGGCTACACTTTGGACGAGTTGAAAAACGATATTACAGGCGGCAGAACGCCTGCGTCTTTTGAGCCGTCTATTGATTATGTGGTTACCAAAATTCCACGCTTTGCGTTTGAAAAATTCCCTGCGGCGGACGATCGTTTAACCACGCAAATGAAATCGGTGGGCGAAGTGATGGCGATTGGCAGAACTTTCCAAGAAAGTATGCAAAAAGCCTTGCGTGGCTTGGAAACTGGCTTATCAGGCTTGGACGAACGCTCAACCGATTTGGAAGAAATCAAAAGCGAAATTTCCGACCCAGGTGCGGAACGCTTGCTGTTTGTGGCAGACGCTATGCGTTTGAGTTTAAGCGTGGAAGAATTGTATAAACAAACAGGCATAGACCCTTGGTTCTTGGCAAATATTGAAGATTTAATCAACGAAGAAAAACAAATCGTTTCAGGCAGCCTGAAAGACTTGGATTTCAATCGTATGCGAACCTTAAAACGCAAAGGTTTTTCGGATAAACGCATTGCGACATTGTTAAATATTAGCGAAAAAGAAGTCAGACAACACCGCTACGCTTTGAACTTACACCCAGTGTATAAACGCGTGGATACTTGTGCGGCAGAGTTTGCAACCGACACGGCTTATCTTTATTCTTCATACGAAGAAGAGTGCGAAGCAGCACCCTCTGACCGCAAAAAAATTATGATTTTAGGCGGCGGTCCAAACCGTATCGGACAAGGCATTGAGTTTGATTACTGCTGCGTGCATGCGGCATTGTCTTTGCGTGAAAGCGGCTGGGAAACGATTATGGTCAATTGCAACCCCGAAACCGTTTCCACTGACTACGACACTTCCGACCGCCTGTATTTTGAACCGCTGACGCTTGAAGATGTATTAGAAATCGTGCGAACCGAAAATCCTGACGGCGTGATTGTGCATTACGGCGGACAAACGCCTTTGAAACTGGCGAATGATTTGGTTGAAAACGGCGTGAAAATTATCGGTACATCAGCCGATGCGATTGACGCAGCCGAAGACCGCGAACGCTTTCAACAAATCCTAAAAGATTTGGGTTTAAGGCAGCCTGAAAACCGCACTGCCACTAACGAACAAGACGCATTGCGATTAGCAGAAGAAGTGGGCTATCCGCTGGTTGTGCGTCCGTCTTATGTTTTGGGCGGCAGAGCCATGCAAATTGTGCATTCCGCAGACGAATTGCAAACCTATATGCGAGAAGCGGTGAAAGTCTCCAACGACAGCCCAGTTTTGTTAGACCATTATTTAGACAATGCGATTGAAGTAGATGTGGATTGCGTGTGCGATGGCGAACAAGCCGTCATCGGCGGCATTATGCAGCACATTGAACAAGCAGGCGTGCATAGTGGCGACTCGGCGTGTTCCATTCCAGCCTATTCCTTATCCAAAGAAATTCAAGACGAAATCCGCCGTCAAACCAAAGCGATGGCGTTTGCCTTAAATGTCGTTGGTTTAATGAATGTGCAGTTTGCCGTCAAAGACGATGTGGTGTATGTGTTGGAAGTCAATCCCAGAGCCAGTCGCACCGTGCCATTTGTCTCCAAAGCCACAGGCGTGCCGTTGGCCAAAATCGCCGCACGAGTGATGGCAGGCGAAAGCCTTAAATCGCAAGGCTTTGAAAAAGAAGTCATTCCAGAATATTTTGCGGTGAAAGAAGCCGTCTTCCCATTCATCAAATTTCCAGGCGTAGATACCATTTTAGGGCCTGAAATGCGTTCCACAGGCGAAGTGATGGGTGTGGGCAAAACATTCTCCGAAGCCTACTTAAAAGCCCAATTAGGTGCAGGCGAAAAAATTCCGCACACAGGCAAAATCTTCTTATCCGTGCGAAACGAAGACAAAGGCAGCCTGAAAGCGATTGCCAAAAAATTCATCGCCGCAGGCTATTCACTATCAGGCACAGAAGGCACAGCAGCCTATCTACAAGCCGCAGGCATTGAGTGCGAGAAAATCAACAAAGTGCGAGAAGGTCGCCCGCACATTGTCGATGCCCTAAAAAACGGCGAAATTGCGATGGCGGTGAATACGGTAAATAACGACGCAAAATCCATCAAAGACAGCCACGCCATACGCCGCAACGCCTTGAACGGCAGAATTCCACTTTACACCACAACAGCAGGCGGAGCCGCCGTTGCCGAAGCGGTGCAAAGTTTGGACAAAACAAATGTGTATAGCGTGCAAGAATTGCATGGCTTGAAGTAGATTGTTGATTTTGTTTAGAAAAACACGCTGCCTGAAATACTTTCAGGCAGCGTGTTTTTTTTCAGGCAGCCTGAAAACACAATAAAATATCTTCCGTTAGGAAGATATTTTATTCAAACAAACCATTAATCTTTAATTCGTCTTGCCCAAGCACACACCGAATCGTAAGTACAATTAGAATAAGTAAATTGACCTGTTTTTAAATTCAAAGAAACTTCCGCTCCAAACTTATTGGTCGCCTTTTTCTTGGCTGTCAAAGTGAAGGTGTCTGCACTTACATCTAAATCGTGATATTTCGCTAAATCACCACCAGATTTATACTTACTTTTATCAGCAGGATATTTTCCTTCTTTAAGAAAATTCGCCTGTGCCTCTTGGCGAGCCTGATTTAAGTAGGCTTTGGCAGTGGTTATTCGTCCTTTTTCTTGATAACGAGAATAAGACGGCATGGCGATTGCAGCCAAAATTGCAATAATCGCCACCACAATCATCACTTCTGTTAAAGTAAAACCTCTATTGAGCGTGTTCATTTTACATTCTCCTGTTTTTTTAAGATGAAGGAGCCACCAAAACGGTTTGTAAAGTGGAAATAGTATTAGGATTTTGACCCGTAGCACGAGCAGTAACACGGAACACGCGTATATTAGAAGCTCCGTCAATTCCTTCTTTAACACCTAAATATTCAACAATATAACGCGGTTTTTCAGCACCACCTGCAATATCCACTTCTTTGCCATGAGCAGTAAAACCATTGTTTTCCCAAAGTGGAAAACCATTACTAATGGCAGTGGTTGCACCAACACCACACAAACCATTATAGCAATCATTGTCAGGAAAAGTAGTTTTTAATGTTGCTTCATCGACAGTCTCTTTTTTAATGGTGCTGGAACTGGTGCCAGAAGTAGAAGCAAAGACAACACCAGTAATTTCTTTTTCTGCTTCTAACAATGTTTTCTCTGCCAAACCTTTGGCAAATTTTTGGTCGGCATTATTGGTGCTAATCCGCATTTCGGTATTGCTCACCTGTGCACCTGCTATCACTAACAACGCAATAACAACCATAATCATCATCACCATCACCAAAGAAAAACCACTTTGCTGATGCTGTGTATTGATGAAACCATATTTTACAGTGACATTAATTTTCTGCTTGCACATACATTACCTCCGCGTATGGTTGATGTAATTACAAATTGTTCACCTTTATTACCAGAACTTACTGATCCACCACGCACATCTGGAAAATTATAAGTTAAGGTTAAACGCACAGACGACGGACCTTGATTTCCTCTTGTATCTTGTTCAACATCACCAGTACCAGCTTCTGCATCTCGAACAACATACAGTTGGTCATTAACAGTTGCAAGCGTTGCACCACTACCTGCGGGAACAGAAGCACCAGCAGTTACAATCGTACCACTTGGGCATTCCCTTACAAATAAGTATTCCGCTGTCATTGCAGTAACATTTTTCGCTAGCTGTTGTGGTGGCGACCAATTATCGCCGTCACTACCAAATTCAAAACGATACAATGAAGATGAAGTTGGGTCATCAACATTTGGAATATTACCAACAACATACGCCACAACTTTATACCGTTGTAAAATCATATCGGCGTATTGCCCCATTTTACTTACACCAGCAGGAAGATTGGCTGCGTTTGCAGGGGCAGGGGGCGTTACATTCATAGTTACTGGGTGTTCATTAGCTGTTTGGACAGCCGTAAGCTGTTGTACCTGCAAGGCATTGCAACCAGAAGCAACCACATAACCATTACCTGATGCCAGAATACTTTCTACTATTTTATTGGGGTGTCCTTCTTTGGCATTAAAAGTTACTACATTACCTGCTTCACTCTTGTATGCCAAGGAACCCTCACCGTAATAAAACAGTAATACGCCACTTGTAGGAGTGAAAACGGCAGAATCCCAAATTCCTAAAGGAGTGCTACCTGTAGCCGTTGTTTGAGAAATCCAACGCACGCCTGCGGATGGATTGGTTACATCATTCAATGTTGTCAATGCTTTTGCACCAGTTAATGTATTGGGTGCATCGAGTGCAATCTCACCATTCACAACATCTGGAGCATTTTGTCGTCCTAATGACGCACAGCCAAACACACCTGCACTACGAGAATCTTGAGCAATCATTGTGGCTGCAGCACGCAAGTCTTGCAGAGTGGCGACACGAGCCATGCCAATATCGTTTAAGCGTTTGGTGTAAGAATAAAGGGCACCAGCACCAGCGATAACCACTAAACCCAAAACACTGGCAACCATAAACTCAACCAAGGTAAAGCCTTGTTGGTTGCTATAATTTTGAATAGACATATTTTGTTTTTTCATTTACGCTCCCCTATCAATCCATATTATCCAATTCATATTTGTATTCAAATTCCTTATCCGATGAGCCGCCCATTTTCCATTTAACAGTTAGCGTTTCACCTGTAACAATTAACTCAACATTACCGTCAAGACCTGTAACTTGACAAGCTTGCTGGAAGAATAAGTCTTGATGATATGTAACCAAAGCATCTCCTTTTGAATTTGCAGCAGGTCGTTGTGGTGTAGGAAGATTTGAGCAATCAGTATTCTTTGCATAACGCCCATAATTGCGTTTCGTAACCAAACCATTGAGACCTAATACAGGATTCGTCATCATATTATCTGCCAAGTTTTCCGTTGCTTGGGCAATGATGGTTTGGTTTTCTGCCTCTTTAATGCCAATCGAAGTGCGTGTTTGCATGGCAATCAATGCCATTAAGCCCAACGCAAGGATAAACATGGACACCAAAATTTCAATCAAGGTAGAGCCTTGTTGTTGAATAGGTGTGGTTTTTACGGTTTTCATATTTGTATCCTTCTTTCTTATTCGCAATAGAAGAAATCGGTATTATTGCCATTTAATGCAGAGCGTTTTCCAGTATAAACAGAAGCACGACCTGTGGCATCAACACGAATAACTTCGCAAAAACGAGAAGTTTGGTTTCTGGTTGCTCGTTTATTATCTTTTACCATAATGCGTCCGATTGCACCTGGGGGAAGATTAACTTCCACTTTTTTATTATTCATTTTGCCAATACGCATTTGTCCATTGGAATAGTAAGTGAATGCCATAGTTTTATCATCAACATTCGTTCCCACAGCACTTCCTAATGCTTCTTGTGTTATTTTGTCGATTAGTACATTATTGTGTATGGAAACCACGCGTAAGTCTTCTCCCGTATTGTACTTTTGATCATCACCACCATTATTATCCGTAAATACAACTAACGCATTCGCACTAGCCCAAGTGTCTGATGTGTCATTGAGTTTGCCATCTGTTCTTATACTGCCTGGCACAACAAACACAGGTTTTCCTCGACGCACGGCTTCGTTGTGTGCAAAGGTAAATGCGTTGGCGATTTCGTTGGCTTGTCCTTGTACTCTTTGGCGAGCCGCCATTGCTCCCATATTGGGTACGGCGAGTGTGGCGAAGATGGCTGCCAGAGCCACGACTATCATCAGTTCGGTTAAGGTAAAGCCTTGTTGTTTTAAATGAGTGCGTTTCATAGAACATACCCCAGTTTTGCTGTGTTTTTAGTATGATAAACAAGATATTTCAATCATGTTATCACTTTTTGATTAAAGGTTATTTACTGCGATAAGCGTTATTATAGCAACCTGAACAGTCATTCGACAAAATAAAGCCGAATTTTTTGTGTTATCGGCTTTATTTGTGTTGTTTATTTAGTTGCTCTTTTTCAAAGGTTGCAATAGCGTTATATCGTCTTCGTGCATGTCTGCTCTTTTGGCGGCGTGTTTGCTAATCACCAAACGCAGGCGATCCATTTCTTTTTTGCGACTGAGTAACTCGTCTTCTTCATCGTCCTTGCGTGATTTTTGCGGCGGACGATGTAGATAACGGTCATCGTAGTCGTCATCGCTATGGCGAGATGATACACGAGAACGGCGGTCGCGTGGGTCTTCGTCATCGTCATAGCGGCTGCGTGCAGGCAGACGATAATTGCGTTCATCGTCATAATCGTCATCATAACGGCTTCTTGGACGAGAACGGTAGCCTCGTTCGTCTTCATAATCGTCATCATAACGACTTCTGGGACGAGAACGGTAACCGCGGTCGTCATCAAAATCGTCTTCATAACGACTTCTGGGACGAGAACGGTAACTACGGTCGTCTTCATAATCGTCATCATAACGACTTCTGGGACGAGAACGGTAGCCGCGGTCGTCTTCGTAATCGTCATCATAACGGCTTCTTGGGCGAGAGCGATAACCGCGTTCATCTTCAAAATCGTCTTCATAACGACTTCTTGGACGAGTGCGATAACCGCGTTCGTCATCATAATCGTCATCGTCATAACGATTTCTTGGACGAGAACGGTAGTCTCGTTCGTCTTCATAGTCGTCATCATCGTAACGACTGCGAGAACGCATACGGCGTTCGTCTTTATCGTCATCACGATAGGCTTCACGGGTTTTTATTGTTGTTTTGATTTCGCTTTTTTCGCTACTTTCACCCAGTGAAGAAATTTCTGAATCTAAATCCAATGCGGGCAATTTGTTTTCATTAACACGAGTAAGCGTAGGGTTGCGAAGCGAACGAATATCGGGTTGATGACCGAAAATCATATTTTGTTCGACATCGCTACCTAAATCGCTTGACCAGTCTAATTCGGCATGCCAAGAGAAGTCTAAATCGTGTGCCCACGGCAAAAGCACGGCTCTGCCTGGTGAAGTGGGTTCGGAATAAGTGCCTGGGAAAGGGGGCGGTTCAATTGTGCCAGGAGCACCACGGTCATCGCGTTGAAGATAGCAATATAAACGGTTGCCGTAGGTAATGGTGCCTAAATAAGAACCATTGGGCGAATACACTTCGTTATCGTCCCACGGTGTCCAACCAATCCAGCGACTGTCGCGGTCGAATACATAACGCCGCTTGCGAAAGGCAATCCATCTGCCTGCTGAATCAAATAGATAGTTAATGCTGACGGTTCCTGATGATGTTCTCATTTTCTGGCAACTCCTTTTATACCCTTTTATCGTCCTTAACAACAGACCAATACTCGCTTTCGGGTTTATTTTGTTATTTATTGTATATTGAATACTGCTACACGGTTTCCCATTTTTGGGTCATACCACTTTTCTAATTCTACCTGAATTGGCAACATAAAACAATATGCTTTTATCACGCATTGTACGCACTGTTGCATAAAGGATACAAATTATTTCTTTTGTAATTAAGTTTTTGATTTATTTTAATTTATATATTATTGATTATTTTAGTATGTTGAATAATTTTGCTTGATAAAATGATTGGGCGATGATTGATTTCATTTTATTTGATATATATCAGAATAAAATGATTTTCTTTGTAAGGCTATGATAAATATATATTTTATCTTTTATGGTGATTGATTTTATTAAACTGCTGAATGTTTCGTCATTATTAAGAAGTGGCTAAAAATGAACATTTCAGGCAGCCTGAAAAATTCAATAAACAACCATCATTGGCAGTTGCTGGACGCAATCTATATTCGCCTGCTTCTGTTGCTTATTGTACTTATCTTCTTTATGATATAAAACAGTTTTAGGCTACCTGAACGGTCTTTATTGTATAGGAAAAACACCATGTCTTTGTTTCCAGAAATTGTTTTAGCCAGCAATAATGCGGGCAAAATCAAGGAGTTTGCGGCTTTTTTTACGCCTTATGGTATGAGTATTATTTCGCAAAAAACGCTCGATATTCCTGAATGTGATGAACCACACAGCACATTTATTGAAAATGCGTTAGCCAAAGCACGCCATGCTGCGAAACATAGTGGCAAACCCGCATTAGCCGATGATTCGGGCATTTGTGCGGACGCTTTGGGTGGCAAACCTGGTATTCATTCGGCACGCTTTGCAGGGGAGCAAAAGTCAGATAAAGACAATAATGCAAAATTGTCGGAAATGTTGCAACCTTTTGAAAATAAAAAAGTTTATTATGCTTGTTCTTTGGTTTTGGTGCGACACGAGTTTGACCCGATGCCAATTATTGCCGAAGGAGTGTGGGAAGGTGTTTGGACGCACAATCCGCGTGGTGAGAACGGTTTTGGCTATGACCCGCATTTTTATATTCCTGAATATCGTCAAACGGCGGCGGAAATTTCAGGCAGCCTGAAAAATCGCATTAGCCATCGTGGCTTGGCGTTGATTGAGTTGATGAAAAAATTGGACGATTTATACTTGCGTGCGGGTTTGGCTATTCCTGAAATACCACATTTTGTGGAGAAAAAATAATGGAAAATCCTTACGAGCCGCCGAAAAGCACTTGGGAAAATCCTTTGCCCAAAGACGCTCCGCGATTGTTTAATCCCACAGCGTCTTCGATGTTTGCCATACTTTTTGGCTTGCCTTTGGCGTGTTTTCTGCACGCCGCTAACTGGAAAGCATTGGGCGAACACAAATACAGCAGTGCCAATATTTGGATTGGCGTGGTGTGGATTGTGTTGGCGGTAGGCATTTTTGTTGCGTCCGCCGTTATCAATGGCGGCGATATGCAAGGCAATAATGCCATTCAACGGTCGTTTTTAATTTTAGGCTTGCCAGCCTTATTGGGTTGGTATTTTGGTTTTGGTCGCAAACAAGAACAGTTAGTACTTGAAAAATATGGAAAAAATTATCCACGCCGCAGTATGTGGTGGGCTGTTTTATGGGGCTTGGTGATGAGTGTGAGTATTTTTGTGCTGTTTTTAATTTTGACGATTATATTGATTATATTGGGTTTTATTCCCATAGAAACCACACCGCCAGCAGGTTGAATAAAAAACCGTTCAGGCAGCCTGAACGGTTTTTTGCAAGGCGACTACAACGCCTATCGGCGTTGATAAATTGCTTTGCAATTTATTGGATTGCCACGATTTTGCTTGACAGCAAAATCTCGCAATGACACGGGTTTTCTTTTAACTTCACTTTGTTCGTTGAACGCTGTTTCAGGCAGCCTGAAAACTTATTTTTTGCGAAACAGCAAATCCCACACGCCGTGTCCCAAGCGTTTTCCCCTTGCTTCAAATTTGGTTTCGGGGCGATAGTTGGGTTTTTCGGCAAAATCGCGTGCGGTGTTGCTTAAATCGGTTTCGGCGGATAAAACTTCCAGCATTTGCAGGGCGTATTCTTCCCAGTCGGTAGCCAAATGAATGTAGCCGCCGCTTTTGATTTTGGGCAACAATTTTTGCACAAATGGGGTTTGGATTAGGCGGCGTTTGTTGTGGCGTTTTTTGTGCCACGGGTCGGGGAAAAAAATATGCACGCCGTCCAAAACGCCGTCTGGCAACATATCGTTAATCACTTCTACGGCATCGTGGTGAATAATGCGAATATTGTTAAGTTGTTGTTCTTCAATCAGTTTTAATAAATTGCCCACACCAGGTGTATGCACTTCTACGGCGATAAAATCTTTTTCAGGCAGCCTTTGGGCGATTTCGGCAGTTGCCACACCCATACCAAAGCCTATTTCTAATATTTTATCGCTGTTGCGATTGAAAATTTTATTCAAATCAATTAGTTGCTTTTGGTAGGGAATGCCGTAAATGGGCAGAAGTTCGCTCACCGCCCGCTCTTGGGCAGCGGATAGGTGTCCTTGACGCAAAACAAAACTGCGAATACCACGCAAGTGGCTGATTGGTTGGGTGTTTTCGGTGTTCATTTGGGTTTATGTTACAAGGTTGTTGTTGTATGTTTCAGGCTGCCTGAAAAAGTCAAAAACAAACGGATTTGTTCGCACCTGACGGTGCTCACGATGATTTTTAAAAGCGAACTTCGTTAGAAGTGAGCAAATCCGTTTGTTAATAAAATTTTTCAGGCTGCCTGAAAGGATTTTGGGGCTTACAAAAATTCAAAATCAAGTGTCATTGCGAGCCAACGAAATTGGCGTGGCAATCTAGTTTAAGCCGACAGGCTTAAACAAACGCCATAGGCGTTTTTACGGCATTGTAGAAAGCCTTATCTGTTACTCTTATTATATAAGAAACAGTGCGTTACAACGCCTTGCGGCGTTGATAAAAAATCTTACGATTTTTTATGTGGATTGCCACGATTTGAACCAAAGTTCAAACCTCGCAATGACACTCGGTTTAAATTCAGGCAGCCTGAAATCGTTTTGTACCGCGTGGGCAACAAGTTGCCCACCCTACGGCTGACGGTGCTCACGATAATTTTTAAAAGCGAACTTCGTTAGAAGTGAGCAAATCCGTTTGTTAATAAAATTTTTCAGGCTGCCTGAAAGGGTTTCGTCCGTTATGGTGGGCAGGAATGCCTACCCTATACGCGTTTTGGTGGGTCGAAGACCCACCCTACATATTACTTTTTCTCGTCCGTATCATCGCGAAATTCTTCGGGGATAAAGTCGTCATCGCGTAAGGTGATTTCGCTGTTCTGCCCGATATACGAGGCTTCGCTTTGTAGCCACAAGCCTGTTTCTAATCGCATATAACGCACAAAATAGTTGCCTTGTGGCAGTTGTTCTACCGTCATTTTGCCGCCGCCAGCAGGCAGAAATAAAGTGCGTAAGGCTCCTAATCCTGTGTCTTGGCGGTCGAAAATTTGGGCTAATACGGCTGATTTGGGGTGCGGATTGCTCACGGATAAGTTCAGGTTGCCGTCTGTTTTTAATAGCGGATAACCGTTAATCAGTGCGGCTTGCAACGGCCACGCCGTGCCATTTGGGGCAGTGGCAGCAACGGTATAAAGCGTGTTGTCTTGGTTTTCTACCGATGACAATTTAGAAAAAATCAAACCGATGGATACGCCGCTGACAATCGTAATTAAGAAAAATGAACCCAAAATTGCCCATAATGCTTTGTTTTGATTGATTTTTTTTTCACGAACTCCTGCTGTGGGAATGGCTTGTCCAGTCGGAATGGCGTCTGCCGCCACAGGAATGGCTTGCATATCGGACGAATTTTTTTGCGCGGCAATCCATAAGTCGTGCTGGCGTTTTTGTTCGGGGTCGGACAGCACTTCATACGCCCGATTGACTAACTGCATAATGCGAATGGCATCAGGGTCGCTGTTGTAGTCGGGGTGATATTTTTTCGACAAACGCCGATACGCCGTGCGAATTTCCTTTTCGCTCGCCGTTGTTGGCAGTTGTAGATTGTCGTAATGGGTTTGGATTTTTTTCATATAATTTCAATGCGTTATTTACATAGGGCCGTTATAAATCCAGCGACTTTTATAGGCGGCAAACACGGCGTTTGGATATTGCGGTTGCCCCGTACTGCCGTTGTATCGCCCCAATGCACGGTATAAATCGCCGTTTTCCATATTCAAATAATGCCGCAAAATGGTGCAGCCATAACGCAAATTAGTGCGAATATCAAACAAAATATGCTTGTCCTGACCTGGTTTGCCAATGTATTTCACCCAAAACGGCATGACCTGCATTAAACCAATCGCTCCTGCGGACGAAATGGCATAGCGGCGAAAACCGCTTTCCACTTGAATTAAACCCAAAACTAATTGCGTATCCAAACCTGCACGCACGGTTTCATATTGAATATTGATGAGAATGCGTTTGGCATCGTGTTCGGATAAGTGTTTGAATTTTTTGCACCTTTCTAACATTTCTGCCAACCACTGTTCGCCATATTCTTTTTTGGAAAACACCAAATAAGGTTTATTCGGATTGTCAATCGAATGGCTCATGGCAGTGGCAACATTGTCGGCAAGCGTTTCTTCCTTTTGAGCACCCGCAAAAAGTTGCGGCGTATAAAATGCCGCCGCCGAGCCAAGCCCTGCACCAATTAACTGACGGCGAGAAATTAAAAATGAGTTTCGTTTGTTCATTATTCAGGCAGCCTGAAAAGTTGCTAAATCGGAAGATTATAGCAAAAAATAACAGAAAAATTTGCAAGTTATGCAAACGGTAATATAATTTTTACTTGTTTCAGGCTACCTGAATTGAAACAGCGTGTAAAAAGCAAAACGACAGACATTCGTTAGCGATTTTTATTTTTTAACAAACGGATTTGTTCGCATCTCATAATGCTCACAATATTTCTATCAATATCAAAAATTCAGGTGAAAACCGTTAGGTTTTCATAAATCCGTTTGTTCATTTTAAAATGTGAAAATGACTGTAAATTTGAATTTTTAGAAGTACCTTGTTATCTTTATCAATAAGGCTGCCTGAAACATTTATTTGAAAGACACACCATGAATATTCAACACAATATTGCACTTAAAAACTACAACACAATGGGTTTGGCGGTTTTCGCAAAATATTTTTACTCATTCACAGATAATGCTCAACTTGCTGATTTATTAAAAGAAATTAAAAAATATCCGCAAACTTATTTTTTGGGCGGCGGCTCGAATACGGTTTTTCTGCACGATTTTGACGGCTTGGTGCTGCATTTGGCAACACGGGGCATTGAATATAAAAAAACAGAAAATAATCAAGTGCTTGTTACCGCACAAGCAGGTGAAAATTGGCATAACTTTGTGCAATATACCGTGCAACAAGGTTGGTTTGGTTTGGAAAATTTAAGCCTGATTTACGGCACTGTGGGGGCAAGTCCCATTCAAAATATTGGGGCGTATGGCGTGGAAGTGAAAGACCGTATTCGCCGTGTGTTTGCGACCGATACGCAAACAGGCAAATCTTTGATTTTACATAATCATGAATGTTGTTTTGCATATCGCAACAGCATATTCAGACAGCCTGAAAATAAACATTTGTTGATTACAGCGGTTGAATTTCAATTAGATACCGCGTTTCAACCGCAGTTAGGCTATGGCGATATTGCCGCAACCGCTGAAAAAATGGCAAATGGCAAGCCCATAACCGCACAAATCGTTGCCAATGCGGTGATTGCAACGCGTCAAGCCAAATTGCCTAATCCTGATGAATTAGGCAATGCAGGCAGTTTTTTTCGTAATCCAATTGTTTCAAACGCACAAGCCCTTGAATTAAAACAACAATATTCTGATATGCCGATTTTCGCGGTTGATGACAAAAACAGCAAACTATCCGCCGCCAAACTGATTGATTTGGCAGGATTAAAAGGCTTTGCATTGGGCGGTGCGGCGGTTTATCACAAACAACCTTTGGTGCTGGTCAATCAAAACAACGCCACACCGCAAGATATTGTCGATTTATGTCAATATATTCAAAAGGTTGTGCAGGAAAAATTTGCAGTAAGCATACAGCCTGAACCTGTGTTTGTTGGATAGTGAGCAATGAGTAATGAGTAATGAGCAGTGAGCAATGATTATGTTTTGCCTTGCGGCAAAACAGATTAGATTGAGATAACGCTTCGATTTTGTTTCAGGCTGCCTGAAACAGCGTTCAACGAGCCGTAAGGCGAAGTCAAAATATCTAACTTACTGTAATTATTTTGTTTTTTTTATTGCTACACGGATTGGGAAAACCTAACGGTTTTCCTTTCAATGTTTTTGATTTACAGATTTTGCGTAAGCAAAATCGAATCCGTGTGGCATTGAATATTTTTTCAGGCTGCCTGAAAATAAAATCGAAGCGTTATCTAAAAAACATTCGTCAAGCCATAGGCTTGATATAAAACCCATTGCTCACTGCTCATTGCTCACTGTATCAAGGCAAAGCCGCAATCGCTTGCGTGAAATAATCAAAAAACGCATTATCATCAACCGCGTAGCACCATAAAGCGTTTGCTGTTTTGCCGCTTTTGCCGTGCCAATCCACACTGCTTGCTCCTTCGCATACGCCAAACGAAGTATCCACAGCCACAAACACTTCTTTATAAGAAAACAACTCTGGACGCACCGCCGCTGCTACGGCACACGGGTCATGCAATGGTCCGCCGTTTAAGCCAAATTGTTGTGTATCAAATCTGCCATAACTTTGCAAAATATCCGCTACGCGTTTGCCGTTTTCATTTGGCAAATCACGCAATTTTTGCATTCGCTCCTTTGTGGCTAACGCTTTGTGGGTTACATCTAACGGCACAATGCGGATTTTTGCCCCGCAATTTAGCACAATTTGTGCCGCCAATGGATCAACAAAAAAATTAAAATCCGCATTCGGCGTAACATTGCCCGCTTCCAAAAATGTGCCGCCCATAATCACAATTTCTTTGATACCTGCCACACAATCAGGATACAACAAAAACGCCAAAGCCAAATTGCTTAAAGGACCAATCGGCACCAGTGTTATGCTGTTTTTTTCGGCAGCCAAAAGCGTTTGGGCTAAAAACACGGCGGCGTGTTCGTTGTGCAAGGGCGTTTGTGGCTCGTGCAATGGCACGCCGTCCAAACCTGTTTTGCCATGCACTTCTTCGGCGGTTAAAAGGGCTTTTGCAAGCGGTTTTACTGCCCCTTGATAGACTGGTAAATCACAGCGTTTCGCCCAATCACAAATAATGCGGGCATTTTTTTGCGTGAAATGTAAAGGCACATTTCCTGCTACGCAGGATAATGCTAACAATTTGATTTGATTTAGTTTATCTAAACCAAATGCCATTAAAATGGCGGCTGCATCGTCTTGACCTGGGTCGGTGTCGATAATGATTTGGGGGATATTTGACATCGTGTTTATCCTTGTGAAAAATAAGTTTCAGGCTGCCTGAAACTACTGTACTTGGCATTTTTGTTTGGCTTGGGCAAGGGTTTCTTCTAATTTGGGTGCGGTGATTTTGCCGAAAAATGCTTTTCTAAAATTGCATTGGGGTGCGTCTATTACCGTGTAGGGTATGCCGCCTGTGTTGTTGCCAAAGCGTAAAAATACCGCCGTTGCGTCTTGTTCGTGGTAGCGAATGGGGTAGGGGACGGATTGGGTTTGTAAAAATTGTGCGACATTGTCGCGTTTATCCACTGCAATGCCAATCACGCCCACTTCGGGGTGTTGTGTGGCGAAGTTTGACAAAATGGGTATTTCTTGCCGACAAGGCTCACACCACGAGGCCCATAAATTGATGATATTGATTTTGGGGTGTGGCAAGGCTTCATTTTCTTTGTAAGGCTGAATCGCATTGCTGTCGCTCGGATTGCAAGCGGTGAGCAAAAGTGCCATAATAAGTGCAAAAATATTTGTTTTCATTGTGTTTTTTACCTTTATAGTCAATAAACTTCAAAATTATAATTCGTTGGCTCGCCTTGCCGTATTATTTTATACTGTCTGCGGCTCACCGCCTTTTATACTTTTGAAGTTTATCGACTATAACTTCACTGCGTTCGTTGAACTGCGTTTCAGGCTGCCTGAAATTGTGTATGATATAGTCGTTAAACTTCAAAAAAATAACAGGCGGCGAGCCGCAGACAGTATAACTAATACGGCAAGGCTCGCCAACGCATTAGTGTTTTGAAGTTTAACGACTATATTGCCGCAAAATGTCGCTTGCGTTGCCATAATCTTTCACCTTACCGCCTGTTTCTAATACCAAAATTTTGTGCGACAGTGCCGCGATGACATCTAAATCGTGGCTGACAAATATCATGGCGATGTGGTGTTTTTTTTGCAATTCTTTTAATAAATCAATCAGTTGCTTTTGTAATTGTAAATCTAATGCAGAAGTGGGTTCGTCCAAAACCAAGATTTTCGGCTGCACAATTAAGGCTCGGGCAATGGCAATGCGTTGTCGTTGTCCGCCTGAAAATTCGTGCGGATAGCGGTCTAAAATATTTGCAGGCAGCCCTACTTCGTTTAATATTTGTTTGATTTTATTGTATTTTTCTGTTTTTTCCATTTGCGGTTGCAAAATATCGATGGTTTCGCCTACAATTTCGCCCACTGTCATGCGTGGATTGAGTGCCGCAAACGGGTCTTGGAAAACAATTTGTATGTCTTTGCGTTTTTCTAATAATTTTTTATTATCAATGGCTTGCCAGTCGTTTCCGCAAATATTCAGGCTGCCTGAACAATCGATTAGTTTGAGCAAGGCTTTGGCAAGCGTGCTTTTGCCACTGCCTGATGCACCGATAACGCCCAAAGTTTCGCCTTGTTTGAGTTCAAACTGCACATTTTTTAATAGGGGTAAATCGTGTGTTTTGAACCAGCCAGTTTTTTGCTTCACCGCAACCCCCAAGTTTTGCACCGCTAATACCGTTGCGGTTTGTGGCAGCGGCTCGTTTAGGGCTTTCGGCACGGCGTTAAGCAACATTTGTGTGTATTCGTGTTGCGGCTCGCTGAATAATTTTTTAGCACTTGCCGTCTCCACAATGCGTCCGTCTTTCATCACCGCAACCGTGTCGGCAAAGTTTTTCACCACACGCAAATCGTGCGAAATATACAAAATGCCCATGCCCGTTTGCTGTTGAATGTCGTTTAACAAAGCCATAATCTGCCCTTGCACTGCCACATCTAACGCCGTTGTGGGTTCGTCCGCAATCAACAATTCAGGCTCTGCCGCCACAGCCATAGCAATCATCGCACGCTGGCGTTGTCCGCCTGATAATTGAAACGGATAGGCGTGAATTTTCTGTTCTGCGTTTTCAATGCCTGTGCGTTCTAATAGCGTAATGGCTTGTTTATACGCGTCTTTTTTGCTTAAACCCAAATGCCATGTCAAAACTTCGGCAATTTGCGAACCAACCGTTTGCACAGGATTGAGTGCCGTCATCGGTTCTTGAAAAACAAAGCCGATTTTTTTACCACGAATTTTTTGTAATTGTTTGGCAGATAAGGATAAAATTTCCGTTCCATTAAATTTCAGGCTGCCTGAAAAAGAAATATCCGCATTCAACCGCACCACGCCTTGTGCCAACATGGTTTTGCCACTGCCCGATTCACCAACCAAAGCCAACTTTTCCCCTTTTTTCATCGACAGCGAAATATCCAACAAAATTTGTTTTTGTCGGACAAAAGATGATAACTTGTTGATTTCTAATAATAAATTACTCATTATCTGCTCGCTGGCAATTTTATATACTCAAAACCATTCAAAATGAAGAATAAGTGATATTTTTTATAATATTTTCAATTACTTAAAATGGATATCCACATAATCAACGACACCATCACAGGGATTGTGGTGAGCCAACATACGCCAGTACTTGCGATTTCCTGTGGCTTCAAATAGATAATCGCCCGAACGCTTGCATTCAATGCCATTTGCAATATGATCGACACGCGTAACAATCTCGCCCCTGAACAAAAAAGTGCGTTCATCAAGGGGAATAATCATACCGTCCATAGTGGCATAATTGCCATTAAGTTCTTGTTTTGCATGAATTTCTAATTGTTGATTGTTTTGGCTAATGTGTGCCGTGCCAAATTTTTCCCAACTAATCCATTGCAAAGAAAACAAATGTTTGCCCAACAATTTTTCTGTTAAGGCTTGATTTTGTGGATTTTTTGCATAAACAGCAGTGGAAAAAATCATTATCAACACAATGCAGAAGAATTTATTTTTCATTGTTTTATTCCTATTTTGTTTGTTTTTCAGGCAGCCTGAAACGGTTATTAACGGCGTGGTGGGCGTGGTGGTGGTGGGCGATGATAGACGCGTGGGCGGTGATGATAATAAAACGGGTCGTGCCAATGCCCCCACAGCCACAAATCGTGTTCGTAATAGTCTGCACGCCGTTCGGCGGCTTCTAATCGCCGTTGATTGATATAATTTTCCCACGCCAATTTATAGCAATTATAAAATAACGGCTGGTTAATTTTTTCTTTATATTGTTGATTTAATTCAGAAAACTGTTCAGTATTTGCGTCTTCACCTTGTTCTTTTAGGCTGTCTATTTGCTGCATTAAATCAGCCACTTGCGGGTCGCATTGCCGTGCTAAATCAATTTCCAATGCCCTTTGAGCCTTTTGCCGCTCCGCTTCCCGCCGAGCCTGCTCTTCGGGCGAAGTGGCACAGGCGGTCATCAACAAAATCGCCGATAAACATACGGTTATTTTTTTGAAATGTGTCATTGTTTTTCCTTTCAATTAAATGGGTTTCAGGCAGCCTGAAACATTAACCAAAATATTAAATAATTCAATATTGATATAATAATTTGTTTTACCTTTTTTAATTTTTCTTAATAATTCTCTTTGTGTTAATTCTTCTAAATATTTTGTAGCCGTTTGCTGTGTTTTATTTAATTCTTTGGCGGTAAATTCAATTTTTGTATAAGGATATTTGTTAATAGAATACATAATAAATTCAATTAGTTAAGAGTTTCATGTTAAAAAAATGCAATTTTTTTAACATATCCGTTTTTTCATGTTAAGAAAATACGATTTTTTTAACATGAAGTATATTAGCACATTGATTTTATTTGTGTTTTATTTTTACGCTGCCTGAAAGAAAATATTTCAGGCAGCCTGAAACTTCAATCACCGATTTAACGCCTTATTACCAATATCACGCCGCATTTGCATGCCGTCAAATTTTATTTTTTCACAGGCGGCGTAAGCATTTTGGCGTGCGTTTGCAATGTTTTTGCCTAATGCGGTTACGCACAGCACGCGTCCGCCGTTGGTAACGGTTTTGCCGTCTTTATCAAGAACACCTGCGTAAAACACTTTGGCACCAGTTTTTTCGGCAGCGTCAATGCCCGAAATTTCATCGCCTTTTTTCACTTGTTCAGGGTAACCCGCTGCGGCTAAAACCACGCCAATGGCGGTTTCATCTTTCCATTTTGCACTAACGCTGTTCAGGCGTTCTTCAAGTGCCGCTTCAATCAATTCGGCAAAGTCGCTCGCCAATCGCATCATAATCGGTTGCGTTTCAGGGTCGCCAAAGCGGCAGTTAAATTCAACCGTATAAGGCGAGCCGTCAGGCGAAATCATCAAACCTGCATATAAAAAGCCCACAAACAGATTACCTTCTTTTGCCATACCACGAATAGTGGGCAGAATAATCTCGTCCATTGTGCGGCGTGCCACTTCGTCCGTTACCACAGGAGCAGGCGAATACGCACCCATGCCGCCTGTATTCAAACCCTTGTCCCCGTCTAACAAGCGTTTGTGGTCTTGACTGGTTGCCATCGGCAACACATTCACGCCATCGCTCATCACAATGAAACTGGCTTCTTCGCCCGTCAAAAAGTCTTCAATCACCACTCTTGCCCCAGCGTCCCCCATTTTATTGTCTTTGAGCATCATATCAACCGCAGCATGTGCGTCCGCCATCGTTTCTGCCACAACCACGCCTTTGCCCGCCGCCAAACCGTCCGCTTTAATCACAATCGGAGCGGTTTTTTGATTAAGATATTCGTGAGCGTCATCAGCGTTGTTAAAGGTTTGATACGCCGCCGTAGGAATATTGTGGCGAGCCATAAACGCTTTGGCAAAATCTTTGGAACTTTCTAACTGTGCCGCCTGGCGTGTTGGACCAAAAACCTTCAAACCCGCTGCCTGAAAATCATTCACCACGCCTGCGGCTAACGGTGCTTCGGGGCCAACAATCGTAAATGCAATATTTTCTTTTTGACAAAAGTCGATTAAATCCGCGTGTTTTGCTAACGCAATATTTTGAATTTTATGCTCTTTCGCCGTGCCGACATTGCCTGACGCAACAAACACTTGCGACACTTTTTTCGATTGCGACAACTTCCACGCCAAAGCATGCTCCCGTCCGCCTGTGCCGATGACCAAAACTTTCATAATTATTTTCCTATATAAAAGGGGTTATTTTATCCTGTTTTGGCGTGTTTTCGATAGTTAAGATATTTTCAGGTAGCCTGAAAGCAGTTAGCAGTTAGCAATGAGCAATGAGCAATTTAAGTGTTTCGTTTTGCCTATCGGCAAAACAGTTTGTTTTTAGATAACGCTTCGATAAAACTTTCAGGCTGCCTGAAACGAAGTAGGGCGAATGAAGTGAAGTTAAAAGCAAAATCGAAGCGTTATCTTAAAATAATCCGTTTTGTCGTAAGACAAAACGAAATAATTGCTCACTGCTCATTGCTAATTGCACAGCCTTTGCACTGCACAATGTATTCTACCAAAATCGCATTATAATACGCACCTTTTACAACAAACATAATGGGAGTACTATCATGAATAACATTCAACCCACTCGTGTTAAGAACACACAATTCATCAACAAGATTATGTCAGCCCGTGACGCTGCCGCTTTGATTCCTAACGGTGCTATGGTTGGTTTCAGTGGCTTTGTGGGTTCAGGCTGCCCTTTGGTTGTGCCTGTGGAAATTGCGAATCGTGCCAAAGAATTGCACGCCAAAGGTGAAGAGTATCAAATCAAAGCCTTATCGGGTGCTTCAACCGATATTAACTTGGACGGCGTTTTAGCCGAAGCCGATGCGGTGTCGTTCCGCTCGCCGTTTATTACCGACCGCAATATGCGGGGCAATATCAATACCAACAAAACGCAATATTTGGATATGCACTTATCCACTTTGGCACAACAAGTGGAAGCGGGTTTTTTTGGCAAATTGGATTTTGCGGTGATTGAAATTATTGGCGTAACAGAAGACGGCAAACTCATTCCATCGACTTCAATCGGCAATAATCAGGTGTGGCTAAATGTGGCGGATAAGGTGATTTTGGAAGTCAATCATTTTCAACCTGAACAATTAGAAGGCGTGCATGATGTGGTAACGCTGGGCAAACCGCCGTATCGCGTGCCTTTGGAAATTAAAGATGTCCGCGACCGCATTGGCACGCCGTATATGACGGTTGATCCTGATAAAGTGGTTGCCGTGGTGATTACCGAAACCACTGACCGCGTGAATAAATTTACGCCTTTGGACGATATTTCCAAAGCGATTGGCGATAATGTGGTGCAATTCATTAAACAAGAAGAAGCTGCAGGACGCTTGCCCAAAGATAAGTTATTACCCCTGCAATCGGGCATTGGCAATGTGGCAAACGCCGTGTTGTCGGGCTTAAAACGCGCAGGTTACAAAGACTTGGTGTGCTATTCGGAAGTCATTCAAGACGGCTTGTTGGAATTACTCAAAGACGGCGTTGTGGAAATGGCTTCTGCTGCCAGTCTGTCGCTCACCCCCGAAGCAGGCGAAGAGTTCCGCAATAATGTGGATTTTTATCGCCAGCATATTGTGTTGCGTCCGCAAGAAATTTCTAACTCGCCCGAAGTCATTCGCCGCTTGGGTGTGATTGCCATGAACGGTATGTTGGAAGCGGATATTTACGGCAATGTTAATTCCACAAATGTGATGGGTACGCAGATGATGAACGGCATTGGCGGCTCGGGCGACTTTGCCAGAAACGGACATTTGTCGATTTTCTTAACGCCATCAACCGCCAAAGACGGAGCGATTTCGTCCATCGTGCCGTTTGTGTCGCATGTTGATCATACTGAACACGATACAATGGTGATTGTAACCGAATACGGCTTTGCCGACTTGCGTGGCAAATCGCCCAAACAGAGAGCGGCGGAAATGATTAAAATTGCACACCCCGATTATCGAGAAATGCTGCAAGACTACTTCGACCGAGCCTGTTCGCAACCCAAAGCAGGACAAACCCCACACATATTAAGCGAAGCCTTATCATGGCACGACCGCTTTAATAAAACAGGTACGATGAAGAAGTAAGCGTTTGGTTTGATTGAAGAAAAAACCTTTCAGGCTGCCTGAAAGGTTTTTTTGTTTTAACTTCACTGCGTTCGTTGAACTTCATTTCAGGTAGCCTGAAACGAAGTTCAATGAGCGAAAGCGAAGTTAAAAATATGTAATCTACTGAAATTATTTTGTTTTTTTATTGCCACACGGATTGGAAACGGCTAACGCCGTTTCTTAATATTCTGTTTTATAAAAGAGATTGCGTTCAGCATAGTCAATCTGTGTGATATGTAAAAAATCTATGTTTTCAGGCAGCCTGAAAAAAACGGCTTATTTCTGCAATAAGCCGTTTTTTATGAATTTCAACTACTTACAAATCCACTTCATCAAACAATTCAATCGCAATTTCACCATCGCACATGGCGGCGAGTTTGGGCAGAATGCCTGTGAAGTGGGGCGTTGCACCGTGAAAATCTACGGCGGCTTGGTCTTTCCAGCATTCGATGACGGCAAATAGATTGGGGTTGTTGCGGCTGATATTCATGGTGTAAAACACATTACCTTGCTCCGCACGGGATTTTTCCACTAATTCACGAGCAGTGGCTTTGAAGTCTGCCACTTTGTCAGCGGCAACGGGCATTTTGGCGACAATTTTAATCATTTTGAAAAGTCCTTTTTTGGGTTGAAAGCCTGCATTTTAATCATATCAAAAGATTTTTTCTCTGTTATCCGTCAAAAAATGCTTTCAGAGACCCCTGCAAAACTCTTTGAAGAAACGAAATGTTAAAATTCCGTAGGGGCGACCCCGTGTGGTCGCCCGCAAAACGATTTGGTTTTCTTTTATAAAACAATAAATTACGAAACTTGATAAGCGGGCGACCACATGGGGTCGCCCCTACGGAGTGTTATCATTTTGTTTCTGATTGGGTTTTGCAGGAGTTTCTTTCAGGCTACCTGAAAAACTTAACTCGTCATTGCAAGCGTTTTTTAGGTTTTCAGGTTGCCTATGTCATCTACTGTAATCATTTTGTTTTTTTATTGCCACACGGATTTGGAAAACCTAACGGTTTTCCTTTAAATGAGCAATAGCCGTATATGTGCTTTGCCACTTACGAATATGCGTATTGCGAGCCGTGTGAAGTACGGCGTGGCAATCCTTTAAAGATTTTCCGTTAGGAAAATCGAATCCGTGTGGCATTGAAAAAATCTATTCATTCAGGTAGCCTGAAACATTGTAAAATACACGGTTTTTAATCTTTCAGGCAGCCTGAAAAATAATAGGATACTCAAATGTCATACACAGCCCCCGATGAAAAAGGTTTTTTTGGTGAATTTGGCGGTTCGTTTGTGTCGGAAACGCTGGTTCGTGCATTAGATGAATTAAAAATCGCTTATGCCCAAGCGAAAAATGACTCTGCGTTTTGGGCAGAATTTCAGCGGGATTTGGCTTTGTATGTAGGCAGACCCACGCCTGTTTATTATGCAGAACGCTTATCGCAACACTTGAATGGTGCGAAAATTTATCTCAAACGCGAAGACTTAAATCACAGCGGTGCGCATAAAATCAATAATACCATCGGTCAGGCGTTGCTTGCCAAGAAAATGGGCAAAAAACGCGTGATTGCGGAAACGGGGGCAGGGCAGCACGGTGTGGCGTCTGCAACAGTTGCCGCTCGCTTTGGTATGCAATGTACGGTGTTTATGGGTGCAGATGATATTCTTCGCCAAGCACCGAATGTTTATCGTATGAAACTTTTGGGAGCGAAAGTGGTGGCAGTCGATAGCGGCTCACGCACCCTGAAAGACGCGATGAATGAAGCCTTGCGTGAGTGGGTGGCGTGCGTTGATGATACTTTTTATATTATCGGCACAGCGGCAGGGCCTGCTCCGTATCCTGAATTAGTGCGTGATTTTCAATGCGTCATCGGCAATGAATGTAAAACGCAAATGGCTGATTTAGTGGGCAAACAGCCTGATGTGGCAGTGGCGTGCGTGGGCGGCGGCTCAAACGCAATCGGTTTGTTTCACCCTTATATTGAAGAAAAATCGGTGCGTCTTGTGGGCGTGGAAGCAGGCGGCTTGGGCGTGGAAACGCTGGATAAACACGCCGCTCCGATTTCATCAAACAGCCCTGTGGGCGTTTTACACGGCTTTAAAAGTTATTTAATGCAGGACGAAAACGGGCAAGTTTCAGCCACACATTCAGTATCCGCAGGTTTGGATTATCCAGGTGTCGGCCCTGAACACGCTTATTTACATAAAATCGGCAGGGCAGAATATACCGCAATGAACGATGAAGCCGCCTTGTCCGCATTCCACGATTTATGCCGCTATGAAGGCATTATCCCCGCATTAGAAAGCAGCCACGCTTTGGCGTGGGCAATTCAAAACGCCCCAAAAATGAGCAAGGATAAAATTATTTTGGTAAATTTATCGGGCAGGGGGGATAAGGATATTAACACTGTGGCAAAGTTGTCAGGGATTGAGTTAAGTTGATTTTTGGCTTCGTCTAAATTGCGGTTTGATTGCTTTGCAATCCATTGATTTACTTTGTAAATCAATGATTTTAGTCTGACGACTAAAATAAACCTTATTTTAAGGCTGCCTGAAAATGTTTTATTTGCCAGCAGCGGTGGATTTTTTTATTGCGAAAGTCAATCGGTACGGATTGTGCGGATATGTCTTTAATATTGTATTTTTCGCTGATTTCATTGGCTAATTTGAAGGTGCGTAAATTATTAGAAAAATACAAAACGCCATTTGGTGATAATAATTTCATTGCTTGTTTAATCAATAAAACATGGTCGCGTTGTATATCGAATGAGTTGGTCATTTTTTTGCTATTGGAAAATGACGGCGGGTCAATGACGATTAAGTCAAATTGTTTTTGCGTTTGTTGTATATATTCTAATACATTTTCTCGAATAATAATATGTTGTTTTGTATTGATATTATTGAGTTTGAAATTTCGTTTTGCCCACTCGCAATAGGCATTAGATAAATCCACTGTTTCACTATAAATTGCTCCGCCTTTTGCGGCATAAACGGTGAAACTGCCTGTATAAGCAAATAAATTTAAAAAGCGTTTGCCCATCGCTTCGTTTTTAATTCGCAAACGGGTGTTTCTGTGGTCTAAAAATAAACCTGTGTCTAAATATTTATCTAAATTCACCCAAAAGGGTATGCCGTTTTCGCTAACAATCAAATCTTCGCCTAAAATGCCTGTTTTTTGATATTGCTCATCGCCTTTTTGTTTTTGACGCACTTTATAATGCACTTTGTCTTGCGTGCAGTCGGTTGCCATACACACCGACAGCACGGCGTTTTGCCGCTCTTCGTCTGCTATGTTTTTATGCGGCGTGTGGTATTCGTAAATCACGCGGCTATCGCCATAAATATCCACTGCAAAAGGAAATTCGGGAATGTCTTTATCGTAAATGCGATAGGCATCAATATTTTGTTTTCGCATTAACTTACTGAAATGCTTGAAGTTTTTATTTAGGCGGTTGGTAAAAGCAATAAATCGTTCGTTCATTTTTGTTTGTTCGCTCAAATTAGTGATAGTATTTAATTTTTTTCAGGCTGCCTGAAAGTACTATTTTACTCTGTCGCAGTAAGGAAAATGCAATGAATTTACACAATATTCGCCAAGATTATGCCAAACAAGAATTGTCGCTTGATGAGTGTGCGGCGTCGCCTATGACGCAGTTTCAGTTGTGGTTAAAACAAGCAATGGACGCACAGGTGAGTGAGCCGACAGCGATGAGCGTGGCAACTGTGGATAGCACAGGCAAGCCGTCTTGTCGCATTGTTTTATTGAAAGAAGTGAATGACGAAGGCTTTGTTTTTTTTACAAATTATAAAAGCCACAAGGGTAGGGCGATGGAACATAATCCTGCGGTTGCCTTGACCTTTTTTTGGGCGGAATTAGAGCGGCAGGTGCGAGTGCAAGGCGTTGCCTATAAGTTAGACGAAAAAAAATCTGATGAATATTTTGCGTCTCGTCCTTATACCAGCCGTGTTGGGGCGTGGGCAAGTCATCAAAGCGAGCCTTTGGCAAGCAAAGAAGCCCTGTTAGCCAAAGCGGCATTGATTGCCGCCAAACACCCCTTAAAAGTGCCGCGTCCGCCGCACTGGGGCGGTTACCTTGTTCGTCCTGAAATTATCGAATTTTGGCAAGGTCGCCCCAGCCGCTTGCACGATAGAATTTGCTATTCCCTGCATGAAAATGGAGCGTGGAAAAAAGTGCGATTGTCGCCGTAGGGGAATGTTTTCAGGGGGCTTGAAAAATTTTTGCAATATCAAATAAATATACTATACATTATATTTAATTATATGTATAGGTTATTGACAAAGTTCTATGCAATATTTTACAATGCCTTGTTTCAAAAAGTTCTTTATGTAACAAGTCAAGTAATCGTTTGCTTGTAAGTAAAGTTTTCGGTGCTTATAGTGTTGAGTTTCACTGTAAGACTTTTGTCGTGAATTTAAATGACATTATTACAATTAAAACTGTAAAAACTAACAGGTGTTAATTGTAGTTTCTTTGAATGCTTTTTAAGGTGAGGATGATTAAAATGAGTGAAGTAAGCGATATGCTTAAAGAGTACGCTTCTGTTATTACAGGAATGTCGTACGAAGAGTTAGTTAATTTTTCCGAACTTGATAGCGATAGGAATGTGTTAGGTAAGGAGTTATCGTATTCAAATTTAGAAGATAAGAGAATATTAGCACGAGGTAATCCATTGTTCACCCATAACGACAGAATGATAGGTCGTAAAGAAATAAATAAAAGATGGGAAAGTATTTGGAAAGAAGAGAATTAAATGGAAAAAACTAAACTTCGTAGAATTTATCTTCGTAAACTTGTTCTCTTGGGGGGGGATGTATCGATTAAGGATTGTGCCCTTTATAACTTATGCTGAAGTTATTACTTCGGAATATCCTTGGCAAGTTCAGATTGAAGTACGCAATGCTTGTACGCATTTATCTAGAAGTTGGTACTTTTTAAACAGTAGTTCAAAAGATGGTGAGAAGTTTTGTTTAGAAAATTTAAGACAGGCTGAAACACATTGTCAGAGAGCAATATTGGATTTATGTAAATTTAATTGTATTGCCGTTTATGATGAATATAAAGAGTACAAAAAAGACATTCTTGATTATGTCAATCGGTGGTTGTGGCATCACAAGATTTCAGGAGGTGAATATGCGGCAGTTAGAGATACTATTTCGAAACTTCGAACAACTGCTGTTAGTTTGTATAGAGAGGCTAAAGCGAGAGAAGAATTGGAAGGTAGTAGAACTATACATTTGTATTGTGAAGCAACCAAAGCACATTGGGCGTTGTGGTCTTATTTGCAACAACATAAGGCACTGTTTGAAGATATAAAAGCAAATATTACAGACGGCGATGATGAAATAAAGCAGTATATTATGGGAGAAAAAAGGTATGGGAAATTAAAGTTTTGGGCGAGTATAGTGTTGAGTGCTGTGTTTGGTGCAGTGTTAGGATATTTGCTTAATAAATTTAATTTTTAGAGTGTTAAACAATACAATTATAAATGAAGCAAAAAATAAATGAAGCAAAAAGCCCCTTATCAAGGGGGCTTAAAATTTGCATATTTAAAAGATGATTATGTTTTTACTGATACAATCCATTGTCGAAAAACAATAGACAAAAAAATTGGCGGAAGCGGTGAGATTCGAACTCACGGTGGGCTACTAACCCACGACGGTTTTCAAGACCGCTGCATTAAACCGCTCTGCCACGCTTCCGAAAAGAAATGCGATTTTAACCCTTATTAACCATTTTGCCAAGAGTTTTATTAAAAAAATGTTTGTTTGTTCTCAACAAGATTTATTTCAGTTTGCCGAAGATGCGTTGCGTTACGCCAAACAAGGCGGTGCAGACGGTGCGGCGGTTGATGTGTATGAATCCACAGGTTTGGAAGTGGCTGTGCGTATGCAGGAAACCGAAAAAGTGGCGTATCGCCGCGATACGGGCGTGGAAGTAGCGGTTTTTGTGGGCAAGAAAAAAGGCTATGCTTCAACCGCCGATTTGTCGCCACAGGCTTTACAGCAAACGGTTGCCGCCGCTTTGAATATCGCTCGATTTACCGAAGACGATGAATGTTCAGGGCTGCCTGAACCTGAATTTTTGGCAAGCGATTTGTTCGATTTGGATTTGTATCACCCCTATACGCAAACGCCTGATCAGGCGATTGAATGGGCAAAACAGTGCGAAAATGCGGCTTTGTCGCAGGATACGCGTATTACGAACAGCGAAGGCTCAGAAGTGTCAAGCGATGTGTCGCAGTCGGTGTTTGCGAACTCTTTGGGCTTTGCGGCGTATGATAGACGCACGCGTTATGCTATGTCGTGCGTGGCTGTGGCAAGCGATAACGGCGATATGCAAAGAGACTATTGGTCGGACGCAACTCGTTCTGTTGATGATTTAGCGTCTGCTGATGAAATCGGTAAAACCGCTGCCCAGCGGGTTTTGGCTCGCTTAAATTCAGGCAGCGTTAAAACGGGGGTGTATCCTGTTTTGTTTGACCGTATGGTTTCAGGCAGCCTGATTGCCCATTTGGCAGGGGCTTTGTCAGGCGGTGCGTTGTATCGCAAAAGCAGTTTCTTATGCGATTCTTTGGGTAAAAAAATTCTGCCAGATTGTGTTCAATTACGAGAAGAGCCGCACTTAAAAAAGGCGTTTTCGGTTGCCGTGTGCGATGACGAAGGTGTGGCAACCAAGCCACGCACGGTGATTGATAAAGGTGTTGTTCAAGGTTATTTTTTAAGCACATATTCGGCTCGCAAATTAGGCTTAAACACCACAGGCAATGCAGGCGGTGTGCATCATTTGTGCTTAAAACCCACAGTGGCAACCCAAAAAGACTTGTTAAAACAAATGGGTACGGGCTTAATTGTTACCGAGTTAATGGGGCAAGGGGTGAATTTGCTGACAGGCGATTATTCGCGTGGTGCGTCTGGCTTTTGGGTGGAAAACGGCGTGATTGCGTATCCTGTGCAAGAAATCACCATTGCAGGCAGATTGCAAGATATGTTCGCCCAAGTATTAGGCATTGCCGATGACGCACGCAAACACGCCGCACACAGTGTTGGGTCGATTTTGGTAGAGCAGATGACGGTAGCAGGGCAGTGATAGTGAGTAGTGAGCAGTGAGTAGTGAGCAGTAAGCAGTGAGTAGTGAGCAGTTATTAAGTCAAGCCTTGCGGCTTGACGGATATTTTAGAACGGACGACCACATAGGGTCGTCCCTACGCAATACTTTTCAGGCAGCCTGAAAGAATAAATCGAAGCATTATTAAAATTTAACCTGTTTTGCCTGACAAGGCAAAACATAAAGCCTAATTGCTCATTTCTAATTGCTCATTGCTAATTATTTAACTGCTCATTGACCTAAAATATTTAATAATCCAAAAAATCTTTATTCTTCAAAAGTTATTCATTTAATTTATTCATCTTTTTTGTGTCTATTTATGGTATTTTTTTACAGAAAAACCAATTATATACATAAAAAAGATGAAATTTATCAATATTTCAGGTAAAATTCGCTGTTTATAATTATTTCAAATGATTTCTCGGACAAGATTTTTATGTTAGCGTGGTTGTTTTTATTGATTTGTTTAGTGGCGGCTTCGGTGGTGGTTTATTTGTACCAAGAAAAAAGCCGTAAAGAGTGGGAGTGGGAGTTAATTTATCTTACTCGCCACAGCAAAAATGGTGCGATGCCGTCCATTAAACCAATGAAAAAAATCTCGCTTGCCCCTGTGTTTGGCGGCATTAAACGACTAGGCAAGCCCACTCGCCGCATTAACGAAAACGACTTTTTTGCTCCTGTGCATGACGATTTATCCGATTTGCCGATTTTTTCGTCTGCACCCAAACCCAAAGATACGCAGTTACATGCGGCTACGCGTTTAAAAGAAACCTTTGATGAAGAACGCAAAATTGCCGTTTCTCAACCGAAAACAACCCCCAAGCCACAAGTTGAAAAAACGCAAACCATTATTTCGGTGAAACCTTTGCAAGATTTAGATGACGATGATGATGACGATGAAATTGCCGAAACCATTTCGGCAAATGATTTGCACCGTCATCGCACTTCGTTAGTGGAAATTGAAATCGAAGAAGATTTAGACGAGCCGCAAGAAGAAGTGCAACCTGTTGTTATTTCAAATAAAAAAGAAGAAAAGCCCGCAATGGATTTAAGCAATCCTGACCCTGAATCGGAAGTGATTTCAGCGGCGGATATTTCGCGGCAAATTCCTGTTAAACCTGCCAAGCCGATTGTTGATGATTATCCTGAAAAAGAAATTATTTCTGCCGAAGAAATCATCAGACGCATTGGGGCAACGGTGGCAAACAGTCCGAAAACGCAACAATCCACACGCACCATTGCCGCAGGCAGCCTGAAAAAACCGAATAAAACCAACGCTGTGCCTGAAAAACGCACGATTGACGGTGATGAACTTCGCCGCAATTTATCGCACAAAACACATGCGGACGATAATAAAGAAACCAAAATCATTACGGCAGAAAATTTAGGCACGCCGCAAAGCGAATTGCCACACCATTTAAGATATGTTGATTTTCCTAAATCTTCGCCTAAAAATCGTACCGAAACAGTGAAACCTGTGGTGCGTAGCGTTATTCCGCCCGAAGCACGCTGGAATGATACGGCACAACCTGAAAATAAAGTGCCTGAAAAGCCTATTTCCACTATTTTTACGCCGTTTGCCAACCCTGCTAAACGCAGTAATCCGCTAAAAAAAACAACAGAGATTTTGCCTGAAAAACCGCAACAATCGTTCGATTATGAAGACAATGCCCTGTGGTCGCTGCCTGCTATGGACGATATTTGGAATAATGAATTAGCGGCTGATGAAACGGCTGATTTTGTTCAAGAAAATGCGTTCAGGCAGCCTGAAACACCCGTAACTTCTTTCAGGCAGCCTGAAAATATTTCTACAATGCCCACAACGCCTTTGCACCAGCCTGAAACACCGCAACACAAGCCCGAAGTGGTGGCGTATGACAAACTGCACGCCCCCAGTGTTACGCAACGGCTGTTCGCGTCTGTGCGTAAATTTCAACTGCCTAATTTATCGCTGTTAATTCCGCCTGTATTGGATTTTTCTGCCAATGTCAGCGAAGACGAAATTTTGCAATCGTCCATTACCATTGAAGAAAAACTTGCCGAATTTCGTGTGAAAGTGCGTGTGATAGACGCATTTGCAGGTCCTGTGATTACCCGTTACGAAATCGAACCCGATACAGGGGTGCGGGGCAGTCAAGTGGTGAATTTAGAAAAAGACTTGGCAAGGGCGTTGGGGCATGCCAGCATTCGCGTGGTGGAAACCATACCAGGCAAGACTTGTATGGGTTTGGAATTACCCAACCCACAACGCAAAATGATTCGCCTATCGGAAATTTTCGGCACAGAAACCTTTGCGTCTGCCAAATCCAAACTCACCATGGCGTTGGGGCAGGACATTACAGGCAAACCGATTGTAACGGACTTGGCGAAAGCACCGCACCTGCTTGTGGCAGGTACTACGGGTTCAGGCAAATCAGTCGGCGTGAATGCGATGATTTTGTCTATGCTGTTCAAAGCCAAGCCAGACGAAGTGCGTATGATTATGATAGACCCCAAAATGTTGGAGTTATCGATTTACGAAGGCATACCGCACTTGCTCGCCCCTGTGATTACCGATATGAAACTTGCCCCCAATGCCTTGAATTGGTGCGTGAATGAAATGGAAAAACGCTATCGGCTGATGAGCCACTTGGGCGTACGCAATATGGCAGGTTACAACCAAAAAATTGCCGAAGCCGAGAAACTCAATAAACGCTTGGCAAATCCATTTAGCCTAACGCCGTCTGACCCTGAACCGTTGGAAAAATTCCCGTTTATCGTGGTGGTGGTCGATGAATTTGCCGATTTAATGATGGTGGGCGATAAGAAAAAAGTCGAAGAGTGCATTGTACGACTGGCACAAAAAGCCCGTGCCGCAGGCATACACTTGATTTTAGCCACACAACGCCCATCGGTTGATGTGATTACAGGCTTAATTAAAGCCAATATTCCCACACGCATTGCCTTTCAGGTTGCTTCCACAACCGACAGCCGCACGGTTTTAGACCAAAAAGGGGCAGAAAACTTATTAGGACAAGGCGATATGTTGTTTTTACCGCCAGGCTCGCCCTATCCACAACGCATACACGGGGCTTTTGTGGCAGACGAAGAAGTACACCGCATTGTGGAATACCTAAAACAATTTGGCGAGCCGCAATATGTTGATGACATTCTCACCGCAGGCGTGGCTGGCGGCGACTTATTCAGTAACGAAGCAGGCGGATACAATGACGGCGAAACCGATGAGTTGTATGACGCCTCCGTCAAATTTGTCATCGACACAGGCAAAACTTCCATTTCCGCCCTACAACGCCACTTACGCATAGGCTACAACCGAGCAGCCAACATTATTGACGCATTAGAAGCCGCTAGCGTCATTTCCCCTGCCGACAGCAGCGGCAAACGCAAAGTGTTGGTTGGGCGAAGCGAATAACTTTCAGGCAGCCTGAAAACAATGAAACAAGCAATTTTTGAATGGATTGATAACGCACTGCCCACTATGGACAATTTTGTTTTGGGCAAAAACCGTGAAGTGTGGCAGGTTTTGCATACGGATTTTTCCGTGCTGACGCTGTGGGGTGAGGCTGGCAGTGGCAAAACGCATTTACTCAAAGCGTGGCAAACGCGTTATGACGGTATTTATATTGAAAATGGAGACGATATTTTCAGGCTGCCTGAAAGCATTTCGCGTATTGCCATAGACAATATTCATTTATATAACGATACACAACTTACTGAATTATTTGCATTATTTAATCAACTCAAAGACAACAACACGCCTATGTTATTTGCGTCAGACACGCCGCCTGCTGCTTTGACTTGGCGAGATGATTTGAAAACACGGCTAAACTGGGGCGGGGTGTATGAAGTCAAACCCTTGTCGGATAATGATAAAATGCACGCCCTGCGGCAATTTGCTAACGAGCGGCAAATGTATATTGATGACGCGGTTTTTCATTATTTGATGAATTTTGTCAGTCGCGATATGCGGCTATTGCAAGGCTGCCTGAAACAATTTGACGACTTTGCAGTGCAACACAAAAGACGAATGACCGTGCCGCTGTTAAAGGCGTTTTTGGATACGCAGAATTGATTTTCAGGCAGCCTGAAAATTAAAAAACGGCAAAGCAATTAAAGAACTCAAAAGGATTAAAAAATGAATATATTAGAAATAATTTTTAATTTACTTCATATAAAATCTTCCATTCCTATAAAAAAAATAGGTTCAGATAATTATTCAGAAATAACCAAAGTATTGATGATACCAAGAGATTTCAGAGAACCTAAAAAATTAGGTAAATTAGAAAATTTACTTAAAAAAGCACAAGAACAAGGAGTTGTAACAGAATTAACAGATAAAAAATATTATTACTATGAAGGCGGAAATAGAGCACATCATTTTTATCTAAAAGAATGTGAACAAACTTGGCGATTAGTTTATCCTGATTACCCTTTTTGTGGCGTATGGGAAAGAGTTAGAGAAAATTAAATCGATTTATAATTAAATTAAAAAATAACAACAACTTACTATTTATAAATATTTTACCATTTGGATTTAATCCTGCGTGTCATTGCGAGACTTGAACGAAGTTCAAGTCGTGGCAATCCAGTTTTGCCGTTAGACAAAACAAACGCCGTAAGGCGTTTTAACACCCTTGCATTATGTCTTTTAGGTTGCTTAAATGATAAAAGAAACAGTGTGTTACAACGCCTTACGGCGTTGGTTCAAACCTATCGGTTTGAACTGGATTGCCACGCCGAAACTGCGTTTCGGCTCGCAATGACACAGTTTTTAACATTTTGAAACGATTTGACTATAATTATTCAGGCAGCCTGAAAATATTTGAACATTTAAAATAAACGAGTAACACAATGACAAATTTAGCCATTTTTGATTTAGACCGAACGCTGATTACCTGCGATTCTGATGTGGCGTGGGCGGCTTATTTAGCGGAAAAAGGTATTTTTAGCGAAGAAGACAGCCAAAAACGCGACAAATTTTATGATGATTATGACAACGGTTGTTTGGATATTGACGCTTTTTTGCGGTTTCAATTAGCCCCATTAGCCAAATTTTCGCGTGATAAACTTAATTTAATGCACGCTGAATTTATGAACAAATATATTGTTCATCACATTACCGAAACGGCAAAAAATATAGTTAAAAATCATATAGATAATGCTGATGATGTGGTGCTTGTTTCTGCCACAAATGAGTTTGTCATCACGCCGATTGCGGCTCGATTTGGCATAAAAGAAATAGTCGGCGTGAAATTAGTTACCGATAAAAATAATAACTACACAGGTGAATATACTGGCACACCGTCATTTAAAGAAGGTAAAATTGTGCGTTTGAATGAATGGTTGCAACAACAAGGCAAACAAATGAGCGATTACGAACGCACTTATTTTTACAGCGATTCGCACAACGATTTGCCCTTGCTGCGTTTGGTTGATAATCCGATTGCGGTCAATCCTGACCCTGTGTTACGCCAAGAAGCCATTGAAAAGGGTTGGCAGATTATTACATTTACGGAATAAATTATGTTAAAAACATTGATGAACGGCAAAATTCACCGAGCCACTGTAACAGACGCAAATTTAAATTATGTCGGCAGCATTACGGTTGATACCGATTTGCTTAACGCCGCAGGCATTGATATTCACGAAAAAGTGCAAATTGTCAATAATAACAACGGCGAACGCTTTGAAACTTACACTATTGCAGGCAAAAAAGGCTCGGGCGAAATCTGCTTAAACGGAGCCGCCGCACGATTAGTGCAGAAAGGCGATATTGTGATTATTATGTCGTTTGTTTTGATAGACGCAAAAGAAGTTGCCACACACCGCCCCAAAGTGGTTTTGGTTGATGAAAATAATAAAATTACGCAGGTTATTCATGCGGAACAGGCGGGGGAAATTGGCTAATCAAAAGTCATGTCATGATGCAATTTGAATGGAACGAAGATAAAGCACAAGCCAACCTGAAAAAACATAAAATTGCCTTTGAAGACGCTTTATATGTTTTTACTGACCATTATCGTATTGAAACAATAGATAATCGCAGTTATTATGGCGAAGAGCGTTGGAATACCGTGGGCATTGCTTGCGGTGTTCTGATTTTTGTAACATATACGGTGCGTGGTGAAAATATCCGCATTATTTCAGCAAGGAAAGCAAATGGACAAGAAAACCAAAAATATCGTCAAGGTTTCTTTTGACCCGAATAATCCGCCGCCGATGACGGAAAAGCAAATCAAACGCTTGCAAGCGTTAGCCGATATGCCCGATGAAGAAATTGATTATGACGATATTCCTTATAATCCTGAATTGAATTGGCAACGCCCAAAAAGTTTTCCGCCAACACACAAACAAAGTACCGTTTCATTGCAAATTGATGACGATATTTTGCAATATTTTCAAAAATCAGGCAAAAATTGGCAAGGCTATCTGAATCAGGTTTTACGCCGTTATATGCTACAAAACGCAGGATAAATATACTTTAATATCGTGTTAATTAACTGACTATAATCTTTTCAGGCTGCCTAAACACCATTTTTAGGCAAACTGAATTTTTCTCAACCACTCTTCATAAGGAACAAAATAATGAAGAAAACTGTTGTAACCCTGTCTGCTTTGCTGTTATCTGTTGCTGCATTCGCAGATATTCACATTGAAAACCCCCGTTCTCGCATAACCGCACCCACAGTAAAACGAGGCGGTGCGTTTATGAATATTAAAAATGACGGCAAAACGGACGATGTATTGATTGCCGCTTCCACGCCGCGTTCGAGCAAAACCGAGTTACACAACACCACGATAGATGAAAACGGTGTGATGAAAATGCGTGAAATGAAAGACGGCATTTCCGTGCCAGCAGGGCAAACCGTTGAACTTAAACCAGATTCATTGCATGTAATGTTTATGGATTTGCACGAGCCATTTGTCGAAGGGCAAACATATCCTTTAACGCTGAAATTCAAAAACGCAGGCGAAAAAACCGTTACCGTAACGGTTAAAGATATGTCAAACGAAACGCCACAAAAAGGCAATATGCACGCTCATATGCACGGCGAACATAAAGCCCCGCCGCCGCCACAAATGGTAATGCCTAATCATCACGCAGGTCATCAACATTGATTGCTGTCGCTTAAAAAAAACACGCCTGCCAAGTGGGCGTGTTTTTTTTATTCTTATTAAAAATCGACTATAATAGCCCGTTTTATGGCTTATTCAGGCAGCCTGAAAGATTAACAATGAACGAAAACAATACTTTAACCATCGCCTTATCCAAAGGACGCATTTTTGACGAAACCTTGCCACTGCTTGCCGCCGCAGGAATTGAAGTTTTGGAAAATCCAGAGACTTCACGCAAACTGATATTGCCGACCAATCACGATAATATGCGGGTGATTATTGTGCGTGCGTCCGATGTGCCGACTTATGTTCGTTACGGTGCGGCAGATTTTGGCATTGCGGGCAAAGATGTGTTGATTGAAAGCGGTGGGGGCGGTTTGTATCAGCCTTTGGATTTGAAAATTGCCCAATGCAAAATGATGGTTGCGGTCAAACAAGGCTTTGATTATCAAAAAGTGTCCAGTGCAGGCAGTCGCTTACGCATTGCTACAAAATACCCCAATATCGCTCGCGAACACTTTGCTCAAAAAGGCGTGCATATCGACATTATTAAATTGTACGGCTCAATGGAACTCGCTCCACTCGTGGGTTTGTCAGATGCGATTGTAGATTTGGTTTCCACAGGCGGCACTTTGCGTGCCAATAATTTGGAAGCAGTGGAACACATTTGCGACATTTCCAGCCGCCTGATTGTGAATAAAGCGGCACTCAAACTCAAACACGCTCAAATTCAACCGATTATTGATGTGTTTGCCAAAACCGTAGCACAACAAAATCAAGCGTAAATAAGACGATAAAAAACCTTTGTTGTATAAAAACAAAGGTTTTTTTATTTCAGGCTACCTGAAACTTTAAAACCAATGTTCTTGTGCTGGAAATGTGCCGTTTTTCACCGATTGAACATAATCGGCAAAGGCGGCTTGAATATTGTCTTTGCCTGCCATAAAGTTTTTCACAAAGCGGGCTTTTTTGCTGTCGGTTACCCATAACATATCGTGCATCACCAAAACTTGCCCATCGCAATCTTTACCTGCACCAATGCCGATTGTGGGGCAATGCACGCTTTGGGTGATTTGGCGGGCTAAATCGGCAGGTACGCACTCCATTAACACAATACTCGCCCCTGCGTTATCGTGGGCTTTTGCGTCTTTGATGAGTTGTGCCGCCGCGTCTTCGGTTTTGCCTTGCACTTTATAACCGCCAAAGGCATTCACCCACTGCGGCGTTAAGCCAATATGGGCACACACGGGAATGCCGCGTTGTTCTAAAAAGGCAGTGGTTTCTGCCATAAATTCGCCGCCTTCGGCTTTTACCATAGCCGCACCTGCTGCCATTAAGCGACAAGCGGCTTGATAGGCTTGTTCCTTGCTTTGCTGTGCCACGCCAAAGGGGAAGTCGGCAACGATCATCGCATTTTTGACACCGCGTGCCACGCATGCCGTGTGATAACACATATCGTCCAATGTTACAGGCAAAGTTGAAGTATGCCCTTGCACAGCCATGCCCAAAGAATCCCCAATCAACAACATATCCACGCCAGCCGCGTCCATGGCAGCGGCAAAGGTTGCGTCATAACAGGTGAGCATGGCAATTTTGTCGCCAGTGGCTTTCATTTTATGTAATGTGCTGACGGTAATCATTTTGGTGTTGTCCTTTGAATGATGATGACTTTCAGGCTGCCTGAAATATTGTCTTACGGTTTATTTGCCATTGGCTTTGGCGGCTAACAACGCACCTGTGCCTAAAAACGATACTTTTGCGGGCTTTTGCGTGGTTGGTTTAGCCGCTGGGGCAGGCATTTTGCGTTCTTGACGCACTTTGGCAATCAGTTTATCCAATATTTGCATATCTTGGGCGTAGTTGCCTGATGATTTAATGCGGTATTTGCCGCCCACAATCACTTGCGGTGTGCTGTTGATATTGTATTCCAGCGTCATGCGTTCCATTGCTTGACCTTCTGCCACATTTGTGGGGCTGTTGTATGCGTCTAACAGTTTTTTGCCCCATGCTCCCTGTGTGTTAATCCAAGTTTTGAATACAGTGGGATTGCGTAAATCCACATTTTTATCGAAAATGGCGGAAAAAATGGCAGGATTGGCTTCTTTTTTGGTGCCAGACGCACTAACCGCTGCCGAAATGCGGGCTAAATTGGTGTAACCATCGTCCCACACCACATGCACTGGGCGAAAATACGAGTCGGCAGGCAGATTTTGCACTTTGCCTGCGAGTTCTTTTTCTAAATTTTTGCAATGAATACAAGTATAGGCAAAAAATTCCAATACTTCGATTTTATCTTTTTGTAATTGGGCAATGGGTTTTTGCAAAACGGTGTAATCTTTGCCCAATGCCAAATCGTCAGCATTTGCCGCGATAAAAGACAAAGATAAGGTTAATCCTGTAATTATGTGTTTGATTTTCATCGTTTTTTCCTTATGATGATTTAACGGTATGGAATCACAATGCTGTCGGTATTTTGTTCAGCCAAACGCTTTTTCAAGGCGTAGGCTTGTTCGGTATCAATCGAACCCGACCGCACACGATAATAAGTTTTGCCGTCTCGAACCGCTGTTTCAATATGCGTGGAAACGCCCAACATACTTAATTTAGCGCGTTGATTTTCGGCTTGTTCCTGTGTGGCAAACGAGCCTGCCTGAACCACGCTTTTGCCTTCAACAACAGGTTTGAAAACACTTTTTTGAGCGGTTTGTTTTTCAGGCTGCTTGTTGTTTTTTTGTTCTATTCGACCAATTAAATTGCCTAAATCATCGTCATCTTGATTTTTTTTCGCTTGTTTGTCTTGGTCGATTTTGGCGATTAAATTGCCCAAATCGTCTTTTTTCTCTTTTTCAGGTTTTTTATCTGCTTGTTTTTCTTGGTCTTTTTTACGAATAAATTCGCCCAAAACATCGTCATTGGCTTTTTTGGGTTCTTCTTTTTTGGCGATTTCTTTTTTATCGGTTTCGGTCGTGCTTGCCACTGTATTTTCAGGTGTGGCTGGCGTTTCAGGCACAACTTCGGTTTGCAAGGGCGGCACGCCAGCGTCTTGCGGACGAATAATTTCCGTAGTTACAGGCGTTGCTGTGCGTTGTGGGCGTTGATATTCATTGGGGTCGTTGCGTTCAACCTGCGGCTGTTGCAGAGTATTGTGTTTGTTGTTCATATACCACATCAACACCGCAACCGCACCGACTGCCAAAATCATACCAATCAAAATGCCTGTAATAATGCCATTTCCGCCGCCGCCACGAGATGAACGGCGTCTGCTACTTCTTCTTCTTGCCATTGTGTATAGAAAATATATTTAAAGAATGGGGGATTATATCAAATTAGTGAGTAGTTAGCAGGGAGAAGTTAGCAGTGAGCAGTGAGCAGTTGTTTTGTTTTGCCTGACGGCAAAACGGATTATTTTTAGGTAACGCTTCGATTGTGCCTTTCAGGCAGCCTGAAAAAAAAATCGAAGCGTTATCTAAATATATCCGTCAATCCGCAGGATTGACATAACAACTGCTCACTGCTCACTACTAACTTCTCACTGCAAAGCCAAATGCGGCAAAGCCAAATATTCTGCCGATTGCATTTCCTGCATACGGCTTACCGTGCGGGTAAATTCATTCGCAAAACTGCCGTGTGTGTAAAGTTCGTTCAGGCTGCCTGAAATGGTTGCACAGCATTTCACACGGTAATCATACGCCACATCAATAAACCAAGTGAGCCGTCTGGCTTCGTTTTGTTCGGCGGCACTCATAGGGCGAATGCCCGAAATAAAAATAAAGCGAAATTTTTTTGCCAAACGCAAATAATCTTCTTGCGAGCGAGCGGTGAAAAAAAGTTCTTCAAAATCAAACCAAATGGCTTCATTCGTTTGCCCAAGACAAGCGATTTTTCTACCTAAAATTTCTATGTGTTCAGGCAGCCTTTTAGAACCTTCGGTCAGACGAGAAAACAGAGCAGATAAGGCTTTTTCGCCGTCTTCATCCACAGGAAAATACACATCGGCATTTGTCAGGGTTCGCATACGGTAATCATTGCCGCCATCAACATTGAGCACCGTCAGTTGCTGTTTGATTAAATCAATCGTGGGCAAAAAGTTGTGGCGATTCAAACCGTTCGGATACAAAGCGTCTGGGGCGTAGTTAGAAGTCATCACCAAAACCACGCCGTGAAGAAATAAACCTTCTAATAATCTGCCCAAAATCATTGCGTCCGCAATGTGGCTAATGTGAAATTCATCAAAACACAAAACACGCACTTCACCCGCAATTTGTGCCGACAACGCCATAACAGGATTTTCCTGATTTTTGAGATTGTTCAGCCGCTGATGAATTTCCGACATAAACGCATGAAAATGCACGCGTTTTTTGCGAATATAAGGCAAGCAACCGTAAAAAGCGTCCATTAAAAAACTTTTACCACGCCCGACACCGCCCCAAAAATACAAACCTTTGGGCGACACAGGCGAACGCAAAGAACGCCCCAAAAAACGATTGCGTTTTTCTTTGAAATCAATCAGTTGATGCCAAAGTTGGTCAAGGGCGTGTATGGCTTTTTCCTGTGCAGGGTCTTTGACAAAACCCGCCTGCTTGGCGGCTTCACGATACCACGACAGCGGCGTGTGGCGGTCAAATGACGGTGCGGTGAATGTGTTTGGATTTGTCATAGCGTGTTTCTTCTTCAATGTGTTTTCAGGCTGCCTGAAAGATTATCTTTTAATAAACGAGTAAAACCGATAAAATTTTTTTCACATTTCCGAAACGGCGTCTCGGATTTTACGATTTTTTATCGCTACAATGCTTTTGCGTGGAAAGAACGAACTTATTTAGTTTCAGGCTGCCTGAAAGTATCATTAAGTAATAATAAATTCAGTATGTTTTGCAATATAATTCTCTAATTCATCTGTTTCTATTTTAATCAATTCTTGTGAATATTTATCTTGATAACGATAAAATTCAGGCATTTCTGATGAATATTTTTCGTTATCTTTTAAAACTTGATAAATGAAACTGGCTATTTTCAAAATATGGTTTTCAAAATCTTGTTGTGCTTCTCTTGAATTAGATGATTTTGTATCAAGAAAAAATCCTTTACCCAAAGTGATTTTTTTAATTTCGATGGGCAAGTAATTTTGTTCTAAAATTGCTCTATATTCTTGTTCATATTCCCAAGCCTTACTTTTTCGACACATTATATTTTTTAAATCATTTTTAAGTTCTTTTTCTAATTCTTCATTAGTAACAAAATGTTCTTTTTGTTTATATTGTACTGGTTTTATATAACTTCTAAAACTATCAACAATAAAATCAATCCGTATGCCTTTTGAGCCATTAGCATAATGACCCCACATTAACTCTTCACCGTCATTATTATCGCTTGTGAAATGGGAAAAACAACAAATAAATCGTTTATTTTTTTCATCGTAAATTTTTTCTATAATTTTTTCCCCGACATTATCAGAAACAAAATAAACACATTCTGCAATATCATTAAATTCTTTATAATTTTGAGCAAATAATCTTGAATGCTCAAAAATATCTTTGGCATATTTATTGCGTTCCCAAAATGGTTTAGAACAATCATTTCTTCTATAATTTAATGCTTTAAATTTAGAGTAAGTCATTTCTTTTCCTTTTTCTTATTTCAGGCAGTCTGAAAAATAAAATCCATTCTCCTTGCATGCGGAGATTGCCACGCCTTGCCTTTGGCAAGGCTCGCAATGACAGTAATTTTTTCAGGCTGCCTGAAAACAATTATTTATCGTGCAACTTTGCCGCTTCTAATGTATTTTCCAACAAAGACGCAATCGTCATCGGCCCTACGCCGCCTGGCACAGGCGTGATATAAGACGCTTTTTCTCGTGCCGTTGCAAATTCCACATCGCCGCACAATTTGCCGTTTTCCAAGCGGTTAATGCCCACATCAATCACCACTGCACCGTCTTTAATCCATTCGCCTTTAATGCAATTCGGACGACCCACAGCGGCAACCACAATATCCGCTCTACCTACTTCCGCAGGCAAGTCTTTTGTTGCGGTGTGGCACACGGTAATGGTGGCTCGATTCATCAGCATTTCCAAGGCTTGCGGTCTGCCAACAATATTCGACTGCCCCACAATCGTTACATTTTTTCCTTTAACATCAATACCATATTCAGCCAGCATAGTCATCACCCCTTTGGGCGTGCAAGGACGCATTAAGGGCATTTTTACCGCCAAACGCCCGATGTTGTAAGGGTGAAAACCATCAACATCTTTATCGGGGCGGATTCTTTCAATAATTTTTTGACTGTCGATATGGTCAGGCACAGGCAGTTGCACCAAAATGCCATCAACAGTGTCATCGTTATTGAGTTCGTTAATCAATGCCAACAATTCGGCTTCACTAAAATCAGCCGATTTTTCATACGACAAAGAACGAAAACCCACTTTTTCGCACGCATTTTTTTTATTGCGAACATACACATGGCTGGCTGGATTGTCGCCCACTAAAATCACCGCAAGGCACGGCGGACGCTTGTTTTCGGCGGTGCGTTTTGCCACTTCGGCAGCAATTTTGTCTAAACATTTTACAGATACGGCTTTGCCGTCAATAATTTGTGCGGTCATGGTTTTCTTTCTGATAAAAATTATAAAAGGGTTTATTTTAATTCATTTCATCTTGTAAAAAGAATAAAAAAAGCGTTTTAACTTCGCCTGTCGGCTCGCAGAAACTTCGGTTTGATTACTTCGTAATCCTTTATTGACGGCGTCAATAAAGATTTCACCTAACGGTGAAATAAACCTTGTTTTAGCTTCACTTCGTTCGCAGAAACTTCGGTTTGATTGCTTCGCAATCCACTTTAACAAACTGCGTTTGTTAAAGGTTGATACTTCGTATCAACTAAACCTTGTTTCAGGCAGCCTGAAATCATCTCCGATACCCACGACCCAATAGATAAATTTCGTTTGACCTGCCGCGAGACGCTTTGGGTTTGACCGATATGGTTTTGGCAAAGGACAATTTTAACGCTTGCATATATTCATTAAAACCCGCTCCCTGAAACACTTTGATTAAAAAATTGCCGCCGTCTTTCAAATGGTTGCGGGCAAAGTCCAAAGCCAAATCAGAGAGATAAAAACTTTTCGCTTGGTCGGTTACCGTGTTGCCGCTCATATTGGGGGCAATGTCAGAAATCACCAAATCAACCGCTTTTTCGCCCACTGCCTTTTCTAATTGTTGCAAAACGGCGTCTTCGCGAAAATCGCCTTGAATAAATGTTACGCCGTCAATTTCGTCCATCGGCAGAATATCCAAAGCGAAAACAGTGGCTGATTTTCCTAATTTTCGAGCGACTACTTGCGACCAAGAACCTGGTGCTGAACCCAAATCGACAATCGTTATATTCGGACGCAATAAATTGTATTTTTCGTTTATTTCTAATAACTTATAAGCGGCTCTTGCACGGTAACCTTCTTTTTGTGCCAAATGCACAAAAGGGTCATTCACATGCTCATTCAACCACGCTTGTGAAGTTTTGGAGCGGTTTTTTTTGGGCGGATTACTCATTTGAATATAATTTTCAGGCTGCCTGAAAGATAAAATAAACCGCGTATTGTAAATGAACTGCGAGTAAAATAGCGTATTTTAATTAAATTGTATTGCAAATGGACAAACAAACTTTAAGCCCCAAACAACGCCAAGCCTTAAAAGCCCAAGCCCACGCCTTAAAACCTGTGGTGATTGTCGGTCAGAACGGTTTAACAGACGCAGTGATACGCGAAGCGGATATTGCCTTAAAAGCCCACGAGTTAATTAAAATTCGTGTTCGCAATGACGATAGAGATGAGCGAGAACAATTCGCCCAAATCTTTTGCGAGCGACTGAACGCACAATTAGTGGCTCATTCAGGTAAATTGATTATTTTATGGCGGAAGAATGAAGATAAATAATTTTTCAGGTAGCCTGAAAAGCCTGTAAAATAGGCACTTTCAGGCTGCCTGAAACACAAAATAGGAAATACATTATGGCATATCCAGTAATTGCGATTGATGGGCCGTCCGCGTCTGGCAAGGGAACGGTTGCGGCGAAAGTGGCTGACGCTTTGGAGTGGGCGTATTTAGATTCAGGGGCGTTGTATCGCTTAACCGCCTTGTATGCCAAAGAGCAGGGCGTGGATTTGCAGGACGAAAACGCTGTGGCTGAATTAGCCTTGCACCTGCCTGTGATGTTTCATTGTGGCGAAATTTTGTTAAATGGCAATAATGTGTCTGCCGACATTCGCACCGAAGAAATCAGCCTATTAGCCAGTCAAATTGCGGCTCTGCCCAAAGTGCGACAAGCCTTATTGCAACGGCAGCGAGATTTTTCGCGTGCGTCCGCCGTTGTGGCAGACGGTCGCGATATGGCAACTGTGGTGTTTCCCGAAGCGGTGTTAAAAGTTTTCTTAACCGCAACCGCACAAATTCGTGCCGAACGGCGTGCCAAACAATTAGGCATTGCCTTGAATACTGCTCAATTTCAACAAATTTTATCCGATATTGAAAAACGCGATGAAAAAGACAAAACCCGCCCCGTTGCCCCGCTGAAACAAGCGGCAGACGCTCATTTGGTTGATTCTTCCGATTTAACCATTGACGAAACGGTCGCCAAAGTTTTGGATTTATATCAGCAAGTGAAAAAATAATTTTTGAAGTGTAGTGTATTATAGTCGGTTCACAGCAAAAGCAGTCAAGGCGGAATGCCTGCGACAGTATAAATAATACGGCAAGGCTCAGCAGACGCTGAATGGTTTTGCTGTGAATCGACTATAACTATAAAAAAAACCGTTTCAGGCAGCCTGAAACGGTTTTTGTTTATTCACAAAACGCTTAACAATCTAATAAGCCTATATCTGCCACAGCGTTTGTTTGTTTTTGAATAAACGCAAGCAAATTCAAACGGTTATGGCGAATACGCGAATCGTCTGCCATCACCATGACGCTATCGAAAAATGCGTCAATCGGGGCTTTCAGTTGTGCCAAAGCGGTTAAGGCTGCCTGAAAATCTTTATTTGCCAAAGACGGTTGCACTTTTTCGGCAATCGTGGATACGGCGGCGTATAAATCTTTTTCGGCAGGCTCCACAAGCAATGCGTCTTCGATTTGAATTTCGTTCAAAGAAACGGCGTTTTTCTTCAAAATATTGCTCACCCGTTTGTTGGCAGCGGATAAGGCTTGGGCTTCGGCGAGTTTCTTAAAGTGCGACACCGCAGACAATCGTGCAGGAATATCGCCTAAATTGCCTGTTTTAACCGCCAAAACCGCAGCCACTTCATCGTGGGCGTAGTCGTTTTGCAACATAATCGAAAGCCGTGCGTCCATAAATTCTAATACTTCCGACACCGTGCCGTCAGCGAGTTTGCCTTTTTCAAAGATATCAAAAGCAATTTGTACCAAAGATGAGAGCGTTAAATCGTGTTGCATTGCCATTCGCAATATGCCTAACGCATTGCGGCGTAAGCCGTACGGGTCTTTGTCGCCTGTGGGTTTTAAGCCAATGCCCCAAATGCCGACTAATGTTTCTAATTTATCAGCCAGTGCAACGCTTACGCCAACTGGGCTTTCAGGCAGCCTATCGCCTGCAAAGCGTGGCAGATAATGTTCTTCAATCGCACTTGCAACCACTTCGTCCAAGCCGTCATTTAAAGCGTAATAATGTCCCATAATGCCTTGCAGTTCGGGGAACTCGCCCACCATTTCGCACACCAAATCGGCTTTGCACAATTCCGCCGCACGCAGGGTTTGAGCCACATCGGCGTTCATTTGCCCCGCAATATAAACCGCAATATCAATCAGCCGCACAATGCGTTCGGCTTGCGTGCCTAATTGATTGTGATACACCACATGCGTGAGTTTGGGCAGGCGGCTTTCAAGCGTGCGTTTTTTATCCTGCTCGAAGAAAAATTGTGCATCGCTTAATCTTGCACGCAAAACGCGTTCGTTGCCTTTGATAATATGTTCAGGATTTTCAGCCTGCATATTCGACACCATTAAAAAACGGTGCGTGAGTTTGCCGTTTGCGTCCAACAAGGGGAAATATTTTTGATTTTGCTGCATGGTCAAAATCAAACATTCTTGCGGCACGCTTAAAAAATGCTGTTCAAATTCACCTTGTAAAACAACAGGATACTCAACCAAAGCGGTTACTTCTTCTAATAAACCATTGTCCGCCGCCACAGAGGCTTGATATTGAGCCGCCAACTGATTTAAGGCAGCCTGAATATTTGCTTTGCGTTGTTCAAAAGACGCAATCACCTTGCCTTGATTGAATAAAATTTGTTCATAATTATCGGCGTGATCAATCACAATTTCGCCTGATGATAAAAAGCGATGACCGAGTGTGCTGTTGCCACTATCCAAACCCAAAACCGACACAGAAAGCGTTTGATTTCCGTGTAAAACCAACAACTTATGCACAGGACGCACAAATGTATGCGTACTGCTGCCCCAACGCATGACTTTGGGAATGGGCAATTTTTTCACTGCCGTTTGCAAAATTTCGCCTAATAATTCAGCCAAAGATTTACCGTGTTGCGTGTATTCAAACGCATACACATCTTGCTTGCCGTCATTGATGATTTTTAACGCCGACAATTCCGCCCCGCAAGACCGCATAAAGCCCTGCAAGGCACGGGTTGGCTCACCATTTTGCAAGGCATTGGCAACAGACGGCCCTTTTTTGACCATGTGCATATCAGGCTGAACGCCTTTGACATTTGGCACCAACACCGCCAAACGGCGTGGCGTGGCAAATGCCGTATGATTTTCGGCGTGGTCAATTAAGCGAGCGTCAAACAAACCCTGACTAATGGTCGCCGCAAAATGCTGACTTAAATTTTTCAAGGCTTTGGGGGGCAATTCTTCGGTTAAAAGTTCAATCAATAAAGCGTCCATCGTGTTTTTCCAAGTTCAGGCAGCCTGAAACAGCGTTCGGCGAAAGCCAAAATCAAACCGCAAGCATTAAAAATAAAAACCCTATATTTTCATATAAGAGTAGTGTTTTTTCAAGGGGAAAACGGAGAATAAAAGTTTTTCAGGCTGCCTGAAACTTTGATGGTAATCAGGTAAAATAACGCCTTATTTTTGATTATTAGGAATACGCCGATGTCTTCTTTGATTAAAAAAGCCGTTTTTCCTGTGGCAGGAATGGGGTCGCGTTTTTTGCCTGCGACCAAAGCCAATCCCAAAGAAATGTTGCCGATTGTGGATAAGCCGCTTATTCAATACGCTGTGGAAGAGGCGGTTGAAGCAGGTTGTACCGAGTTGGTGTTTATTACGGGTCGCCACAAACGCTCGATTGAAGACCATTTCGATAAGGCGTATGAATTGGAAAATGAACTTGCCATTCGCAATAAAGAAAAACTGTTATCGTGTGTGCAAAATGTTGTGCCGTCCAATGTATCGTGTATTTACATTCGTCAGTCAGAAGCATTAGGCTTGGGGCATGCGGTGTTGTGTGCCAAACCTGCAATAGGCAATGAGCCTTTTGCGGTAATTTTAGCCGATGATTTAATTGACGCACCCAAAGGGGCATTGCGGCAAATGATTGAAGTGTACGAACAAACAGGTGTCTCGGTGTTGGGTGTGGAAGAAGTGGAAAAAAGCCAAACGGGTTCATATGGTATTGTGGCAACAGGCGAATTGGACGGCAGACAACGCATTGAAAATATTGTCGAAAAACCGCACCCCGATGTGGCACCAAGCAATTTAGCCGTAGTCGGTCGCTACATTTTAACGCCGCGAATTTTTGAATTTTTATCGACCATAAGGCGCGGTGCAGGCGGCGAAATTCAACTGACAGATGCCATTGCCCGCCTATTGCAATACGAAACGGTGATTGCTTATCCGTTTGATGGCAAACGCTACGACTGTGGCAGTAAAATCGGCTATTTACAAGCCACAGTGGATTTGGGCTTAAAACACCCCGAAACAGGGGACGCATTGCGTGAATATTTGCGTTCTTTGGCATTGTGATTGCCTTTCCAGGCAGCCTGAAAATCATTCAATAATACGGTAGAATACCGCCTATTTTCTCAATCTTTGGAGAGTGAAAATGTATTATCCGCAAAAAAAACAATCCATTTGGACAATTTTGGGTATATTGGCGTTAATGATTGCCGCCGTGTGGCTGTTTGTTGCTCTAAAATCCGTTTTAACGCCGTTTGTAACAGCAGCGGTTTTGGCTTATATTCTTAATCCGCTGACCGAAAAATTATCGCGAAAAATGAGTCGTGGCAAGGCGGCGATGCTGGTGATGTTATTGACGATTGCCATTATCATTGTGTTAATGATGATAATTGTGCCGATGTTAATCAACCAAACGCAAAATATGATTGCCAAAATTCCACAATTATTTCAATGGGTTAATAATAAAGCCGTGCCGTTTCTCAACCAAGTTTTTCACACCAATTACGCGTTAGACGCAGGTTCTTTCAATCAACTGTGGGCAGAGCATAATCAAACCGTTCAGGCAGCCTTAACAAAACTCGCCCCGTCTTTGCTCAAACAAAGCGGCGGTATTATTACATTTGCGGTCAATTTAATGCTGTTGCCGTTTTTGCTGTATTACTTTCTTTTGGATTGGCAACGCTGGATTGACAATGTTTATGCACTGATTCCTGTGAAATTTAAGCCCACAGTGCAACGCATTGCAGGCGATTTAGACCAAGTTTTGGGCGAATTTTTACGCGGACAGTTGTCGGTGATGATTATTATGGGCGTGGTGTATGGCGTAGGTTTAATGCTCACGGGTTTAGATAACGGCTTTGCGATTGGTATGATTGCGGGGCTTTTGGTGTTTGTGCCTTATTTAGGTGCATTTACAGGCTTATTATTAGCCACACTTGCTGCTGTTTTACAGTTCAATTCAATCGGCGGACTCATTGCCGTGTGGAGCGTGTTTTTGGTTGGACAATTTTTAGAAAGTTTTATTATCACCCCCAAAATTGTCGGCGAAAAAATTGGCTTATCGCCATTGGCGGTGATTTTTGCACTTACCGCATTTGGCGAATTATTGGGCTTTGTCGGCATGCTATTGGCTCTACCATTAGCCGCTATGTGCGTGGTGTTGTTTCGCGAAGTGGTTGCCAAATATCACGATAGCGATTGGTATTTGAATTGAGTTTAATGGTTATCGCAATGACAGGTTTTATTTTTCAGGCAGCCTGAAAGGATAGATTGATTCAACGCCACACGGATTCGATTTTAGTTACGCAAAATCTTTAAAATATAATTTATGGGAATGGCGTGAGCCATTCCGAATCCGTGTAGCAATAATAAAATATCATAATTACAATAACTTAAATATATTTCAGGCAACCTGAAACTATTTTAACTTCGCCTTACGGCTCGTTTAAATTGTGGTTTGATGACTGCGTCATCTCTTTTATTTGCTTTGCAAATAAAAGATTTCACTTCGTGAAATATAGTCGGTTCACAGCAAAAGCAGGCAAGGCGGTGAGCCTGCGACAGTATAAATAATATGGCAAGGCTATCGTTACGCTGTATGGTTTTGCTGTGAAACGACTATAATGCTTATTTTCAGGCTGCCTGAAAACAAACCGCTAACCCATTGTTTTCTAAAATCGTGTAAAATTTCGTCTTTTTGTGAGAACAAAAAATGCCACACATTAAGATTTACACCACAAATTTTTGCCCTTACTGCACAATGGCGAAAAATCTGTTTAAGCAAAAGGGGATTTGCGAGTGGGAAGAAATTCGCATTGACCTTGACTTTGAACGCCGTATTGAGATGATGACGAAAACAGGTCGCAAGAGCGTGCCGCAGATTTTTATCGGTGATACACACATCGGCGGTTTTGATGATTTGAATGCCTTAAATCGGCAAGGTGCTTTGGATAGACTTTTGGCAGAATGTTAATTTTCAGGCTACCTGAAACTTTTTATTGACAATAACTCTTTTTTTTAAGGAATAAAATTATGGCTGAAAACCCAGCAACAGCAACAGACGAAGCAGGGCAACCTGCATTTAATATTGAAAAACTGTACATCAAAAATGCGTCTTTGGAAGTGCCGCACGCTCCCGAAGTGTTTCGCACACGCACCCAGCCCGAGTTGGACATTAAAATTGCCATTGCGTCTCGGGCTTTGGAAGACGGTTTTTATGAAGTGTCCTTGCACGCCACGCTCACTGCCACTTTGGAAGAAACCAAAGAGAAAAACACCATGTTCTTGGTGGAAGTGGTGAGTGCGGGCATTTTCTTGGCACAAAACTTCCCCACCGAAGCCTTGGAAGTGTTGTTGAATGTTACTTGCCCGAACATTCTCTTCCCATACGCACGCGAAGAAATCAGCAATTTGGTAACGCGTGCAGGCTTTATGCCCGTGTATTTGGCACCGCTAAATTTTGACGAAATGTATCGCCAACAACGCGAAGCGATGGCACAGCAAGAAGCAAATAAACAGGCTTAATGCTTTGTTTATATTATATTTTCAGGCTGCCTGAAAGATTTGTTTTATTTTTTCAGGCAGCCTGAAAGATTGTTTTTAATAATTTAATTAAATTAAAAAAATGCGTAAATTGCTTGTTACAGAATTAGAAAATTTAATTGACATACCTGATTATCTTGATACGGTTGAGCAAAAATATAATTATCTGCTTGAACTTGAAGAATTAGATTTGTCATGCAACGAAAATCTTATTACTTTACCCGATAGTATTTGTCAATTAAAACAAGCAAAAAAATTAAATTTAGAAAATTGCGAAAATCTTACTACGCTATCTGAAAATATTGGTCAATTACAACAGTTAAGAGAATTAAATTTATCTGCTTGTGAAAATTTAATTTCTTTACCTGAAAGTATTGGTCAGTTAAAACAATTAGAATATTTGGATTTATCAGATTGTTATAGTCTTAATAAATTACCTGAAAATATCGGTCAATTAGAACAATTAAAAGAGTTATATTTAGAATATTGTAGTGAATTAACAGTACTTCCTGAAAGCATTGGAGAATGTAAAGAAATAGAAAAATTAAATTTGCTTTATTGTGATAATTTAACTCAACTTCCTGAAAGTATTGGAAAATTAAAACAGTTAAAAGAATTAACTTTAATTGAATGTAAAAGTTTAACAATGTTACCTGAAAAAATTGGAGAATTAAAACAATTAAAAACATTAAAATTGGAAGGTTGTAGTAATATTATTCAATTACCAAAGAGTATAGGTCAATTAGAAGAGTTGCAATCATTAAATTTAGATTGTGAAAAGTTAATTCAGTTGCCTGATAGTATTGTACAATTAAAAAAATTACAATCTTTATATTTACATTTGGATAATGATAATAACATTAAATTATTTGATGAGATTGTTCAAAAATTACCCGAATTATCTGTTTTACAGTTACATATTGACTGTGAGTTTTTACCAGAAAATATTATCAATTTGAAAAAATTAAAAGAATTGGATTTATCATTTTCTCATATTACTACACTTCCTGAAAATATTGAGCAATTAAAAATACTTCAAATATTAAATTTATCGTTTTGTGAAGAACTTATTTCTTTACCTGAAAGTATTGGACAGTTGCAAAATTTGCAAATATTAAATTTATACCATTGTAACAATCTCATCACATTACCAAAAAGTATTGGTGAATTAAAAAATTTACAAGAATTGGATTTAAGGGAGTGTACCCAGTTAAAATATCAAAATAATCTTCGTCATTTTCCCAAAGGTGTTATTAAACAAAACAGTGTAACAAACGGAATAGTGAAAAAACTTTTGAAATTTTTTGAATAACCTTTCAGGCAGCCTGAAAATAAAGGAATACGAAACTATGGACTGGATACAAGCGTTAATTTTAGGGATTATTCAAGGCTTAACCGAGTATTTGCCTGTGAGTAGCAGTGGGCATTTGGCGATTGGGGCGGCTTTGTTTGGCATTGACGATAGCGAAAATTTGGCTTTTACCGTTGCCGTGCATGTGGCAACTGTGCTTTCTACTTTGGTGATTTTATGGCGTGAAATTTCTTGGATTTTCAAAGGCTTATTTAAGTTTGAAAACAACGCCGAAACGCAATATGTCATCAATATTCTGATTTCGATGATTCCGATTGGCATTGTTGGCTTGTTTTTTAAAGATTATGTCGAACAAATTTTCGGCAGCGGTTTGCTGATTGTGGGCTGTTGCTTGCTGATGACGGCGGCGTTGCTGATATTCAGTTTTTACGCCAAACCCCGCATTAAAGACACCATTTCCAAAAAAGACGCATTCATTATCGGCATGGCACAAGCGTTGGCGGTTTTGCCAGGTTTGTCGCGTTCAGGCAGCACCATTGCCACGGGCTTATTATTGGGCAATAAAAAAGAACGCTTGGCTCAATTTTCGTTTTTAATGGTGATTCCGCCGATTTTGGGCGAAGCCTTGTTGGACATTATCAAGGCGATGAAAGGGCAGGAAGTGTTTGGCGGTATCGAACCTTTGCCCTTAATCGTGGGCTTTCTTGCCGCTTTTATCAGCGGTTGCTTGGCGTGTAAATTGATGATTAGCATCGTCAAACGCGGTAAATTGGTGTATTTCGGCATTTATTGTGCGATTGTAGGAGCACTGCTACTGATGACACAGTTGTTTCAGGCTGCCTGAATATATTAAAAAACCTTTAATCTTGCGTGATTAAAGGTTTTTTATTTTAAGCCATTGCAGGCAAGGGTTGCGATAGTGGAATAACCACATTGCGTGGGCGTTGTTTGGCTTGCCATAAGTCGTATTTCATTTGTATGCGTAACCAAAATTCTGCGTCTGTGTTGGGCAGTAATTCGGCAAATTTAATTGCCATATCTGCGGTTACGCCTTGCTTGCCATTGATAATGCGTGAAAGCGTGGCACGCGTTATGCCTAATCTTTGTGCGGTTTCGGTAATATTTGCTCCGTTTAGGCATTCTTTAAATACTGCTCCTGCGTGCGGCGGGTTGTGCATTTCCATTTTTTTACTCCTAATGATAATCTTGATAATCAACAATTTCTGCGTCTTCACCTTTGAATGTAAAGGTTATTCGCCAGTTGCCATTCACGGATACGGCATAATGCCCTGCCAAGTCCCTTTTCAAAGGGTGAAATTGCCAACCTGGCATATCCATTTGCTTGGGATTTTGAGCACTGTCTAATGCAATGAGTAATATTTTCAAACGGTTGGCATGTTTGGCAATAATGCCTGATTTATCGCCAGTTTTGAAAAACCGCTCTAATCCTTTGTGCTTGAAACTTTTAATCATTGCTGTTGTCTGTTGATTGAGTGTATAGTTGTATTATACGGTTATACAGTTTAATCTGTCAAAATAAATATTCAGGCAGCCTGAAAGGATATTTTAATATGAGAATTTAACAAATCCAGTGAATATTTGTTATTTTTTGAAAACAATTCTCACAAATAAATTTTTCAAGTCGTGGGTGAGATGAGCAAATACATTTATCTTTATCTATTTTTACTTTTTCTTGTGCTTTTTTGCCCCATAAACACCATATTGCACAATGATTTTCTTGATTGATATAAGCAAAAACCATATTCATAAATTCTTCCCAATCGTTTATATGAGAACCTGCTTGTCCCTGCTTCACTGTTAAAGCAGCATTTAGCCATAAAACGCCTTGTTTTTCTGTTTTATCAAACCATAATTTAGGTTCTGATAATTTAAATTCGCCAGATTTTAATTTTTCACGAATTTCATCTATTAGAACTTTTTTACCAGTTTTATTATAATATATTGTTTTTATAATATTTATTAGTGATTTTTGATTTATTTTATCTTGCCATGATTCTAAACTTGCAACTTCAAAACTGCGTCCAGTTGCATTTGGAGTACATTCGTCATTTTTTTCATAACATGATGGATATGGATCCATTCCAATAATAATACACTTTATTTGTGTTAAATCATTTTGCATAAAACGAAAAATATTTTCTTTTTTAGGAAAATAATCTTCACCAATTTTATTAAATATTTTTTTAACTTTTTCTTTATTATTTTCATTATCCCAAAAATTTGACCAAGAATCATGTATCTTTATTTGAAAATTCGAACAAATTTTAATATCTACTGTATTTTTGTTTGATTGTTTGCAAGTTTGATTTGACATGTTTTAATCCTTTCAAAGAAAAGTGGAGTGGAACAATTATCGTTTTACAAGTGTACCTTGTCAAACTCCCATATACAGTCAGTATAGGAGTTATAGACAAGAAAGAAACTCACACGGTGTGAGTGTTTTAGGCAATCTATTAAAAAAAAATAACAATGTAAAAATTCTTTCAGGCAGCCTGAAATATGATTAAACGCAAATTGAAAATGCGAAAAATAGTGTATTATCGCCATTTTCAACACAATAGATGATAAGGATTGAACAATGGGCATGTTAGACAATGTCTTGGGACAAGTGTTGGGCAGTAACAAAGATAACGCCACTGCATTGAAATTATTGCAAAGTTTGGTATCGCAACAAGGCGGTATGGCGGAAGTTTTTAAAAAATTGCAAGCAGGCGGTTTGGGACCTGCGTTAGCGTCTTGGGTTGGTCAAAACGACAATCAAGCGGTGAGTGCAGACGCCATGGCAAACGCTTTGGGCGGTGATTTGCTGTCGAAAATTGCTAATCAAGCGGGCGTGAATAACACCGAAGCATCAAGTTTGTTGGCACAATATTTACCGAATATGATTAACCAACTCACACCACACGGCGATGCTGCCGAAGCCGCTAAATTCGATTTATCAGACGGCTTGGATATGAAAGATTTAACCGCTTTGGCAAGTCAATTTTTCAAATAACTATTGTGCTGTGCATAACGCTATTCATTTGACAATGCGACAAAAAAGCGTACAATAAAGACATTCCCTGCGGTGTTCGATTTCAGCATATACTCCTTTGAACCAATACATTCGCTTTTGGGGGTGAAAGTTTGATGGGCGTGCGCGTTCCGTGTGAATGTACCCGAAATCAGACGGCACTTACCGACCTTACCACAAGGTTCAAGCGATTTTCGCTGTAACGGCACTCGCGGGGTATTTAATATTTAAAGACGGCTGTGCCGTCTTTTTGTTTTGAAATTATAGTCGATTCACAGCAAAATCATGCAGCGTAACGATAGCCTTGCCGTATTATTTATACTGTCGCAGGCAAAGTTGCCTTGCCTGTTTTTGCTGTGAACCGACTATATTTTGACTACTTACAGTACTTTTAACGCCACAAACAAGCACGCGCAGCCTAATAAAAAGCAGACCATTCGAGAAACACGGTTGCTTTGTGTGGGGTTTTCCCAAATGGGGATAATAGACGAAACCATGCGTTCAATCGTTGCGTGAAAAATTTTTAAAAATGCCAATCCTTCATAAAAAAACCAAGTGTTGTCGCCGAGTGTGTCTTTTTCAAATATGGCGATTAAAAATAGGCTAATTGCTGCTAAAATCAACAAAAATTTAATATAAAAAATCCATTCCATTCTATACTCCGCTAACAGGCATTTCCCACGCAATCGCAATGGCGGAAAGCCAATCTTGTTCGCTGTTTGACAGCACTTCGTCAAAGTGAGCGATATTTTCTAATGCGGTTAAGATTTGTTGTTTATCTGTCGCTGACAAGCGGTCGAGTGTGTGTAGTAGACTGGATAAACGCCCTAATGGAATGTTGTCGCGATATGCTGTTAAGGGCAAGCCACATTCGGTTAAGGCTGCCTGAAAGGCTTGTTCGGCGTGGTGTCCGCTGTTGCTGTGTTGTGCGGTTAAGTTTAATAATTCAATGATTTCTGGTTTTAATTTATCTTTGCCAACAGGCGGCAAAAAGCCTGCCATCAGCGACATTTTCAGGCTGCCTGAAACGGCGGCATAAACGCAATGTTCAAATAGGGTGATTTTGTCGTCTGATTTAATCACTTCTTGCAAAAAGTGTTTGTATTTATTGATATTTTCTTCGCCAATAATATTTAACCGCACATTCGGCAAGGCAACTGCCAACACCGCAAAACGGCGTTCATCAGGCAGAGCATGTTCTAATAAGTTTTTGATATTATTGTGTAATTCTTGGCTAAATAATTCGGCAATATCCAAACATACTTTTTTATTATCGCTGTGGCGAGCCAGCATGGCAACCACAACCGCCGAAGCCTTTTCAGGCTGCCTTGCGGCGGCAAACCAGTAGGCTTCGTTCTCAACGGTTGTATCGTGTCTGCTTGCCCCGCCCATAAGCCCCAAAACTGCCGCCGTTGCCACTGTGTCATATACTATTTGATGATTTTTATCAATCGTGGGGATAATTTCCAAATCATTGGGTGTTTTATAAGCGTTGCTGTCGCGAGAACCCAATATATGTGTAATTTTTGTTTGTTCTTCGTGTTCATATAATAAAGGTTCGTCCATATTGCTTAATGTTTCTTGGTTATCGGATAGAATTTTTTGAATGCGTTGTGCGGTATTCGGGTGCGTATGCAGCATTTGAAATTCATAAATCGGATTATTGCCAAAAGTAAAAAGCAAATGTTCTAAATTTGTAGAAAAATCATCGGCAAATAAAATATATTTCCATTGCGGTTTTAAAGTTTTATTTAATGCAGAAGCCAAAGCATTGGGATAACGAGATAATTTAACCGCAATCGCGTCTATTTGAAAAACATTTTCACGGCAAATAATGGATTTAATTATTTTGGCAGATAAATTACCTAAATATGCCACAATATACAATGGAAATAAAGCAATGGTTGTTAAGATTGTGCCAAAATAAGGGAGTAATTTATTTTCTTGCTGGGTTTTAAGGTTTTGAATTTGCTTCATTGTATTCAAAAAATTTTTTTCTAAAAATGAATACAAAAATTGCAAACCAAATAAAACGCCGTACATTAAAGTATTGAGCCGTGTGTAACCGTTAATAATTTGTGCCATTTCGTAGGCGATAACGGCTTGTAATTCATCGCGATTAAGATAATCCAAACAGCCTTGTGTGACACCAATCGCCATATCGGTCGGTTTTAGTCCTACGGCAAAAGCATTGATAGACGGTTCTTTGGCTAATACATAAATATGGGGAACAGGCACGCCTGCGGCGATTGCCATTTCTTCAACAATATTTTGTAATTGTGTTTTTCGGCTGTTATCTATTTCATTTAATAACGAGCCGCCTGCTTTATCAGATAGGCGGTTGCCTGTGGCGAGTAATTTTTTGACTTTATCAAATGACACGGAACAAATGGTTATAAAAAGTAGGATATTGATTGTGAGTAACGCGGGTAAGGACATTCTGCCCCAAAAAGCCCAATCAATGGCTTTGGTGATGACAATCGTTAAAAGCAAAGATAACAGCAAAAACAAGGCGAACATAATTTTTTCTTGTTTTTGTGCTTGTTCTTGCTGTTTGTAAAAATTCATTGCCATTTTTGTTTCTCTCCTAAACAAATAACGCTTTAACTTCGTTGAAACTTCGGTTTGATGACTTCGTCATCTACTTTTACAAACTTCGTTTGTAAAAGGTTGATATTTCGTATCAACTAAACCTTGTTTTCAGGCTGCCTGAAAAGGTATTCAGGCTGCCTGAAAAAGATGATTGAATGAAATTAAGCCGTAAAATCCACTTTGGGGGCAACCATAATGGCGGATTGTGGTTTGTCGTCAAATTCCAATAAAACGGCGTCTTTACGGTGTCTGAAAAGATAGGCAATGATATTGCAAGGGAAATATTGACGGAATACATTGTACTCGGTAACCATATCGTTGTAGAACTGACGAGCAAAACCAATGCGATTTTCGGTTGAAGTGATTTCTTCATGCACCATAATCATTTGTTTATCGGCTTTCAGTTCTGGATAGTTTTCTATTACCATATTAAAACGCCCCAAAGCCGATTGTAAGCCTTGTTCCGCCGCCGCAAAAGTTTGCACCAATGTCGGGTCGGTGAGTGAATTTTTTAAACCTGACAAGCCTTTTGCTGCTCCATTGCGAGCGTCAATCACTTCTTGCAAGGTTTCGTGTTCGTGCTTTAAATATGCTTTTGCCGTTTCCACTAAATTGGGAATTAAATCGTGGCGGCGAATTAGTTGCACTTCAATTTGTGCAAAGGCATTTTGAAAACGATTTTTTAACAATACCATGCGGTTGAAAATCACAATCACCACAACGGCAAGAGCCACCAATACAAGTAAAATAACCGAAATAACGGACATTTTTATCACTCCTGTAACAAGTTGAAGATTAAAAGAAGTCTTTATTATAGACAAAAAATCTTTTCAGGCAGCCTGAAAATGTTATTTTTTATATTTTTAAGCAATTTTTTGGGGATTTTTGCAACAGTTTGTCAATCATTTTTTCAGGCTGCCTGAAACGCATTAACTTATATTACAATACCCCCTTAATTTTATACAGCAAGCAATCAAAATGACGGAAATTCCAAACAACCATAACGAACAACTTTCATTAGGCGAATACGCCCAGCAGGCTTATTTGGCTTATGCGATGAGCGTGGTGCGTTCTCGGGCTTTGCCTGATGTGGCGGACGGTCAAAAGCCTGTGCAGCGGCGGATTTTGTATGCCATGCACGATATGCGTTTGAATGCGGGGGCGAAGCCTGTGAAATCTGCCCGTGTGGTGGGCGAGATTTTGGGGAAATATCACCCGCATGGGGACGCGTCTGCGTATGACGCTATGGTGCGTATGGCACAGGATTTTACCCTGCGTTATCCTTTGATTGACGGTATCGGCAACTTTGGTTCGCGAGACGGCGATGGGGCGGCGGCAATGCGTTATACCGAAGCACGGCTCACACCGATTGCGTCTTTGTTGCTGTCGGAATTAGAACAAGGCACGGTGGATTTTATTCCTAATTATGACGGTGCGTTTGATGAGCCGTCTGTTTTGCCTGCTCGCTTGCCGTTTGTTTTATTGAATGGGGCAAGCGGTATTGCGGTGGGCTTGGCAACTGAAATTCCGCCACATAATTTGCGTGAAGTGGCAGCGGCTTCTGTGGCTTTATTGCGTAATCCAAATTTGCAAACCGCTGAAATACTGCAATATTTACCTGCACCTGATTTTCCAGGTGGCGGTCAGATTATTTCTTCGCCTGATGAAATTGTGAAAATTTACGAAACAGGCAAAGGCTCAATTCGTGTGCGGGCAAGGTATGAAGTGGAAAAACTGGCACGCGGTCAGTGGCGGATTGTGGTATCCGAGTTACCGCCTGCTGTGTCGGCACAAAAAATCTTGGCACAAATTGAAGAGATGACCAACCCCAAACCGAAAGCGGGCAAAAAACAGTTAAGCCAAGAACAACAAAACACCAAGTCGCTTATGCTGTCGTTAATTGACAAGGTGCGTGATGATTCGGACAACGAATCGCCTGTGCGGTTAGTATTTGAACCTAAATCATCTCGTCTTGACCCTGATGAATTTATCAACACGCTAATGGCGAACACCGATTTAGAATGTAATTCGCCTGTAAATTTGGTGATGATGGGGCAAAACGGCAAACCTGCCCAAAAAGGTTTGAAACAAATTTTGACAGAATGGTTGGCGTTTCGTGTGGCAACCGTTACACGCCGCTTGCAATTTCGTTTGAGTGAAGTACAAAAACGCATTCATATTTTGCAAGGCAGAATGACGGTTTTTTTGCATATTGATGAAGTCATCAAAGTTATTCGTGAATCGGACGAACCCAAGCCAGAGTTAATGCGTGCCTTTGGTCTCACGGAAATTCAAGCCGAAGATATTTTAGAAATTCGTCTGCGGCAATTAGCACGATTAGAATGGATTAAATTAGAAAGCGAATTAGCCAAATTACAAGAAGAAGAAGGCAACCTGAAACACTTATTAAGCGATGAAACAGCGAAAAAACGCTTAATTATCAAAGAAATACAAGACGATGCTAAACAATATGGCGATGACCGCCGCACGCTCGTAGAAGCCGCCGAACGCGCCGTATCCGTGCAAACGGTTGCGGACGAGCCGATTACCATTATTCTGTCGCAAAAAGGCTGGGTTCGCACACGACAAGGGCATAATTTGGATTTATCGCAAATCACATTCAAAGACGGCGATGATTTGCGGCAAACGGTTGAAAGCCGCACGGTTGCGGAAATTGTGCTGTTAGATAACTTGGGGCGTTCTTACACCGTTGCCGCCGCCGACATTCCAGGCGGACGCGGGGACGGCGTGCCGATTTCGTCTCTCATCGACTTACAAGCAGGTGCCCAAATCATCACCCTAATATCAGGGCTGCCTGAAAACCGATATTTGCTTGCAAATACAGGCGGTTACGGATTTATTTGTGCATTAGGCGATATGCTTTCCAAAGTCAAAGCAGGCAAAGTGCTGATGACTCTCAATGACAATGAAAAAATGCTGGTGCCGTGTGCCGTGCCCAACAGTTTCAGGCTGCCTGAAAATAATGATACCGTCATTGCGAGTGAGCCGCAAAGCGGCGAGCGTGGCAATCTCCTTATGTCGGAGCGTGTTCCCAATCTTTCAGGCAGCCTGAAAGTCTTGCTTGCCACAAGTGAGCCGAGAATACTTGCCTTTGACTTAACCGAATTACGGCAAATGAGTAAAGGTCGCGGCTTGCAATTAGTCAATCTGCCCGATAAAGAAACGCTCACCCACATTATTTTAACGGATAAAGAAGAATACACAGTCGAAAGCACAGGGCGGCGTGGTGCGGTGCATACCGACACCCTGCGTTTGTCCGATGTGCTGAATAAAAGAGCCAAAAAAGGCAAACCCATACACCTTTCAGGCAGCCTGAAAGCATTAAATGTGGAACAAAAATGGGCAGAAATGCCGTAAGATTTGATAAAAGCAAAAGTTTCAGGCAGCCTGAAAGCATATAATAAGCACTTTGAAAAGGCATTAGGAATAATCTTTATGTCTATATTTCGACAAGAAAGTTTTTCGGACGCCCTGTTTATCGAACGCGTCAAACGCAATGTGGAGTATCTGCCAAATTTAGTGGCAGTGATGCGGATTGCGATTGCGGTTGCGGTTTTGGTGTTTTATTTGTTGCAAAACAATAACAACACAGGCTCGGTGCATTTTGAACGCTTGCCCTTGTTTGCGTGGGAGAGTGTTTATACATTTTTTATTTTGGTTACGCTGTTTTTGCCACAAGTAAAAGCCGCTAAATTCAAAGGCATTTATCCGCTTGCCATTAACTTGATGGACATTTTTATGATTGTCCTTTTAACCCATTTGGCAGGCGGTGTGGAAACAGGTTTTGGCATTTTTGTTCTGCCATTTATTGCCACAGCGTCTTTTACCACAGGCGGACGCAATGCTTTGGCTTATGCGTCTTTTGCAACCATTTTGTTGTTTTTAACCAGTATCAGCCATTTTTGGCTTGCCGATGAGATGCAATCTGCTGTACAACAAGATATTATTGTGGCAGCGTTTTTGTCTTTGGCGTGCTTTTTTGTGGCACTGATGAGTGCGTACGGTTCGGTGAATATTCGCCGTGCATTAAACACCATTTCGCGTAATGAAGAGCAAATTGCACAGTTGAGCAACCTGAACAAATTGGTGTTAGAACACGCCCAAGAAGGTTTAGTGGTACTCAATCACACAGGTAAAGTGGTGTTGTTTAATAATCAAGCCAAAAACTATATGCCTGATTTATTTTTAGATCACACGCTTTCCGATTTCGACAGCATATTGGGGATATGGCAAGGGCATATTTATCAATCGTTTGATGAAATTTGCCATTGTTCGGGCAAGGAAATGCAAATTCACGCCGTGCCTTTAACCGAACAAGAACCGCCGTTATTGCTTTTGTCTATGCGTTCCTCCGAAGAAATTGACCGTGCCAGTCGCACCGACAAATTAGCGTCATTGGGGCAATTAACGGCAAATTTAGCCCACGAAATTCGCAATCCATTGGCAGCCATTAGCCAAGCCAATGAATTGATGTTAGAAAGTATGGCAACGGACGAAGATTCGCCTTACACTACTTTGGCGAATATGATTGGTCATAATGTTAAACGCATTAACCGTATGGTGCAGGAAATTCAAGCCGTCAATCGTAGCGACCGTTTAGACAGAACCTATATTCAAGTCAGAAAATATATGGAAGAATATTTGGCGGAATTTATCATATCGCACCCTGACGCACAAGGTTGTTTGGATATTCGCACCGAATGCGATGAGAGCGTGTATATTTATATGGACGATGGGCATTTGCACCAGATTTTGGACAATCTGTTAAATAATGCGTGGAAATATTGCGATAAAGGCGAATATGCCATTCAGGTTGCCACACGATTAAAAAGCGAAACCCGTGAATTGGTGATTTCCATTGCCGACAATGGTCCTGGGATACCCAAAGAAAACGAGCAACGCATTTTTGAACCCTTTTTTACCACTTCAAGTGAAGGCACGGGTTTGGGTTTATATGTTGCCCAATCGCTTGCCATGGCGAATAATGCGGTGTTACGCTATCGTGGCACTTTGCGTAAATTTGAATTGATTGTGAAAGCGGAATTAAGATGAGCGATTTTAAATTACAAATGCAACACCCTGTTTTGGTGATTGATGACGAAGCCGATTTGCGGGCATTGCTGCAAATGTCTTTAAGCAAAATGGGTTTGCAAGTGGAAACCGCCGCAGGTGTGGTTGAAGGCAAAAAGAAATTGTCCGAAAAAACCTACGATTTGGTTTTAACCGATATGAAAATGCCAGACGGCAATGGTTTGGAAGTGGTTGAATTTGTTGCTAAAAATTCCGATACACCGATTGCGGTGATTACCGCTTTTGGTAACCCCAATCAAGCCGTGCAAGCGATGAAAATGGGGGCGTTTGATTATATCGCCAAGCCCGTAACGCTAGCTCAATTACGCACTTTGGTGAAATCTGCCATCAATGTGGATATACCGCATAAAGTCAAAAAGAAAAAAGAAACCGCACCCGCCGCACCCGTTGCCGAAGAAACAATTCCACAAGGCACGCATAAAGCGGCTTTAACCTGTGCCAAAACCGCATTAGCAAAAGCCAAAGCCGAAAAACTGATTGCAGACGGCGAAGATATGCCGCCTGAAAACACACCACGCCAACGCTTGTTAGGCAATTCCGAAGCCATGCAAAATGTACGCACCTTAATTGCCAAACTCGCCAAATCTGATGTTTCGGTGTATATCACAGGCGAATCAGGCACAGGTAAAGAACAAGCGGCACGCAGTATCCACGAAGCGTCCAATCGAGCCAATGCACCATTTATTGCCGTCAATTGCGGTGCGATTCCCGAAAACTTAATGGAAAGCGAATTTTTTGGCTATAAAAAAGGCAGTTTTACAGGAGCAGATTCTGACCGAGACGGCTTTTTTCAGGCAGCCCATAACGGTACACTGTTTTTAGACGAAGTGGCTGATTTGCCACTGTCTATGCAAGTGAAACTGTTGCGTGTCATTCAAGAAAAAGCAGTTCGCAAAATTGGCGAACACATTGAAACCCCTGTGAATGTGCGTTTAATTTGTGCGACACACAAAAATTTAGAGCGAGAAGTTGAATCAGGACGCTTCCGTCAAGACTTATATTATCGCCTGAATATTGTAACCCTTGAAATGCCGTCTTTGCGTGATTTAGATGTCGAAGACAAAGAATTTTTAATTATGGCATTAAAGCAAAAAATCGCAGGTGAGAGCGAAGTCCATATCCGTCAAGACGCGATGGACGCACTGAAAAAATACAGTTTCCCTGGCAATTTCCGTGAATTGGAAAACATTTTGGAACGCGCTATTGCCTTATCCGCAGGCGAAGCCATTTGTGCCGATGACCTACAACTTCGCCGTAGTAGCCAGTTGATTGATGACGAAGATGCCAATGGCGATGCCACGCTTTTGCACGGTGCGGATTCTTTGGAAGACTTTTTAGACCAAACCGAACGCCGCATTATCGAAGAAGCCTTAAACAAAGCAGGCGGCAACCGCACCAACGCCGCCAAACTATTAGGCATTTCGTTTTATTCACTCAAAAACCATATGAGCCGTTTGGGTATGGGGTGATTTTCAGGCTGCCTGAAAAGAAAAACGGCAGAAACAATCTGCCGTTTTTTATCTACGCTTATGCGTTAATAATCGCGTCTAATGGAAATCACTTTACCTGTTTGTGCGTCCAAACGCACTTCGTAATCTCTACCGCGTCTGTCTTCGATTTCCACTTCGTAGTAATCGCCACTAAATTTATGTTCAAAATCAATATCTTCCACAAATCCTTGTGTGCGATATTTGTTTTCAAACGCTTTTAAGGCAATTTCTGCTGCCTTTTGGTGCGAGATATAGCGTTGATGATGTTGTTCAAAATGCTGGTCATTTTGACGATATTGGCGTTCATCATAACGCTCGGCGTTTTGCGGTTCGTGATACGGTTGCGTATCGGGTTTCCATATATCGTATTCAGCATTCGCCGCAGTCAGCGACAACGCCAAAATTAAAGCAGTTGTTAAATGTTTCATTGTCTGATTCCTTTATGTTGAAATTTCCTAATTAAGGTGTTAGTTATTCTTTATCAATAAGGTTAATTTTGCCTTAAAAGCAAGGGGCGGGTGATGAATATTGTGCTTTTTCAATATGAAAAAAAATACAGTAGCAAAAGGTGTTTTTTAATTTTTCAGGCTGCCTGAAAAAAAATTTCTTTTTACTGCTTGAAATATTTTTAATCGCCACTATATACCGTTCATCTTGAATGTCGCCGTGTGAAAAAGCGGCGTTTGTGTTTATTTTTTTGGAGAATATTCTGATGAAAATCCGTCCTTTACATGACCGTGTTGTGGTCAAACGCGTGGAAGCCGAAGAAAAAACTGCGTCTGGCATTGTTTTGCCAGGTTCTGCCGCTGAAAAACCTGATATGGGTGAAGTTTTGGCTGTGGGCAATGGTCGCTTGCTGAAAAATGGTGAAAGATTGCCTTTGGATATTCAAGTGGGCGATAAAGTGATTTTCGGCAAATACAGCGGTCAAACCGTCAAAGTTGATGGCGAAGAACTGATGGTCATGCGTGAAGAAGATATTATGGGTATCTTGGAATAATTTTTTGATTTTACGGAGTTTTTATTATGGCAGCAAAAGAAGTTCAATTCGGTAATGACGCACGCCAAAAAATGGTCGCAGGTGCGAATGTTTTGGCAAATGCGGTGAAAGTAACTTTGGGTCCCAAAGGTCGCAATGTGGTGTTGGATAAAGCGTTCGGCGGCCCAACAATTACCAAAGACGGTGTAACCGTTGCCAAAGAAATTGAATTAAAAGATAAATTTGAAAATATGGGTGCCCAAATGGTGAAAGAAGTGGCGTCCAAAACCAACGATGTGGCAGGGGACGGCACCACAACCGCAACCGTTTTAGCCCAAGCGATTGTCGCCGAAGGTATGAAATATGTAACCGCTGGCATGAATCCGATGGACTTAAAACGCGGTATCGACAAAGCAGTTGCCGTGTTGGTTGAAGAATTGAAAAAAATCAGCAAACCTTGCGACACAAGCAAGGCAATCGAACAAGTGGGTTCAATTTCTGCAAATTCTGATGAATCTGTGGGCAAAATTATTGCCGAAGCGATGGAACGCGTGGGTAAAGAGGGCGTGATTACCGTTGAAGACGGCAAATCTTTGGAAAACGAACTCGATGTAGTCGAAGGTATGCAGTTTGACCGCGGCTATTTGTCGCCTTACTTCATCAATGACGCAGAAAAACAAATCGCAGGTTTGGATAATCCATTTGTGTTGTTGTTCGATAAAAAAATCAGCAATATCCGCGACTTATTGCCTGTTTTGGAACAAGTTGCCAAAGCAGGTCGCCCCTTATTGATTATCGCCGAAGATGTGGAAGGCGAAGCATTAGCCACTTTGGTTGTGAATAACATTCGTGGCATTTTAAGAACCGTTGCGGTGAAAGCACCTGGTTTTGGCGACCGCCGCAAAGCGATGTTGCAAGACATTGCCATTTTAACTGGCGGCACGGTGATTTCCGAAGAAGTGGGCTTATCGCTTGAAAAAGCCACGATTGACGATTTGGGTCAAGCCAAACGCATTGAAATTGCCAAAGAAAACACCACAATCATTGACGGCGTGGGTGATAAAGCCTTGATTGACGCACGCGTGGCTGAAATTCGTCAGCAAATCGAAACTTCCACCAGCGATTACGACAAAGAAAAATTGCAAGAACGCGTGGCCAAACTCGCTGGCGGCGTGGCTGTAATTAAAGTGGGTGCGGCTACCGAAGTAGAAATGAAAGAGAAAAAAGACCGTGTTGATGACGCATTGCACGCCACGCGTGCCGCAGTGGAAGAAGGCGTGGTTGCAGGCGGCGGCGTTGCCTTGTTGCGTGCCAGAAGTGCGGTGAAAAAACTCGAAGGTGCGAATGCCGACCAAAACGCAGGTATTCAAATTGTATTAAAAGCAGTTGAAGCCCCCTTGCGTCAAATCGTTGCCAACGCAGGTGATGAGCCGTCTGTGGTGGTGAATAATGTGTTAAGCGGCAAAGACAACTTTGGCTTTAACGCAGGCAACGGCGAATACGGCGATATGATTGAAATGGGCGTGTTAGACCCCACCAAAGTTACTCGCACCGCATTGCAACACGCAGCCAGCGTGGCAGGCTTAATGCTCACCACAGACGCAATGATTGCCGAATTGCCCGAAGATAAATGCGGCTGCTCACATGGCGGCGGCGACATGGGCATGGGCGGAATGGGCGGCATGGGCGGAATGATGTAATTCTCGCTCATTGTTGCTGATAGAAAACCTTTCAGGAAAAACCTTTCAGGCTGCCTGAAAGGTTTTTTTTGTGGGAAAAACGGCAAGGCAAATAACCTTTCAGGCTGCCTGAAACCGTGTCATTGCGAGCCTTGCCGAAAGGCAAGGCGTGGCAATCCAGTTTTGCCTGACAAGGCAAAACACAACGCCAAATGCGTTGTAATGGCAGTATTCAAAACAATTAAAGGCAGCCTGAAAAATTAACCGTACCGCCGTAGCGTTACCCACCCTACGGCGTTTCTGTATTCTTTCAGGCAGCCTGAAATTATTTTATCTTCCCTGCCAATTTCTGGCGAATGGCGTCTAATCTGGCGTTGCCCTCTGTTTGACTCACAATCGGTGCAGTGTTTTTTCTGCCGAAAATTTGAATGTCATCAAGTGGCATTTCGTCTAAAAAGCGAGACGGTTCGTTAAATTGCCAGTGTCCTGCTTGTTTGCGTTTTATGGCGTGGGTTATGGTGAGCGTTTGCTTGGCACGCGTAATGCCCACATACATCAGCCGCCGCTCTTCGTCTAAATTGCCCTCGTCAATGCTGTCTTGGTGCGGAAACAAACCCTCTTCACAGCCTGCCAAAAACACAAATGGATATTCCAAACCTTTGGCAGAATGTAGGGTACTCAAATGCACTGCGTCCATTTCTTCTTGTTTTTGATTGTCTAAAATATTCAGCAGGGCGATATTTTGCGTGATTTCAAACAGATTTTTTTCATCGCTTTTGCGGGCTATCCAATCGACAAAATCTTGCACATTTTGCCAACGCATCTCACCTTGCTTTTCTTTATTATTATCAATTAAATAGCGTTTGTAAGCGATTTCTTCAAGCATTTTTTCTAATACGATATTTGCGTTCATCGTTTCTGCTAAATGACGATATTTTTGAATAAACGCTAACCATTTTTCCATGGCACTTTGGGCGTGGCGTGGCAGAACGCTTAATGCACCTTGTCGGCGTGCCGCGTCATACAGACTTTGCCCAAATTGGCGGGCTAATTCATTCAGTTTGCTCATCGTACTCTCGCCAATGCCGCGTTTGGGCGAAGTCGCCGCACGCAAAAAGGCTTGGTCATCATCGGGATTGGTTAAAAGTCGCATATACGCCAAAATATCTTTGATTTCCGCCTTATCAAAAAAACTTTGTCCGCCCGAAATGCGGTAGGGAATGCGTGCGTTTCGCAAGGCTTCTTCAAACACGCGTGCCTGATGATTGCCACGATACAACACGGCAAAATCAGAAAATTTTGCGTTTTTAATCAATCGGTTATGCTGAATTTTATTCGCAATCGTATCCGCTTCGTGCTGTTCGTCTTGGCAAGTCAGCACTTGCACAAAATCACCGTCCGCATAGTGCGACCACAGTTTTTTATCGAATAATTTGGGATTATGGGCAATCACGGCATTCGCCACACGCAAAATGCGTTGCGTAGAACGATAATTTTGCTCTAACTTAATGATTTTTAAGTTTTTATAATCGTCCTGCAATTTTTTTAGGTTAGCAATATCCGCCCCACGCCAAGCGTAAATGCTTTGGTCATCATCGCCCACAACCGTAAATCGGGCTTCATTGCCCGTTAAATGACGCAGTAGGGCATACTGACAAGCGTTTGTGTCCTGACATTCATCAACCAAAAGATAACGCAATTTCATCTGCCACTGATATTTAATGTCGGCATTGTCTTGAAAAAGCAAGCACGGCAGGCGAATTAAATCATCAAAATCCACAGCGTGATACGCCGATAATGTGGCGTTATAAGACGCATAAGCATTTGCCGCCTGTTTTTCCCAATCGTTTTGAGCCGCCAAAACCGCTTGTTCAGGCGAAATCAAGGCGTTTTTCCATAAAGAAATTTGCTGTTGAATATGAAAAATTTGCTCTTTGCCTGATGCTTGCACTAATTCCGTGAGAATTTTGGCACAATCCGTTGAATCTAAAATAGAAAAGCGTTTTTTTAACCCTAAGTGTGCCGCTTCATGGCGAATAATTTTCAAACCCAAAGCGTGAAAAGTACAAATATTCAGGCTACCTGAAACCGTGTTCGATACCATAGACGCAATGCGTTCTCGCATTTCCTGTGCGGCTTTATTGGTAAAAGTAATCGCCGCAATTTGCTGCGGTTGATAGCCCACATTCTGCACCAAATGCACAATCTTGCCCGTGATGACTTTGGTCTTACCACTGCCCGCACCCGCCAAAACCAGCAAGGGCGAATCTAAATAATAAACGGCTTGTAATTGTTGGGGGTTAAATTGAGAAAACATAATCAAAATTTCAGGCTGCCTGAAAAAGGGCGTATTTTAACATTGATAAATTTTTCAGGCTGTCTGAACAAGCATAATCATTCAATATTTTTCAGGCAGCCTGAAAGAATTTTGTTATCATATCGGGTTTAATTTATCCGCTCTCTAAAATGCAGGAGTAATCATCAAGTGGGCAATTCATTTAAAACTTTGTTAATTTGGTTGGGGTTAGGTTTAATCCTGATTATGTCGTTCAATGCTTTGGAGCAGAAAAAGGACGAAAGCCGCACCCAAGTGGCGTATTCGGAATTTATCCAAAGTGCCAAAGGCGGCAAAATTGAAAGCGTCGAGTTAGAAAGCGAAAGCGTCATGCAAGGTTATGTCATTAAAGGGACATACAAAGACGCTGATAAAGGGGCATTTTTAACCAACGCACCGATTGACGCTAAAATGGTTGAAACCTTAATCGACAGCAATGTTAAGGTGAATGTTAAGCCCGAAAAACGCCCTAATATTTTGGTGAGCCTGTTATACAGCATTTTGCCGATTTTGCTTTTAATCGCCGTTTGGGTGTATTTTATGCGACAACAAATGGGCGGCGGTCGTGGCGGTGCGTTTTCGTTTGGCAAAAGCCGTGCAAGGCTTTTGGATAAAGACGCGAATATCATCACTTTTGCCGATGTGGCAGGTTGCGATGAAGCCAAAGAAGAAGTGCAAGAAATTGTTGATTATCTAAAATCGCCGTCTCGCTATCAAAGTTTAGGCGGACGCGTGCCGCGTGGCGTGCTTTTGTTTGGCTCACCTGGTACAGGTAAAACCTTGCTTGCCAAAGCGATTGCGGGCGAAGCCAAAGTGCCGTTTTTCAGCATTTCAGGTTCGGACTTTGTGGAAATGTTTGTCGGCGTGGGGGCAAGCCGCGTACGGGATATGTTTGAACAAGCCAAGAAAAACGCTCCCTGCATTATTTTTATTGATGAAATTGATGCAGTCGGTCGTCAGCGTGGTGCAGGCTTGGGCGGCGGTAATGATGAACGCGAACAAACGCTTAATCAACTGTTGGTGGAAATGGACGGCTTTGAAAGCGATACCACCGTGATTGTGATTGCGGCCACCAACCGCCCTGATGTATTAGACCCAGCCTTGCAACGACCAGGTCGCTTTGACCGTCAAGTGGTTGTGCCGCTGCCTGATATTCGTGGGCGTGAGCAAATTTTGGGCGTGCATATGAAAAAAATTCAAGCCGATGAATCGGTTGATGTGCCGTCTTTGGCGCGTGGCACACCTGGTTTTTCAGGTGCGGATTTGGCGAATTTGGTGAATGAAGCCGCTCTTTTGGCAGGTCGCCGCAATAAGGTTAAAGTTGATCAAAGCGATTTTGAAGAAGCCAAAGACAAAATTTATATGGGTCCCGAACGCCGTTCAATGGTGATGCACGAAGACGAGAAAAAAGCCACGGCTTACCACGAATCAGGGCATGCTGTGGTTGCGGCAACCTTGCCGAATACCGACCCTGTGCATAAGGTTACCATTGTGCCGCGTGGGCGTGCTTTGGGTTTAACTTGGCAGTTGCCCGAACGCGACCGCATTAGTATGTATCAAGATCAAATCTTAAATCAAATTGCCATTTTATTTGGCGGTCGCATTGCCGAAGAATTGTTTGTCAAACGCATATCCACGGGTGCTTCCAACGACTTTGAACGCGCAACCCAGTTGGCACGAGATATGGTGATTAAATACGGTATGTCGGAAAAAATGGGGCCGATGGTGTATGGCGAAAACGAAGGAGAAGTGTTTTTAGGGCGTTCGGTTACACGCACACAAAATATGTCGGAAAAAACCATGCAAGACATAGACGCAGAAATTCGCCGCATTTTGGACGAACAATACGCATTAGCCAAACAAATTTTGACCGATAACGCCAGCAAGGTTGAAAGCATGACGCAGGCACTGGTGAATTGGGAAACCATTGACGCTGATCAAGTCAAAGAAATTATGCAAGGCTTGCCCCCGTCCCCACCGAAAGATTACAGCCACAACATTCGTAAAGAAGAACCTGCGGCGGAAAATGGCTCGACAGAAAACGCTTCGACAGAAAACACCGAAATAGCCCCACCACCACCGCCTGCAAATGTGGAAAAATAATTTCAGGCAGCCTGAAAAATAAAACGGAAGTGTTCAAACTTCCGTTTTTTGTTGTGTAAGTCGGTTCAGAGCAAAACTATGTAGCGTTAGAAAAGCCTTGCCTGTTTTTATAGTCAATTCACAGCAAAACCATTCATCGTTGGTTCGCCTTGCTGTATTAGTCATACTATCTGCGGCTTCACCGCCTTGACTGCTTTTGCTGTGAACCGACTATACTTTGAATTGGCGATAACTTTTTATTGTCGGCTTGAATTTTTTTGATAAGTTTGCAACAGAAAAGCAGGTTAAGAAATAATCGAACGCTCATTTCAATCAAGTCAAAATTGTGTTTATCATTGACAAAATCAGCCGTATTCTATACAATGCACCGTTTCATTTGAGTGTCGGAGAATTGGCCGAGTGGTCGAAGGCACTCCCCTGCTAAGGGAGCATACGAGCTAAAACTTGTATCGAGGGTTCGAATCCCTCATTCTCCGCCAAAACCTTTAATCAAGATAATAGTCAAATCTGTTGGTTTGACTATTCTTTTTGCCCATTTGTTTTTCACTTCGCATACAATATCACCTTTTCAGGCTGAAACCTTTGCAAAACTCAATCTGAAACAAAAAAAGCGTTCGTTATAGGGTGGGCAGGCTACCCACCACAACGCCGATAAGCGTTGATTATTTATTGATATTAAAGAAAATTCCGCCTTGTCGGGCGGTTGGTGGGTAACATGCCCACCCTATAACATTTGCATTCATTATATTAGATAAATAGGTTTTGCAAAGGTTTCAGGCAGCCTGAAACTTATTTTATAAGGTAAATCAATATGACCAAACGCGTTTTAACAGGCGTTACCACAACGGGTACGCCGCATTTAGGTAATTTTGTGGGGGCGATTCGTCCTGCGATTGCCGCGTCGAATCAAGACGATACGCAATCTTTCTTTTTTCTTGCCGATTATCACGGTTTGATTAAATGCAAAGACCCCGAGCAAATTCATGCTTCCACTTTGGCTGTGGCTGCCACTTGGTTAGCTTGCGGTTTGGATTATGAAAAAACCTATTTTTATCGTCAGTCGGATATTCCTGAAATTCAAGAGTTAAACTGGATTCTCACCTGCACTTGTGCCAAAGGTTTGATGAATCGAGCCCATGCGTATAAGGCGGCAGTGGCTGAAAATATCGACAAAAACGAAGACCCAGACCACGCGGTTGAAATGGGTTTGTATTGCTATCCGATTTTAATGGCGGCGGATATTTTAATGTTTAACGCCGATGAAGTGCCTGTGGGCAAAGACCAAGTGCAACATCTTGAAATGGCGTGCGATATTGCGGGGCGATTTAATTATCGCTACAAAGAATTGTTTGTGATGCCACAAGCGGTAGTGGGCGAAGAAGCCGTGCTGTTGGGCTTGGACGGCAGAAAAATGAGCAAAAGTTATGGCAACACTATTCCTTTGTTTGAGCCTGAAAAAAAATTGCAAAAATCCATTAACAAAATCATCACCAACTTAAAAGAGCCAGGTGAAGCCAAAGACACCGAAGACAGCACGCTGTTTGAAATTTACAAAGCCTTTGCCGATGAAAACGAAACGGCACAAATGGCACAAGCCTACGCAGACGGCATTGCGTGGGGCGAAGCGAAGAAAATTGTCTTTCAAAAAATCAACAGTATTTTGTCGCCGATGCGTGAAAAATATATGGAACTCACCGCAAATCCTGCCCAAATTGAAGCAATTTTGCAATTTGGTGCAGAAAAAACCCGCAAAATCGCCAGCGAAAGATTGCAGGAAATTAGAAATGCGGTAGGGATTAGAAAATTAAAATAAATCAAAGACTTTCAGGCTGCCTGAAAGATAGGGGCAAAATAATGGATAATATTCCCAAAGACTGGAAATTAAAATTAAGATACGGCAAATTGCAAACGCCGTATCGTCATTTTACGGTGATTATCGATGGCTTTGCTGAAAAAGAAATAGAAGATTTTAATTGCCCCAAAGGTTTTGCTTTTATGGGAATAAAAGTGTGGGCAGAAGATTATGATATGGCGGCAGATATGGCGTGTTCATTTGCTGAAAATATCGGTTTCAAAGTGAAACAAAGTAATAGTATTTATATTTACGATACCGAACCTGAACAGCCTCCACAAGAACATCCAGTGGGTTATGGTATTGGCTTTACGCCATATAACGAATAGTTTTTCAGGCTGCCTGAAAGTTTAATAACTGATTAAATAGCAATGAGAAAACAAAAATATACTTTTAATGCTTGCGAACAATGTGGCGAATATACTGCTTCATTTATCAATGAAAAATTAGGCTATCTTTGTCCTGCGTGCAAAGAGCGGGTGATTTTTTCTCAAAAAAAGCATGCAATGCAACCGCCACAACGCATTATGTGTCACAACTGCGGTTCGCCTGCGGAGTTTGATATTGTTGAGCAAACTTACCGTTGTTCGTACTGCAAACAAACCACAGGTTTAGAACAAAAAACAGAAAAAACAAATACTTGGCGAAGATTGTCGTTTGCAGATAACAGCATAAAACACTTTGATTTACAACAACATTCTTGCCCTGCGTGTGGGGCAAGAGTGGTGTTTGAAGACAATGAAAGTTCGGAAACCTGTGATTTTTGTGCGTCTAAATTAGTGCGTAGTCAATTTAATGATAGCGAACAATTACCTGATATAATTATTCCTTTTTTTATTACCGAAGATGAAGCCAAACAACGCTTTTTAGACTGGGCCAAAATACACAAAAGAAAAAAAGAAAGCAAAAATATTATCAAACACATAGACAAATTGCAAGCCTATTATTTGCCGTATAGAATGGTTAAAGGAGAATTAAAAGGTTCGGCTAAAAAAGACGGTATTCAACGACTTTTTTACTGCAAAGCCCATATTAACAATATGGCAATCAATACTTCAAAACAATTAGATAATTTATTACTCAATGAAATTGAACCTTTTGATTGGTCAAAAGCACAAAACTTTGAATATGCTTATATTGCAGGTCATCGTACAAAATTAACCGATATTTCTGAAAATGAAATACATATTCGCATATTGGAAGAAACACAAGAAGAGTTTTTACCCGAAGCACAACAAATGCTTCATTCTCGTGCGGTGGATATTTTATTTGAAACAGACGGTAATTTACTCAATAAAAACGCCTTGTTGCCGATTTATTTTATTAAAGACGGTGAATTGAGTGCTTTTATGAATGGGCAAACAGGCAGAATTTCTGCCAGTTGTGGGGAAGAGAAAAAATATTTAGCGTCTTGGACAATTAAAATTTTTATTATTTTATATTTGGCAATTATTGGATTATTTGTATATTTTAATCAACCATTAAATATTGATGAATTATTAAAAGGCATTTTTATAATTAGTTTTGCTTATTTATTTTGGGGCGGTCTTGTTCTTGCTGATTTACTTGAAGGTAGAGAAACATTTATTATTTATAAGAGAAAAACACAACAAAGTAAAAATACAAAAAGTTATCGTAAAAACAAAAAGTTAAAAATAGAAGAAAATAAAAATATTAAAGAAAATTATCATCATCTTGTTTTTCAAGAAAAACTTTACGGCAAAACTACGCCTGTTCCTGTTACATTTAAATTTTTTCCATTACAACGCATTATCATAATGTTATTAAATGGTTTGATAATGACTTTTTTACCTGTGATTATTGCGTCATTGATTCATCTTTATATGATAATTGCCAAAGGTGAAAATATAAATCATTTTTTTGACGGTATATCTATTGCTGGCGGTTTTTTGTGGTATATGGTTTTTTGTCCTGCTTTTTATGTGGGTTATTTTGCTCGTGGCTTAACGCGTGTTGCTTATGAAAAGCCATTTGTTTATCAAATAATGCCTGACGGAAAGCAAAAACGATTGTATCAATTTAAAACAGGCATATTTTTTGAAATATTTTATTATTTTGACGAACAAAAACGACCAAAAGGAGAGTATGCTCATATTGGCATACCATTGTTATTATCAATCATATTGGCATTATCTGTTTTATTTGTATTCGTTTTTGCTAAACCATAATAAAATATTGTTCAGGCAGCCTGAATTGCTTTTTGTATTGTCGTTGTATCGATCTACGCTACCCAAATAAATTGCTCACACAATTTATTTGGAGATTGCTTCGCCTTGTTTCGCAAGGCTCGCAATGACGAGTAGCGGCTACCTGAAAAAGTTAAAGGAGCAATGAGCTAATGGTAAAAGTATTTGATATTATTGATTATATTCAAAATTATTACGGTGTTTTGCCTGAATATCTTTGGCAAGACGCACCGAATATCTGCATTTTTCGTCATCAACAAAATCGCAAATGGTTTGCGGTGTTGATGAATGATATTCCTGCGGCTAAATTGGGCTTAAAAGAAAATAAGACTTTGAATTTAATCAATTTAAAATGCGACCCTGAATTGGCTAAAATGATTTTAATCGACCATAAAAATATTTTCCCTGCATATCATATGAACAAAAAACATTGGATTAGCGTGGTGCTTGACCGTGTTGAAACGGAAGAGTTAAAAAACTTATTGGCACACAGTTTTAAATTAACGCAAAAGCGTTCAGGCAGCCTGAAAAATAGATAACTATTCATTGCATTTTTATGCACTGCAAAATCCACGGAACAATGCGTTTTATCAATGTTCGTTTGTGAAAAATTTGGCACAATCGGGCGACCCCAAAAAGGACGATGGTAATGGAAAAAATTTGGCTCAACAGTTATGAAGACGGCATTAGTGGCGAGATTGATTGCGAAAAATATGCGTCATTGTGCGAAGTGTTTCGTTACAGCAGCGAACGCTTTCGCGACAAGGATGCATTTTGTAATTTAGGCACAACGCTGACATACGGCGAAGTGGCGATGTTGGCGGAGTATTTTGCGGCGTATTTGCAGAACACTTGCCAAGTCAAAAAGGGCGACCGTGTGGCGGTGATGTTGCCCAATTTGTTGCAATATCCTGTGGTGATTTTTGGCATTCTTTTGGCAGGCGGCGTGGTGGTGAATGTCAATCCGCTGTATAAACCGCGTGAATTGCAATATCAATTAGTTGATAGTGGGGCAAAAACCATTGTTTTATTGGAAAATTGTGCCTATAAATTGCAGGAAATTTTGCCACAAACGCAGGTGAAAAATATCATTATTTCCACTGTGGGCGATTTATTAGGCAGGTGCAAAGGACTGTCGATTAATTTTTTCTTACGCAATATCAAAAAAAGCGTGGAAAATTATCATTTGCCAAATGCGGTTAAATTCACCGAAATACTGAAAAAAGGTGGCAAAATGTCGTTAAAACGCCCGATTATTGACAAAAACGATTTGGCGTTTTTGCAATATACAGGCGGCACAACGGGCAAGCCCAAAGGGGCTATGCTTTCGCACGGAAATTTGTGTGCCAATATGGCACAAGCGGGCGAGTGGATTAAAAAGCAGTTGGAAATTGGGCGTGAAGTGGTTTTTACGCCCTTGCCTTTGTATCATATTTTTTCGCTAACCATTAACTTATTGATTTTCTTTGAAATTGGTGCAAAAAATGTGCTGATTAGCGACCCAAGAGATATAAAAAATCTTATTAAAACTCTTAAAAATCATAAAGTTACGGTTTTAACAGGGGTGAATACGCTGTTTAACGCTTTAATTCATTCGCCTGAATTTAAGTCGGTGGATTTTTCTTCGTGGAAATTAACGGTAAGCGGCGGTGCGGTTACGCAAAGAGCGGTTGCCGAACAGTGGATTGGAATCACGCATTTGCCTTTGATTGAAGTGTATGGCTTAACCGAAGCGTCCCCTGGTGTGTGTGCTAACCCATTGAATATTAAGACTTATACAGGAATGATTGGCTTGCCCATTCCCAATACCGATGTCAAAATGTGCGACCCAATGGGCAATGAAGTGGCTGTGGGCGAAGTAGGGGAGTTGAAAGTGAAAGGCCCGCAGGTGATGAAAGGTTATTGGGATAATCCGCAGGAAACCGCCGCCGTGTTTGACGCAGACGGCTTTTTGGCAACAGGCGATATTGGCGTGATGAACGAGTGGGGCTTTATTCAACTGATTGACCGCAAAAAAGATATGGTGAATGTGTCGGGCTTTAATGTGTATCCAAACGAAGTGGAAGATGTGGTGGTGGCAATGGACGGCATTCGTGAAGCCGCCTGCATTGGCATTGCGGACGAAAAAACAGGCGAAGCGTTAAAATTATTTGCGGTAAAATCAGATAATTCTATTACAGAACAAGATGTTACCGACCACTGCCGCAAAGAACTCACCGCTTATAAAGTACCCAAAGTGATTGAATTTCGCGATGATTTACCCAAAAGCAGTGTGGGCAAAATCTTGCGGCGAGAATTAAGAGAAGAAAGTTTGTTGAATGAATAAATAAAATCATTCAGGCTGCCTGAAAATAAAATCTCTGTGTCATTGCGAGATTTTTCCGTAGGAAAAATCGTGGCAATCTCCTAACTACGGAGAACGAATTGAATGTTTTCAGGCAGCCTGAAAATAAAACCTGTGTCATTGCGAGATTTGAACGAAGTTCAAATCGTGGCAATCTATGTTTTGCCGTTAGGCAAAACAAACGCCGCAAGGCGTTTTAGTCGCATTGCATTAAGCCGTTTAGGTTGCCGTTAAATTATTTTGAATACGGTCGTTACAACGCCTTTGGCGTTGATAAAAAATCTAATGATTTTTTACTGGATTGCCACGCCGTTGTTACACAACGGCTCGCAATGACACACAGGGTTGATTTTTTGTTTCAGGCAGCCTGAAAGAGTGCTTATAGGGTGGGCATTCCTGCCCACCAGCAAACCGATAGGTTTGCATGAATAAATGGTTTATCAAAGCCTTGCGGCTTTGTGGTGGGCAAGAATGCCCACCCTATAACCTAATTCGTCATTGCGAGCCGTGCCGAAAGCACGGCGTGGCAATCTCCTAAAATTATTTTTAATAAGTGAAACGAAGTTAAAAATAATTTTAGGGTAGCGTAAGTCGATACAACAGCAATGCAAAATGTTTTTCAGGTTGCCTATTATTGAATAAAAACGCGTGGGCAACAAGTTGCCCACCCTACGCTTGCTAATGGGGTTTATTTTTATTTCATCGTTTGCATACAACATTGTATTCTTTTTCTTCAATGTTAAGTCCTGTATCATTTTTTATTTTTGGGAAATTTTCATAATTAACCGAATGAACATGTTTGCCAAATTTATTGTATTTTTTCTCGGATAATATAAATTTTCTTTGTTTTTGGCAATCGTATTTCATCAAAAAAAGTATGACCTTATAATTTTTTCCTACTAATGAGTCTTGTTTGCTTTTTTCTAAAACAAATTGCTCCGTAACTAACGCCGATGAACCATTGATTTTTTGAATCGAATGTTCATCAATATAAAAGGTATCGTATGGCGGATAGGGTGATACCCCTGTCGCATACCATTGATTTTTTGCAGCAGTAGTATTACAGGGCAAAGTGTTATTGTGTGTTGTTTTATCACAGACTAATGCGGTTTCATCGAGAGCAAAATTTTCATTGATTTGGCTGTAATTTTCAGCCAAACAATAAGAAGAAATAATTGCAGAAAACAACATAATGGATTTTTTCATTTTTATGCTCCTATCAATAAGCAAGTTTTCATTGTTACTCAACAACAAAATAATTTTTCAGGCAGCCTGAAAAATATAAAACAAAAGCGTGGGCAACAAGTTGCCCCCCCCTACGCTTGCTGAAATGCTTTTTGGAAGATTACGATTTAAAATTTAATTCGTTTCCATTTACCGTTTCCAGCACTACTTCTGCGATCCGCAGCAGTTTGACAACGAGTATTATTGTCAAATGCGAAACCAAGACCTGATGGACTTTCGCAGGGGCAGGTTCTGCGTGGTGTTTTCAATTTGCCGAATTGTTGTAATTCAGATAACTCTTCAATTGCCAAATAATATAGTTCAAAACGAGGTGGCGTGAGTGCCGCTTTTTCGTAATATTCTTTGGCTTGGTTAATATTTTGTGTTGTACCCACACCCATAGCGTACATTCTGGCAGTCAATAACAAAGCCATTGGATGATTATTCGTATCAGCATTTCGTTTTAAACGAGAAAATGCTTCTTGTTGTGAAATACGACCTTCACGACAAGCAATAACATCTCCATTGGCATCTATTTGACCTGCATGATAACTACATGCGGACAAACTTAATACACTAAAAATGACCAAGAGTAATTTATTCATCAATATAATCCTTTATTTAATGTTGAGTCATGTTTTTGTTACGAAGTTAATTTCGCACATACTGCATCAGAACCACGACTATTGCCTGTTTTCATAAGATTTGATGGCGAACTTTCCACTTCATAAACACAGATATATTCAATACCACGAGTACTTCTAACATGATATTTCACATGATCGACAGAACCCTGTTGCGACTGTGGTACAACATTTAAGTGGGTTGTTTGTTCGCCTGTGGCTTTTGCGGCTTTTTCAATTAAAGTACTTGATGAAGTAGAATAAGCGGTAACAGTACCGCACGCAGTCAGCACGCACAATGCGGCGACAAGCAATAATGATTGTTGTGTTTTCATAGATGATTCCGTAATCAAATTGAACAAAGGTTGCTTTGCCAAGCAACTCTTGCAATACTAACAAACCCACTTGACCCAATTCAAGAATTAACCTAATCAGTATTGCATAAATAATA
>JAFTFY010000009.1 GCA_017458185.1 Neisseriaceae bacterium
GTTTTTGTTGTTTTTATTGTTGTTGTTGATTTTACTGCCAGTAGCACTATTTCCGCCATTTACGGGTTTATTGACTTTTGGGCTGTCATCACTGCCACAAGCGGACAAAGCGAATGCTGAAATCATTGCCAAAGCGAGAAGTTTTGTTTTCATTTCAAGTTTCCTTATGAAAAAGTTGGAGGAGAAAAAAATTTTTCGTACGGGGGTGCTTTGTCAAGCACCCCCTATACATTACTGTATAGGCGTTGCAGACTAACAAAACGCCAAATGGCATGGGCGTTTGGCGTGGGGCGTTTTCAGGCTGCCTGAAAAGACTTTTTGCGATATGTCGTTGTATCTGATAGGCTACCCTAAAATTATTTTTAACTTCGTTTCACTCGTTAAAAATAATTTTAGGAGATTGCCACGCCGTGCTTACGGCACGGCTCGCAATGACGAGTGGCGGCAGCCTGAAATTATTTTTGCATTGCCGTTCTCCGTAGTCAGGAGATTACTACGCCTTTGCTTTGAGACCCCCACGCCTTACGGCTCGGGGCGACACAGGCGTAAGCGGTAAAACCGCTAACGCCTGTCTGTCGGCTCGTAATGACAGTAACTTTTTTCAGGCTGTCTGAAAACAATACTCCGTGTTCTTTGTGTTCTTATGTGAGAGATTAAATCAACTCCGCCTGCCATAAATCGGCAAATGTTTCGCGGCGGCGAATGAGTTTGCTTTGGCTGCCTGAAACCAAAACTTCTGCCGCTCGTGCTCTGGCGTTGTAGTTGGACGACATGCTCATACCATACGCCCCAGCACTTTTGACGCACAGCAAATCGCCTTGCGCCACAGCCAAAGAGCGGTTTTTGCCTAAAAAGTCGCCGCTTTCGCAAATTTGTCCAACCACATCGGCAGTTATCGGTGCAATATCCTTAACACAAACAGGCACAATATCGTGGTATGCGTCATACAGGGCAGGGCGTGCCAAGTCGTTCATAGCCGCATCAACCACGACAAAATTTTTATCCGTGCCGTGTTTGACATATTCAACCTGCGTTAAAAGCACGCCTGCGTTGCCCACTAATGAGCGACCTGGTTCTAAAATCAAAGACAGCGGACGGTTGCCGATGATTTTGGCAACGGCGTTTGCATAAACGGATAAATCAATCAGGGTTTCATTTTGATAGCGAATGCCCACGCCGCCGCCCAAATCAATGTGCGACAAATGAATGCCCAAATTGCTCAAATCATCGACTAATGCCACAATTTTTTCGCAAGCGTTAATTAACGGCTCTACTTCGGTTAATTGCGAGCCGATATGACAATCCACGCCGACAATTTCAACATTCGGCAAGTTTTGTGCGGTGCGATAAGCATCAATCGCTTGTTCAAAGGGAATGCCAAACTTGTTATTTTTCAAGCCTGTGGAAATATAAGGGTGCGTTTTTGCGTCAATATTGGGGTTAATGCGAAACGAAATCGGGGCAATTTTATTCAGGCTGCCTGCAATTTCGTTGATGCGAGTGAGTTCGGGCATGGATTCCACATTAAAGCATTTAATGCCAGATTTTAAGGCAAATTCAATTTCCGCCGCCGTTTTGCCGACACCTGAAAAAATCACCTTATCCGCCGAGCCGCCTGCTTGCAAAACGCGTGCTAATTCACCGCCCGAGACAATATCAAAACCGCTGCCTAATGACGCAAACAGCCGCAAAATATTCAGGTTGCCATTTGCTTTCACCGCATAACAAACCAGCGTATCTATTTGATTAAATGCGTTTTTATACGCCGAAAACGCTTGCCGTAAAGCGTTTTCAGAATACACAAAAACAGGTGTGGCAAATTCTTGTGCCACTTGGTTTAAGGCGACTTCTTCTATATGAAGTAACTTATTGATATTATTCAGCATTTTCGTTTCCTTTTGGTTCGTCAGACACAGGCGGTTTTAAGCCTACGCCTGTTTGAATGGGCGAAAACGATGCATCGTCATCATCGTGCGGCAAATACAAATCGCCCTTAAATCCGCAGGCGGACAAGGCAAATAAGGTTGCAAAAATAATGGCTAATTTCATTGTTTGATTAAATCAGAGTAAAGGTGTAATGATAAATTAGCAATGAGTAATTAGCAATGAGCAATGTTTAATGAGCAATGAGTAATTTTTTTCAGGTAGCCTGAAAAAAGTTACTGTCATTACGAGATTTGGGCTACGCCCAAATCGTGGTAATCCAGTTCAAACCGACAGGTTTGAACCAACGCCGCAAGGCGTTGTAACACGCTGTTTATTATGCCATTTAGGTAACAGACAAGGCTTAATGCAACGCCGTTAAAACGCCTTATGGCGTTTGTTAAAACCTGCGGTTTTAACTGGATTGCCACGACAGGACTTCGTCCTGTCTCGCAATGACACAGAATTAAAATTCAGGCTGCCCGAAATCATTTTATATTGCGTCCGTTTTTAATGATAGGCTACCCTAAAATTATTTTTAACTTCGCTTGTCGCTTGTTAAAAATAATTTTAGGAGATTGCTTCGCCGTTCTTGGGGTTGCCACGAGTGCTACGCACTCTCGCAACTGCGTGGCTGTAAGCGATAAATCGCTAACAGCCACAGCAGGCTCGCAATGACGATTTAGGTTTCAGGCTGCCTGAAAAAAATTGCTCATTACTCATTGCTCACTGCTAATTGCTCATTGCTCATTGCTCACTGCTCACCGCTAACTACTCACTGATTATGACTATTGTGATAAAATACGAAGTTTATTTTTCAGGCTGCCTGAAAGATTTGTGTTACAATCACCGCGTTTGCTTGTATTTCAGGCAGCCTGAAACTTATTTTTGAAAGGAAATCTAAAATGAACACAAGTAGCGATTTTGAATTGACCGCACAAGCCAAAAAAGTTTTAACGCAACTGAAAAAAGATACCAGCACGCCATTGATTAAAATTAAGCCCAAAAAAGCCAAAAATCTGCCCTTAACCGCCAGTAAATTTGGCGGTGTACCGTATTGGTTGCCTGAAATGCCGTATCCTGTTGATGAAAATGGCGATAAATTGGTATTGTTAGCACAAATAAATTGCAGTGAATTGCCGCCATTGCCTGATTTTCCCACAACAGGGCTGTTGCAGTTTTTTATCGGCACAGATGATTTATGGGGCTTGGATTTTGATGATAGATTATCGCAAAAAGGGTGGCGTGTGGTGTATCACGAAAAAATTGATGAAAATATCAGCCAAGAACAAGTATTGGCGTTAAATATTCCGCTCACCACGCAAGACTTTGATGATGACGATTTGTTGTTGCCAGTCGAAGGTGAATATGCGTTGTTGTTTGAAATCGGCAAAAACAGTATTAGCACATGTAATTATGATTTTGATGAGCAGTTTAATGAAACTGCGAAATCCTTAAAAATTACCTTTGACGAAAATGACGGACTGATTGATTTAATTGGTGATGACACATACGATAAGTTATACAACAGCACCGCAGGACACCATATCGGTGGCTATTCATTCTTCACACAAGGCGATCCGAGATGCGAACTGCCTGAATATAAAATCCTATTATTACAAATAGATAGCAAAAACGGCATTGATTGGGGTGGTGGGGGCGTATGCAATTTCTTTATTTCCTTGAACAATTTACGCAACAGGGATTTTTCCAAAGTGTTATATAACTGGGATTGTTAGTGAGCGTAGGGTGAGCAACTTGCCCGCCACGCGTTTAAAATACATTTTCAGGCAGCCTGAAAGCAATACTCCGTGTTTTCCGTGTTCTTATGTGAGAGATTAAATCATTTTATCTCATTAAGAAATAAAGTTTTCATCGCTCACCAAGACACGGAGTTTTTGATTGAGTTTCAGGCTGCCTGAAACTTAATACAAAAAAATATACTGTCATTGCGAGCATTGCCAAAGCAATGCGTACGCAATCTCCTGACTACGGAGAACGAATTTAATGTTTTCAGGCTGCCTGAAATTATTTTTTGCAATGCCGTTTTTCATAGTCAGGAGATTACTACGCCTTTGCTTTGCAAAGGCTCGTAATGACAGTAGTTGTTTTCAGGCTGCCTGAAAAAATTATTCATTGCTCACTGCTCACCGCTAACTACTCACTGACTATGACTATTGTGATAAAATACGAAGTTTATTTTTCAGGCTGCCTGAAATGGTTGAGTTTGCCCCGCCCGATTTTGAACGCAAGATTGTTGCACCAGAACGCTTGCCGCATATATTAGCCACAATCGAACGCCCTTTGGTTTTTACAAACGGTTGCTTTGATATTGTGCATCGTGGGCATGTTTCGTATTTGGCACAGGCAAAGCAATTAGGCAAATCTTTGCTTGTGGCGTTGAATACGGACGCTTCCGTGAAACGGCAGGGCAAGGGGCTTGACCGACCGATTAACGCATTAGCAAATCGTATGGCGGTGATGGCAGCGTTAGAAAGTGTTGATTTGGTTACCTTTTTTGACGAAGATACGCCTTATCAGTTGATTGAATTAGTTAAGCCCGAAATCTTGGTCAAAGGCGGCGACTGGCAGCCTGAAAATATTGTGGGAGCGAGTGAAACAATCGCTCGTGGCGGTAAAGTGTTTTCTATTCCTTTTTTGTATGATACTTCGACTACGGCTTTGGTAAAGAAAATACGAAATACTTAACTTATTGATATTATAGGTGATGTACTATGAACGAAACAATGGAAAATCTATTGAACAATCCGATAAATAATTCTTTTGACAACGAACAGACTTCTTCCTACCTTGATTCGGACGCTTTGTGGTTGCTTTTGGCAGACGCTAAACCGCACAGTGTGGCGGATTTGTGCAATCGTTTGCAAACAGACGCGGGCGGTATTAACCGTTACCGCTTGGCTCTGCCCGATAATGTGCGGGAAAACTTAAAGCAGGGAGACGGTTTTTGGCAGTTAAAAACGCCGTCTGTGGTGTTTCGTGAAAGCGATTTTGCCGAATTTGCGCAAACCGAAGAAATCCCTGTGCATATTGTCAGCGAATGTCTTTCTACAAATATGCTGTTGTCCGAAAAGGTGAAAACCGCATTAGCCGCCACGCCCGATATTAACCCCGACTTGTTGCGTCAGGCTTTGGTGGCAAACCGCCAAACAGGCGGTTACGGCAAACAAGGACGGCTTTGGGCGGCTCCTGCGGGCGATGTTTTAACTTTTAGCCTGTCGATTTTCTCTCGCCGTCCGCGTAATCAAACAGGGGCAATGCCTTTGGTGATTGCGTTAAGTTGCCAAAAAGTGTTACGCCGTTTTGGTATTGACGCCAAAATTAAATGGCCAAACGATATTATGGTCGGCGATGAAAAAATCGGCGGTATTTTGGTTGAAAGCATTCCACACGATGCAAATCACATTTGTATTATCGGCGTGGGCTTAAATTTCAACGCCCCCGAAATCGAAGGCAAATCTACCACAGGCGTGTGGAATCACGCTCCCGATATTCGTCCAGAACCCTTGCTGAAAGCCTTAATCCACGAAATTAACCGCGATATTCAGTTCTTCTTTATTCACGGTTTTTCCACTTTCCAAACCGCTTACACCGCAGGCTGCCGCGATATAGGGCAAGATGTCATCATTATGCGTGATGAAAAAGTGCTGACCGAAGGCAAAGTTTTGGGCGTTGATGGCACGGGAGCGTTGCTGTTGGAAACAGGCGGCGAAGTGAAAAAAATCGTCAGCGGCGAAGTGTCCTTGCGGCATAAAAATGAAAGCGTAGGGGCAGTGGTTGATCAAATGCTGATTTTGGATTGCGGTAACAGCAAAATCAAATGGGCGTGGGTGGTCAATGGCGATATTGTCGGCACATTCAAAGCCCCGTATAACAAATTATCCATTTTGGGCGAATTTTGCCGTCAGCATAAAGACATTAAAAAAATCTACGGTTCAGCCGTGTGCGGACAGATGAAAAAACTGCAAGTCGCCGAACAAGTGTTGCACCGCATAGAATGGTTTGCGTCCGAACAAGTGGCGTGTGGCATTCGCAATCACTATCGCCACACAGGCGAACACGGTGCGGATCGCTGGTTTAACGCATTAGGGGCAAGACGCTTTACTTCAAATGCCTGCATTGTGGTCTCCTGCGGCACAGCGATTACTATTGACGCATTGACAACCAGCAATCAATATTTGGGCGGCAGCATTTTGCCAGGTTTTAATCTAATGAAAGATTCACTATCGAAAAACACGGCAAATTTAGACCGCCCATTCGGTCGCATTTATCCCTTTGCCACAACCACACCAAACGCCATTGCCAGCGGCATTATGGACGCAGTAGTGGGGGCAGTGATTTTAATGTATGACCGCTTGGTGGAAAAAGAAGAAGGTTTGCCTGTGGATATTATTCTTACAGGCGGTGGCTCATCTCGCATTTATCACCACTTACCGCCACAATTTGTAGCAGGCAAACACATTGAAATGGTAGAAAATTTAGTTATTTACGGATTACTCAGTCGGATTGAACAAAGATGAAATGGGTTTTTGCCATTTTAGTGGCGTTAAATTTAGTGGTTTTCACAACAACCATTATTCGACAAATGGTTGTTGCTCCTGTGCAGAATCAACTGCAACAGCAGCAACAACCCGCACAAGCACCGCAAGACAGAACCATTGTCATACAAACGCCGCCGCCACAACTGACAATGCCTAATCAACCCGTTGCAGGCACAAATCCCGCCGCCGCCAAACCCAAAGCCTCCAAGGCGGATAATAGCAATAAAAAAGCCGATTTAATTGTCGATAAACCCGTTGAAAAACCCGCTGCCCCCAAAAACTGTGGCGGAGCAATGGTTACACTTAAAGAAGACGATTATCACCGCATTAAAGGCTTGCTGTCCAAATGGCCAAACGCCGCCAGTCAATCCGTTGCCCCCAAAGCAAATAACAACGAACGCAAAGGCACATTTTGGGTGGCGTTAGCCAAAACGCCTACCGAAGACGAAAAAATTTCCTTAATGGCAAAAAGTTACCGCCCCGTGAGCGAAGGTGGCTACACCGTTGTGGGCAAATTCCCCACACGATTAGCCGCAGAAGGCTTTCGCCTAAAATTAGACGCAGACGGTTTTCCCACACAAGTGGTGGAACAATTTTCAGGCGATAGCGGAGCAGTCAGTGCCACAATGGTTACCGTTGCATTCTTAAAAGTAGATGACCAAGACGCGGCACAAATCAGCGAAATTGTTAAACCATACGCTAAATTAAAACGCAATGTGTGTAAGTCGTAAGCCTTTATAGGGTGGGCGTGTCAGCCCACCATTTGTTCGTAGGGCAAAATCAAATGAAATGATAATGAAAACAAACCTTTCAGGCAGCCTGAAAACCAAAAAAACGCCGTAGGGTGGGTTTGCTAACCCACCAGCAAACCGCAAGGTTTGCATAACACAAATAGATGAGAAGCCGACTTTTCAGGCAGCCTGAAAATTATTTGTTTATGGTATTGTGGTGGGCAAGAATGCCCACCCTATAACTTATTCGTTTGTTTTCTCATTAAATTCACACAAATCTTTTACAACACATTGATTACACAACGGTTTTCTTGCTTTGCAAGTGTATCGTCCGTGCAGAATCAGCAAATGATGAGCGTCTTTGAGAAAGGCTTTGGGGGTGTTTTTTAATAACGCTTCTTCCACAGCCAAAACCGTTTTGCCGCGTGCTATGCCTGTGCGATTGGCAACGCGGAAAATATGCGTATCCACAGCGATTGTGGCTTTGTTAAAAGCCGTATTCAGCACCACATTAGCGGTTTTGCGTCCCACACCTGCAAGACTTTCTAAATCCTTGCGGTTGTTGGGCACTTTTCCGTTAAATTTTTCCACTAATGCCGTGCAACACGCCACAATATGGCGAGCCTTACTGCGATACAAGCCAATAGATTGAATATAAGGCACAATACCGTCTTCACCTAATGCTGCCATTTTGTCAGGGGTAGGGGCTACCTGAAACAATTTCGGCGTGGCTTTATTCACCGAAACATCGGTTGCCTGTGCCGATAAAATCACCGCAATCAGCAATTCAAATTCATTGCGATAATTTAACTCCGTAGTCGGATTGCTAATGTGTTCCGATAGTGTTTGAAAAAATTGTTGTCGTTGTTGTTTGTTCATTTAAATTGATTTCGCACTTGTTTAAAAATATAGTCGATTCACAGCAAAATCATGCAGCGTTACTTCGCCTTGCCGTATTATTTATACTGTCTTCGGCTCGTTGCCTTGCCTGTTTTTGCTGTGAACCGACTATACAATCCTAAATAATTTGTTTGAATATCAACCGCTTATCCGCCGTGTTCTGCCAACCATTTTTTTATCGGTGCAAAATCTTGGCGGTGTTCGGGTAAAATGCCATATTTTTCAATCGCTTGCAAATGCAATTTAGTGCCGTAGCCTTTGTGTTTGGCAAAGCCGTATTGTGGAAATTGTTGGTCTAAATCGTACATTTCCTTATCGCGTGCGGTTTTGGCGAGAATGGACGCTGCCATAATGCACGGGTGCAATGTGTCTCCGCTAATCACCGCGTGGGATAAATACGGCAAATCGGGCGGAATGCGGTTGCCGTCAATCAGCACTTTTTCAGGCTGCCTGTTTAAGCACAAAATGGCTCGTTTCATCGCCAACATAGCGGCGTGCAAGATATTGAGTTCGGCAATCTCCGCCACAGTGGCACGGGCGATTGCAAATGCTATTGCTTGCTCTTTAATTTGTGCGGCTAAAATATCTCGTTTTTTTTCGGAAAGTTTTTTAGAATCATTAAGATAGGGCAAGTCAAAATCAGGCGGCAAAATCACCGCCGCTGCAAAAACACTGCCGATTAAAGGCCCACGCCCTGCTTCATCAACCCCTGCAATCATTGATAAATCTTTCCTTGATACATTAAATAACCGTCTTTGTGTTGTCCGCGTGGGTCTTTGTGCGTCCAGTGGATTGTGCCGCCCTTGTTGTTATACACATAATCGCCCGCAAACGACACTTCATCACCTGCCTGCAAATTCGGCAAGCGTTCTGCCAAATCAATATTATGAGCAAACAACAGCGTCTGCCCATTAGGCAATTCCAAAATAAAGCGTTGATGACGAGAGCCTTGATTATCATCAGATAAAACTTTTTTCACCATACCTTTGCCTGTTACAAAAACATCGCTTTTTTGTTGCTTAAATAGTTGTTCTATATCGCTATTTTCATTACTTATAATCTTGTTTTGTGGCGTTTGCGAAAGCCTTTGCTCTGCCACAATCGGCGGATTACTCGGCGGCAAATTATCTTTTTTGCCTTGATGAAGCCCAAAAAAATACGCCCAAGAAACCGATAATGCAATCAGTAAAATAACAATCACCATATTTTTATTCATTTGATTTTCCTTGTGTTTTTTGTTTCAGGCAGCCTGAAAAGGTAAATAAACATCAAACCGTGTACTTTTGCCCACATACTGATACGCAGGTTGGCTATTGCCAACAAACGCACCGTGCTTGGGGCGTTTGACCACAATGCGTTTTACAGGCATACTGCGAGCTGTCTCCAATAAATTCGCACTGTCTTCATCACACCCTACGGCTGCCTGAAAAAACCGCATTTCCTTTTTCACCAATGCTGTTTTGTGGCGTTCGGGAAACATTGGGTCCAGATAAATCACATCAGGACACGGTAAATCACTATTAAAAATAGTGCCAAAATTCAACGACATACGCGACATAATCGCTTGCATTTGCGGCTCTTGTTGTCCGCGTTGCAAAGCGTCTGCCAAAAGTGTGGCAGGCACAAAATGGCGTTCAAACATCTCTACGCTTGCCCCCATTGCTGCCAAAACAAACGCATCACGCCCCAAACCTGCGGTTGCGTCCCAAATGTGGCGATTTTCCTTAATATTCATCGCTTTGGCAATCAATTCCGCCCCACGATACGCCACACGGTGATTTAACGCACCGCCAACAAAATCGGCAAACACTTTTTCCTTATTCAATGAATGGCGTAAAACAATTTTATTATCAATAAATTGTAAAAAATATTCGCATTCAGGCTGCCTGAAAGAAATGCTGACACCGAATGCAGACAACACATTATTTAAGTATTTTTCTTGAATATTATCAATCGGTTGCGAAATATAAACCACAGGCAAAACGGCATTCATCGGTGACCTTTAACCCACGCAACAAGCAATAACAGCAACAAAAACGAAAACAGACCTGCACTCCAAACAGGCAGGGGTAAGCCAAATAAATTGGCAATTTCATCGCAACGGGCGTGGTTTTTCAACACTTTGCTGAATATGCCCGCCATAGGCATGCCGTTTAATTCCATTTTGCGTAACCATAAATTAAAACCAGGCCCACAATTTGCGACTGCATTAGGATAATATAAAATATATAAATGACGAATGGATACCGCCAATCCTGAAATAATCGGCACTAACAATAATAAAGAAGATACGATTTTTCCCCACACAGAACGCAAAGAAAAAGGCAAACACAATAGAGCAACAAATGCCACACCCATTACGCCCAATCGCTGATAAATACATAAAGAACAAGGCTTTAATCCTAAAACATATTGCGAAAAAAATGAACCGCAACTGCCGATTAGCGTTAAAAGAAAAATAACAATAATATAATGTTTGAATGTGAGTTTTTTCATCATTATTGACCTTTACTTTTAGACTGCATAAAATTCTTTTTTTACATAATGCACAAAATCAAATTCGATTTTGTTTTTATTACACACTTGTTTTTCTCGGCTTATTTCTTGCCATATATTTTTATTAAATTGTGGAAAAAAAGCGTCTGCGTTTTCAATGTGTAAATTAACTTCGGTTAAGCGAATATCTGTGGCATAAGGCATAAATTGCGTATATATTTGTTCTCCGCCGATAATCACCATTTCTTTTTCATTTTTTAATTGCGAAAATACTTCATCAAGCGAATGCAAAACTTCCGCATTTTCTTCTGTAAAATCAAATTGTTTGCTTAAAATAATATTGCGTCTTTCAGGCAGCGGTTTTTTGGGCAACGAAACCCAAGTTTTGCGTCCCATAATAATCGGTTTATGAATCGTATATTGCTTAAAAAAAGCAAAGTCGGCTGGAATATGCCACGCCATTTTATTATCTTTGCCTATCGCATTATTTTTATCAACTGCCGCAATTAAAGTTATTTTTTGTGTCATATAAAAAACCTTTCAGGCTGCCTGAAATATAGTCAAACAAATTCAAAAGTGAAACAGGCGGCTTTGCCTACGAAAGTATAAACTAATACGGCAAGGCTCGGCATACGCATTTCAATTTTGAAGTTGCTTGACCATATCAAAATCACACTGCCACAGCCGCCTTAATATGTGGTTCTGGATTATAATTTTTCAGTTCAAAATCAGCATATTGAAAGTCAAAAATACTTTGGACATTCGGGTTAATCACCATTTCAGGCAGCCTTTTGGGGGTGCGTTGTAACTGCAATTTGGCTTGTTCAAAATGGTTGCTGTACAAATGTGCGTCTCCAAGCGTATGCACAAAATCGCCTGCTTTTAAGCCACAAACTTGGGCAATCATCATGGTGAGCAAGGCATAAGACGCAATATTAAACGGCACGCCCAAGAAAATATCCGCACTGCGTTGATACAACTGGCACGAAAGGCGACCGTTTGCCACATAAAACTGAAACAAGCAATGACAAGGCGGCAGAGCCATTTTATCAATTTCAGCCACATTCCACGCCGACACAATCAAGCGGCGGCTGTCGGGGTTGGTTTTAATTTGCTGAATTAAATCAGATATTTGGTCAAGCGTTTCGCCATTTGCTCCTTGCCACGACCGCCATTGAGCCCCATACACCCGCCCCAAATTGCCGTTTGCGTCCGCCCACTCGTCCCAAATGGACACGCCGTTATCTTTTAAATATTGAATATTTGTGTCGCCACGCAAAAACCACAATAATTCATAAATAATTGATTTCAAATGCAATTTTTTGGTAGTCAAAAGCGGAAAACCGTTTTGTAAATCAAACCGCATTTGATAGCCAAACACCGAACGCGTGCCTGTACCCGTGCGGTCTTGTTTGTCCGTGCCGTTTTCTAACACGAAACGCATTAAATCTAAATATGCTTGCATTTTTGAAAATCCTTAAAAAAACAAATAATTAACATTATTTACTGGGGTTGATATTGCCGTTATTTTACTGTTTTTCAGGCTGCCTGAAACACATTTTTTTGGTTTTTGTGAAGAATATTTTTCAGGCTGGCTGAAAAATATTTCGATTTGTTGTAAAAAACGCACTTTAATTTGTGTTTTATCAAATTTTTTATAAAATGGCGATAAAAATTTATAACTAATTGTTTTTTATTGAAAAATAGTTTAATTATGCACTTTTTAGTTTTTCAGGTTGCCTGAACAATATGTTTATTTCTAAAAAACTCAGATTTCAAAAAAATCCTTAAAAATCAATGGTAATTTAGGTTATAAAAAAATCGCTAAACTGTTTAGCATAAAAAAAAACCGCTTGTAAAAAAAACAAGCGGTGTTCAAAAGAAAATGCGAGTATAAGTCTGTCCTTTTACGCCGCTGTTTGCAGCCAAAAAACATTCTCGATTCCCAATTTTGCAAATGGCGTGCCATTTTGAAACAAACTCATCTTTTGGAGGATAACCAAATGAAAAAACAACAAAAATTTGCATTGAGCCTTTTGACAATCAGCGTTTTGTCCGCTACTGCTTTTGCCGCAGACACCGACTCGCCTTTTACCATGCCACTGCATTTATCCAATCCAGGCATGCATAAAACGGTTACCGTAGAAAAAACCGAATCACGCACCAAAACCGCTACTTGGGATACAACAACCACAACAGGTGTTTCTTCTCCTAACAAACCCAATATTTTGCTGTATTTGGACGATTCTGGCAGTATGAATGGCACTTTGAGTGGCAGTTACAATTCTCGTGCCAAAGTGATGAGAAATGTGTTGAATAATTTATTTAACAAGAAAGATGATGACGGTAAATTAAAATACGCCGATAAAGCCAGATGGGGTGTTTCTTGGTTGGGTGAAGTGAGCAATATCGGTGCAGGCAACCGTAGTGTTCCGTTAAGCGATGATTACCGTGCAGCCATTAACAATGTCAATAGTGCCAAAGTAAGTGGCGGTACACCATTTTTAACAGGTTATGTGAATGCGGTGGAACAATTTGCCACTGTCAATGATTTGCAATGTAGTGATAACTACATTATTGCGATGACAGACGGTGCTGCCAATAGCGACTCGTATGAGTCGATGTACAAAAATGGATACAGTTCCAAAGGCTTAAATCCCTTGTTGAGCAGTTCTACTATTTGGAGCAATGCTGGGGTTTCGGAATACAAACCTTTAACTGTGGGTCGTCAAAAATTTGAACCCTATCAATTTGGCGAAGATGAAGGTCCCTTGAACTATGATTATTATCGTGGCATAGACCACTGGGCGTTAAGTTCTTACGGATTAAGTAGCAACCAAATCAACGCATTAGACAGCGTTTTCCTAAAACAACTCAGTGAGCCATTAGAAAAAAATGCCAATATTAAAACCTACACTGTTGCATTTGGTTTAGGTAGTTCTCGTGGTGATACGCGTACCAAAAGTATGCTCAAAGCAGGTGCGTCAAATGGTGGTCAATTACCTAACGGCAATAAAACCTATTTTGAAGCCAATGACGAAGAAAGTCTGCAAGAAGCATTTGATAAAATGTTTGAAGATATGATTCCAACATTTGATCCTGGTTCCAATCCTGTTGTTATTAAACCTGGCGACCCAACTTTTACTGACCCTACGGATGAACCGTTACCAGATGCACCTTCGTCCATATCCACTGCCGAAGACCAACACGCTTTGGCGGCTCCTGCGATTACAGGTGCGGATAAATTATTCCCACAAGAAATGGTCGCGTTGTGGTTGCCGATTGGTGTAGAAGGTGGTTTGCGTTCGGCTGAATTGCGTTTTTATAAAACCGATTACACCCAAAATGCAAAAGGTGCGTGGGACGAAGAAGTGAAAGTGGATACCGCATACGGCGTACCGAATTATCAATATTCAGGTCGCGTGGCTTTGATGAGCGAAAAAGATGGCAGAGTTCGTCCGATGAATGATAACTTTAACGGCAATAACGGTTATTTTGCCTTAAATCATTACAACTCGCCGTCTGATGAATGGTTAAAAGCGATGTTGCCGTGGCAATCGCGTTATGCTTACGATAGCAGTGTGAATGACCACATTTTAAGCCAAACTTACACAGCAAATACCCTTTATCGCGAACGCACTTATCCTATGGGCGATATTTTGGAATCGGATATTGTTACCGTGGGTGCATTGGTTGATGAAGACCAAACAGTCGATTTTCAAGGTCGTAAAGAGTTTATCGTGGCGGCTGCCAATGATGGTTTGGCTTATGTGTTCCAAAGCAATAGTGCAGCAAAAACAAACAATGCTCGCAATCCGTATAACTTGGTGATGACTTATGCACCCAGTGAATTGCAAAGGCAAAAAGCAGACGACACATTAGCAACACATTACAAAGACATTGCACACAAAGACTATGCCACCACCCCTGAACGCCCACATTTGTATATGTTGTCAGGCGGCATTACGGCTCACACCTTAAACAAACCGTTTAATATTGACTATATGTTAGGCAATGCAGGTCGTGGTGCCAAAGGTTTGTATGCGATGAACTTATCGGCAATCAATGAAAGCAATGATTGGACAAAAGATGTAACCTTGTTTAACGCAGGGGCTCATCGCGGCGGACAAGAAACGGCTATGGGTTATACCGTAGGTTATCCATCAACTGCTCGTTTTGGCGTCAATGTAACCCGCAAAAACAGCAATGGTCGAGTTGAACGCTATTTGGATAACGGTATTTTCATTGCCACCGCTGTGGGCAGTGGTTTTAGTACCAAAACCAATTTGGCAAACCAAGAAACTGCCTTGTATTTATACGATACATTAGGCGGTGCTGATGTGGGTATTGAGGGTTGCGGTTACGACAAAAACGATATGACCAATAACCACAAAAACAGCGTTCAATGTATGGGTAGCAAAGCCAATCGTGGTCGATTGTTAGCCAAAGCCACAATGGGTAAAACAGGAGGGTTGGCCACTCCTGCCCTGTTTGATGTAGATGTTGATGGCGTGGTGGATTATGCTTTTGCTGGCGACTATTCAGGCAATATGTGGCGTTGCGATGTACGCAATTACAAACAAGGCATTGATTGTCAAAAAATCTTTGCAGGTACACCTGACCGTCCTGTTACTTCCGCTCCGATTATTGCTCGTGTAGGTGATGAGCATGTGGTGATGTGGGGTACAGGTAGCGATATGTTCCCCGAAGATGTTACCGAAACCAAACGCCAAGCCTTGTATGGGGTTTATCAAAAATTTGATGAACTCAATACCATTGTGAATGATAAGGATAAAGGCTTTTTGGATAAAACCTTTACCGAAAACGATTTATTGACGCAAGAACTCAATTCCCTGAAAGGTTCGTGGGAAACATTGGACTTGCAACGCAAAGTGTCTAATGAAGACATTAACGGCAAAGACGGCAAACGAGCATACGCAGGTTGGATGGTTGAATTAGACACCAATGGCGAACGCGTGGTTGTTCGACCAATGTTGGCTTGGCACACGGTATATTTCGCTACTCGTGTGTATGGCAAGAGTGATAAAAATCCGTCTGCCAAAGACACCCAATACAATAAAAATTGGACAGCGGACGAATGGCGTGAAAACGGTTGGGCGGTGAGAGAAGAACCTCGTGTGCTTAACAAATGTTCCACCAATAAGGAAGAAATTAAAGCAGCCAAAGGTGGTTGGTCGGTGGCACAACTCATTAACCATAATGAAGAAAATTCCACCACCACTTCGGGCAGATGTAACAACACCACGACCAATACCACAAAAGAAACGGATACATTCCAAAGTACTTGTACCGAACAAACACAACACAAACTCACAGCAGAGAAAAGTGTGGAGGGTGGTACGCCCAAGTTATATAGTGCTTTAATTCAGTTGCATGTTGAGAATGGCGGATTGATATTCCCCAGCAAACGCAACACCAGTTATGCCATTTTGGGTGATGACCGTGCGAATGCCACAGAAACTGGTTTGTCTTATTTGACAGAAGATCAGGATAAAGGATTGGTTTCATCTACTGTACACGATGGTATCGTGTCATGGACAAGTATCGACTCATCGCGTAAAAATTACAACAGCGACTATCAGGGTAATTATTACGAAAGAGGTATGTATACCGACTTTAATAAAGATGGCAATAAGCAAAATCGTCCGCCAATAGAAAATGCTTGCTCACCTGATGATGGTAAATCGAAAGCACAATTAGCGGGACTCGATAAAGACGGTCTTAATCAATACAATGTGTATTGGTATAGTCCGCATATGAATTGCCTGCGTCGTATCTCTTGGCGTGAAATTTACTAATTTACTATTTCTCATTTTTGTCTCCCAGAAATTGAAATTACACCGCCCTTTGGGGCGGTTTTTTTTATTGAATGGCGTTTCAGGCTGCCTGAAAGCGTTTTGTGTCGCGTAGGGCTTCAATGTTGCCCACTCTACGACTTCGCCATTTTTAGAATACAGAAAACTTGCCCCAATATCATCAATAAAGCAGGCAGAACGCACACAAAGGCGACTCGTTGAAAACCTTTGAAAAACAATAGACTTGCCATGAAGACAATTAAAATAAAACCCGCTGTGCAGGCAATAATGCCTAATAGGTATTTTTGGCGTTTTTTAATCATATTAGTCGTTTCAATTCAAAGTAAGGCAAGGCGGCGAAGTCGAAGACAGTATAACGAATACGGCGAGACAAGACAACGCGGTATTGTTTTGAAGTGGAACGACTAATTTTTCTTTCGCCAAAAATATTTATAAACAAAACCAGGAAAGGCGGCTGTGGCAAATAGGGCGAGTGTTACGGCGTAAAATGTCCAGCCTTGTTTATGCGGCGTGGTGATGTTTTTTTCTAAAAAATACGCCACAATGCCTACAATCAAATATGCTACAATCCATTCTAACAGAATGAATCCAAAGTGTTTTTTGTTAATTTTAATCACGCCAAACAGTCGTGGCAGAAAAAATGGGACATTTGCCAAAATTATGGCAAGGGTGAGTAAAATGTAAATAGGCGTACTGCTCATTTTGTTTCACTTTCTATTTTTCAGGCTGCCTGAAAGCATTTTTGCATTGTCGTTAAAAACGCCTTGCAGCGTTTGTTTTGCCTAACGACAAAACTGGATTGCCACGATTTGAACGAAAGTTCAAATCTCGCAATGACACGCAGGATTAAATTCAGGCTGCCTGAAAAGGTTGTTTGCATTGTCGTCTCATTTGATAGGCTACCCTAAAAATCCTGCGGATTTTTAGGAGATTGCTTCGCATACGCTCGCAATGACGAACTCCCTGCACGGGAAGTGCTTTCAGGCTGCCTGAAAGTTTAATCAACTTAATCAATCAGGGGATTGCTACGCCGTACAGTTAAATGGGGTTGCCACGATTTGAACGAAAGTTCAAATCTCGCAACGACACATGCGTCTGCGATAAATCGCTAACGACTGTCTGTCGGCTTGCAATGACGGTATTTTATCTTAACCCCAAAACATCTTGCATATCATATAAGCCGTTGTTTTTATTTGCTAACCACACAGCAGAACGAACGGCTCCGTTGGCGAATGTTAAGCGGGACGATGCTTTGTGGGTGATTTCCACTCGCTCGCCGTCTGTGGCAAACAATGCCGTGTGGTCGCCGACAATATCGCCGCCACGCACTGTGGCAAAGCCGATTGCGTTCGGGTCTCGTTCGCCTGTAATGCCTTCACGAGCATAAACCGCACAATCTTTCAGGTTGCGTCCTAATGCGTTTGCCAAAACTTCGCCCATTCGTAAGGCTGTACCTGACGGTGCGTCTATTTTGTGGCAGTGATGGGCTTCGATGACTTCAATGTCGTAGCCGTTATTCAACACTCTTGCGGCTTGGTCAATTAAGGCAAACAGTAAATTTACGCCAACGCTAAAATTTGGGGCAAAGACTATGGCGATTTTTTCGGCTGCCGCACGAATTTTGGCTTTGCCGTCTTCATCAAACCCTGTGGTGCCGATGACCATTTGAATATTGCGTTTGACGCATTCGTCCAACAATTTCAGGGTGCCGTCAGGGCGTGAAAAGTCAATCACCACTTGGGCGTTTTCCAAAGCGGTAGCCATATCGGCAACCACGCTCACGCCCGTTTGTTTGCCCACAAGCAAACCTGCGTCCTGCCCTAAAATCGGAGACGCGGCGTGTTCTAATGCACCTGTTAAAATGGCGTTGTCGTTGAGCGACACGGCTTCGATTAAGGCTTTGCCCATTCTGCCGCCCACGCCGCTTAATACGATATTGCGTTTATTCATGATTACCCCCAGAGCGTTCGATACGGCTTAAAATATCGCCGTCAAAATAAAGCGATACGGTCGAGCGTTGTTTTACGATACCGTTGCGGCTCATCGCATACGGATAATCCCAGCGATTTTGATGAAATGGGTCTTGCAACAAGGGCGTGCCGATGAGCATTTGCACTTGGGCTTTCGTCATACCTTGCGAGAGCATAGCCAGCCGTTCTTCATCAAGCACATTGCCTTGCGGCACTTCAAGTTTGTAAGACGGAAAATGTGAAATGCGTTCGGACGAACAAGCGTTCAGTGCCAAAACAGGCAAAAAAATCAGCAAAAATCTTTTCACGAATGTAACCTTTTTGTGGTATTTAATGATAATATTTCACTTTTATGAAAAACGCATTATAAACAATTTTTTTAACGCATAGAAACGGAAATATTGATGAGCCACAAGGAACAAATCCGCAGTTTGGGTATGAAAGTAACGGGACCACGCTTAAAAATTTTAAGCCTGTTTGAAGAAAATCCCGAACGCCATTTAAGTGCCGAAGATGTGTATCGCATTTCTTTGGACGAAAATTTGAATGTTGGCGTGGCAACGGTTTATCGGGTGTTGGCACAGTTTGAAGAAGCGGGCATTTTGGTGCGTCATCAGTTTGACAAAAACAAAGCGGTGTATGAATTAGACCGTGGCGGTCATCATGACCACTTGGTGTGCGTGCGTTGCGGCAAGGTTACTGAATTTTGCGATGAACGCATCGAAAAATTGCAAGAAGCCGTTGCCGAACAACACGGCTACGAAATTGAAGACCATTCTTTATATATGTACGGCACTTGCGAAAATTGCCAAAAAGCCACAAAAAAACGGCGTTAAAATGGTTCAGGCTGCCTGAAAACCTTTGTCGTCATTGCGAGCCTGACCCAAGTCAGGCGTGGCAATCTCCTAAAATTATTTTTAACATGCGAAGCGAAGTTAAAAATAATTTTAGGGTAGCGTATAAAAATACAACGGCTATGCAAAAAGCCTTTCAGGCAGCCTGAAACCTAACTCGTCATTGCGAGCCTGACCCAAGTCAGGCGTGGCAATCTCCTAAAATTATTTTTAACACGCGAAGCGAAGTTAAAAATAATTTTAGGGTAGCGTAAATCAATATAACGGCTATGCAAAAAGCCTTTCAGGCAGCCTGAAAACATACATATAAGTAAAAACAAACAACCCTTAACCATTTGAAAAAAACAAAAGTGGCAAGCATTAAAAAAACCGTTTTAGTAACCCACAGTGCAGCAGAAATGTTTGAGTTAGTGGATAATGTTTTAGAATATCCCAACTTTTTGCCGTGGTGTTCTCATGCCGAAGTCATCAAACGCGAAGGCAACACATTAGAAGCCCGTGTGTTTATGGACTATATGAAAATCAAAAACCATTTTGGCACACGCAACACAAACACGCCTGACCGTGAAATTAAAATGTCCTTTCTCGAAGGGCCGTTCAAAAAATTAGACGGCGTATGGCAATTTCAGCCTTTGGGCGATAGTGCGTGCAAAATCAATTTTTCATTAGATTACGAATTTTCCAACGCCTTATTATCAAAAATCATCGGCCCTGTGTTTGGCAGCATTTCAGGCAGCTTGGTTCATTCATTTGTCAAAGAAGCCGACAGACGCTATGGAAAAAAATAAAATCACGGTAGAAGTGGCGTTGGCGTTACCTGATACACAATATTTATACCGTTTCACGCTGCCTGAAAAAAGCACCGTATCAGACGCTGTGGCAAGCACCGATTTAGCCGCAAAATATCCCGAAATAGTGCAACAGCAACTCTTTGCACGGCGTGGCAAACGCATATCGCCTAATGCAGTGTTAGAAAACAACGACAGAATAGACATTTGCCGCCCCATAAAAATAGACCCCAAAACCGCACGCATTTTGCGTGCCGAAAAACAAAAGGAAATTGATAAAAATTAACCGTTTCAGGCAGCCTGAAAATAAATGATGAAAGATAAAAATGTTTAATCCAAACATTGAATTTTATATTGATTTTATTTTTGAACATTTTAAATACATTTGTGCTTTTTTCTTTATTGGTACAGGTTTATGGAAACTATTGCGTAAAAATAAAATGCGACAAGAAAGTGAAGAATTGATTGCTCAAATTCCGAAAGAAGATGATTGGGTAATCAATTTAATTAAACTTATTGATAAAGGAATAATATTTTTTACCATACCAGCCATTATTGTGGGTATTTGTATTTTGTTATCAATAAATCAAGATACACAACAAAATCATATTGGTATTTATAAATTTTTTATGTGGTACACATTTATTGGTTTTTGTGTAAATTGTGGTTTTCCTACCATATTTGGTACAGGTAGAAGTGCTTCATTTGGTATGTTAAGTTTATTTAAAATTGAAATTAAACAATGGTATTCCGAACACGAATATATGTCAATGAGTCAATGGGTAAAAATACAAAAATTAGAATATTATAATGTAGATGATTTAATTAAATGGTTAAAATATTTTAAAAAAACAGTACCCATTACAATGATTGGAAAATCTATTTTTTATAGTGGTATAATTATTTTATGCTTTTTATAACTTAATCTTATGGAAATTGAAAATGATGAATATTGATTTTTTACAAAACAACATATTCAATAATGTAATATCACTAAAACTGATGATTGTATTTTTTAATAGACAAATATGGAAAGTATTCAATAATAATATTTTTCATAAAAATAAAATCGAATACACTCATTTGTTTAATTAAAAAATGTAAAAATAATCGCATATGTATTTTAGAAATTATCACAAGAGCACAAAATGACCCCATTAAAACTGATTGTCGGATTAGGCAATATCGGCATGGAATACACCGACACACGCCATAACGCAGGATTTTGGTTTGTTGATGAATTAGCCTATCAACACAAAGCCGTTTTTAAAGCAGAAAAAAAATTCTTTTGCGACATAGCCAAAGTAGTGATTAACCGCCGCGAAATTCGCCTGATAAAACCCACAACTTTTATGAACCTATCAGGGCAAGCGGTTGCCGCAGTGGCTCATTTTTACCGTATTCATCCTGATGAAATTTTGGTTGTGCATGACGAATTAGACTTGCCTTGCGGCAGTCTGAAAATCAAGCAAGGCGGTGGCAATAACGGACACAACGGCTTAAAAGACATACAAGCACGGCTTGGCACGCCTAACTTTTGGCGACTGCGTTTGGGCATAGACCGAGCAGGCGATAAAAACCAAGTGGTCTCCTATGTGCTTAAAAAACCCACAACCGAACAACAAGTAAAAATAGACGAGAGCATTGTGCGTGCATTAGACGAAATCGAAACCATAGCCGCAGGCGATTTTCAGGCAGCCATGAATAGATTGCACAGTAAATAAAACCCGTGTCATTGCGGGATTTGACGAAGTCAAATCGTGGCAAGGAAGTCAAAAAATCGTAGATTTTTTACAAAACGCCGTAGGCGTTTTTAACGACAATGCAAAAAACCTTTCAGGCAGCCTGAAACCCTTGTCGTCATTGCGAGCCTTGTGTAACAAGGCGTGGCAATCTCCAAATAAATTGCGTAAGCAATTTATTTGGGTAGCGTGTAAAAATACAACGACAATGCAAAAAGCCTTTCAGGCTGCCTGAACGGTATTTTTTAAGGAATTTTATTATGGAACTGTTTGTTTATATTGTTTTATTTTTATTAGGTGTATTTTTTATACGCAATGGGTTAAATTCGCTTAAAAAATTAGAAGAAAACAATCAAAAATGGGAAAGATTATTAACACGAAAATCGGAATTTTATTTAGCAAATTTTTTAGAAGCACAAGAATTGATTAAGAAATTAAAAAGATATATTTCATTTTTAGCACGCTTTGAATTATTAAATGGAACATTAGTTATTTTATTGACACTTTTTGCTATATCAGGTACTAATACAAATAGTGATTTTTCAACTATAGGTACTTTTTCTTTAATTTTATTAGGCGTTGCATTTTTTATAAATGCTTTGTGTTCTCACGGAGAAATGTTTTCTGCATTTACTGGAACTTCTTTTGCTATAAATATCCCATTTATTAAAAGATATGAATTAGTTATTGATTATTTAAGTAACGAATGTGAAGATAATTTTTGCAATATAGAAGAGTGTTTTGAATATTACATTAAAGAAAAAAAATGGGGATTTGGTTCTTATGAAACTAATTATAGAAATACGATATTTTTTCGTAAAATAATTTTAACTTGTGGCTATTCAGGTTTTTTATTATTTATTATTGCATTTTATTTTGATTTTTCATTTCGTCAAATGGTTGTTGGTTTCATATCCAAACCATTTACTTAAAAATAATAAAAATTTAAATCTTTCAGACAGCCTGAAAGAATAATCGAAATGTTATCCAAACAATATCCGTCAAGCCGTAAGACTTGACATAATAACTGCTCACTGCTAACTACTAACTGCTCACTATTTTCAGGCAGCCTGAAAAAGGAAATACCACAATGAAAAACTTTCACGCCATTATTTTTGACTGGGACGGCACGCTTGCCGATTCCACTGCTCATATTGTGCGTTCTGTGCAATATGCTTTTGAAAACAACGGCTTACCCATTCCAAACGATGAAGCCGCCCGCAGCATTATCGGATTAAGTTTAGATGACGCATTGCGTCAGTTACATATTGCAGGCGAAGTGCCGTTGCAAAAATTGATTAACGACTATCGGCAATATTATTTTCGCCAAGACAATCCGATTGTGTTGTTTGCTGACGCATTGCCCGTATTGCAACGCCTACAATCGCATTATCTTTTGGGCATTGCCACAGGCAAAAGTCGGCGTGGCTTGGAGCGGGCATTAGACGACACAGGCGTGCGTGCGTTTTTTTCAGCCACACGCACGGCGGACGAATGTGCGTCCAAGCCGCACCCTGAAATGATTTTGTCGCTGTGCGAAGAGTGGCATATTGCTCCTGAAAACACGCTGATGATAGGCGATACCACGCACGACTTACTCACCGCCCACAACGCCAACGCCACAGCCATAGGCATTTGTCGCGGTGCCATGAGCCGCCAAGAACTCGCAACCTCTCCGAATGACGGCATTTTTAATCATCTTTCGGAAGTGCTGGCATATTTGCATATTCAGGCAGCCTGAAACACATTGCACAAACGCACAAAAACCGTTAAAATGGCAAGTTCAATTTACAAACCATCTTGCAGCGGAGAGGTGGATGAGTGGTTGAAGTCGCACGCCTGGAAAGCGTGTATAGGTGAATAGCCTATCGAGGGTTCGAATCCCTTCCTCTCCGCCATTATCTTTACTGATACCGTCTGTTTTTCATGCTTTTACTCATCGCGAAACAGCCAAATCAAGCCATTTAAGCCGCTAAAATTGATTGCCACTTTTGCCGCTGCTTGGGTTTTGGGTTTGGCGTGGAATGCCACGCCGATGCCTGCGGCTTGAATCATCGGAATATCGTTGGCACCGTCTCCAACTGCCAAAACTTGGCTGTTGTGTAAGCCTAAATCGGCTTGATATTGTTGTAATAATTGAACTTTCTTTTGTGCGTCTATAATTTCGCTATCCACTGTCCCTGTGAGTTTGCCGTTTTCTGTGCCTAATACATTCGCATAAGTATAATCTAACCCCAAGCGTTGTTTTAAGCGGTCGGTAAAAAAGGTAAAACCGCCTGAAACCAACATAAATTTCACGCCAAATTGATGACACGCCGCAAGCAATTCTTCCGCACCTGTGGTTAATTTCAGCACTTTGTCATACACCACTTGCAACTCACTTTCAGGCAGCCCTTTTAATAAAGCCACTCTTTCTTTTAGCGACTGACGAAAATCAATTTCACCACGCATTGCCCGTTCGGTAATCGCCGCAACCTGCGGTTTAATGCCTAATCGTGCGGCAATTTCGTCAATACATTCAATCGTAATCAGCGTGGAATCCATATCGCTAACAATCAAACCCAAATCCGAAAACGCCTTATCGGGCAAAATAGCATAATCTATATGTAATTGATTTAATTCATTTTTTATATTTTCAGGCAGCCTGAAATTATGTGCCACAGTCATGCGAATACGGTGTTGGTCTTGAAAATAAGGTTGGGGCAGGGCGGTTAAAATATGTTCAGGCAGCCGTTGCGATAAATTTTCGGCAAATAAAGTTAAAACGGTGTTCATGGTGTTTTTTGTGGTGATAAAAAGACAAGAGTATAGCAAATTATAGGGTTTTCAGGCTGCCTGAAATTTAGTGAGCAGTTAGCAGTGAGCAGTGAGCAGTTGTTTCGTCAATCCTGCGGATTGACGGATATATTTTTGATAACGCTTCGATACTGTTTCAGGCTGCCTGAAACTGATAAAAAATTAGCCATTTTGCCTGACAAAGCAAAACTAAACAACTGCTCACTATTCACTGCTCATTTTTTCAGGCTACCTGAAAGGGATTTTTATTGCTAAATCCATTACAATATTGCTTTTGATTAGGAGTAGCAAAATGGCGAAAATTTTAATGATCAACGGTTCGCTTAATGCGAATGGATTTAACCAGCAGTTGTTAAATAAAATCAAAGAGTTAATCGGAAACAAGGCGGAAGTTTCGGTTTTGGACTGGGAAGCCGTGCCGTTTTTCAAACAAACGCAGGAATTTCCTGCCCCTGACGCTGTGGCGGCTGTTCGCCAAGCCGTGCAGGCGGCGGACGCAGTGTGGTTTGTTAGCCCTGAATACAATTACCAAATTCCAGGCGGCTTGAAAAATCTCACCGACTGGCTGTCGCGTTCGCTTGACCCTGCCAATTCAAGGGGCGAGAGTGCCATTCACGGCAAAATCACCACAGTATCCGCCGCAAGTTCAGACGGCGGCTCGCATGTGCGTCCCTTGTTAGAAGATTTATTGGCATTTATCCGCACGCAAGTTGTTAAAGAAAACGCCACAGGCGTGGCAATTAAACCTGCGAATTGGGCAACAGGCGTTTTAGAATTTAGTGATGATGATATTCACAAATTAAATCAACAGGTTGAAACGCTGTTAGCGAAATTGGCATAAACGGTTTGAATAAATGATAAATCGGTTTATTGAAATTAAATAAACCGATTTTTTTATTTTAACTTCACTTCGTTCGCCCCACTTCGTTTCAGGCAGTCTGAAAAAATTACCTGTCATTACGAGCCTTTGCGTAACGCAAAGGCGTAGTAATCTCCTGACTACGGAGAAAGGCAGTGCAAAAAGCAATTTAGGCAACCTGAAATCATTTTGTATTGCGTCCGTTTTAAAGGATAGGCTACCCTAAAATTATTTTTAACTTCGTTTCACTCGTTAAAAATAATTTTAGGAGATTGCCACGCCGTGCTTTGGCACGGCTCGCAATGACGAACTCCCCGCACGGGAAGTGCTTTCAGACAGCCTGAAAAAACAATCGAAGCGTTATCTTCAAAAAATCGTCAAACCGCAGGTTTGACATAAGCACTGCTCACTGCTTACTGCTAACTGCTCACTATTTAAAACACCACAAACACGCATGGGTGTTTTTTTAAGTCGGGCAAGGGTGTGGTTTTCCATTTGCCAATCGTTTGGCTGATAATGGTTTCTGTGCTTTGGGTTAAGTCGGCGGCAATACATAAATGCGTTTGCTCGCTTAACACGGCGATTGCGTCTTGCAACATGGTCATATTGCGATAGGGCGTTTCGATAAAGAGTTGCGTCTCGCCCGTCTTGGCTTTTTTTTCTAATGTTTTCAATGCATTTTTGCGATTTTCGGAGTCGGCAGGTAGATAGCCGTTAAACGCAAATTTCTGCCCGTTTGCTCCTGACACCATTAACGCCATAACAATCGAAGACGCACCTGTTAGCGGCTTGACGGCGATTTTGTGGCTGTGAGCCAGTGCAACCAAAGCCGCACCAGGGTCGGCAATCGCAGGGCAACCTGCTTCGCTCATTAGGGCAACATTGTTGCCGTTTAACAAGGGTTGCAATAATTCAGGCAGCCTGAAAGAATCGGTATGTTCATTCAGTTCTGCCATAGTAACTTGTTGGATTGGTGTGTCAATATTTAATAATTTCAAATGCTTGCGTGCTGTTTTGGCGTTTTCTACAATAAAATGCGTGATAGGCAAAATTTTTGCCCTATCGTGTGGTAATAGCCAAGCGTTATCAGTGTCGCCCAAAGGTGTGGGCAGTAAATACAGCGTGCCAGTCATAGTTTGACCTTTTCTTCAAGCAGAAAATCAATCAGCCGCAACATTGGCAAGCCGATGAGTGCATTGGGGTCGGTGCTGTCGATTTGGCGAATGAGCGTCATACCCAAACCTTCGCTTTTTGCCGCACCTGCACAATGCAGTGCGTCAGGTTCGCGTTTGAGATACTGCGAAATAATGCTCGGACGCAAGGGGCGAAGCGACACAAAAGTGGTATCAATATGGCGATGAATCTTGCCTGTGGCGGTATTCAGCAACACCACAGCGGTATAAAAGGTGAGCGTTTTATCGGATAATTGACGCAACATTTCGCCTGCTTTTTTCAGCGTTTTCGGCTTGCCATATTGCACCCCATCACAAAACGCCACTTGATCCGAACCGATAATCAAAGCGGCAGGATAATCCTTTTGCAAAGAACGCGCTTTGGTTTCAGCCAAACGAATGGCAGTCGCATCAGGCTCTTCGCCCACAATCGGCGTTTCATCGCAAGTGGGGGCAACGGCTTGAAAGGGTAGTTGTATGCGGTGCAACAGTTCTTGACGGTAAAAAGATGTGGAAGCGAGAATAATCGGAAGCGTGTTCATGGTGATGCTCTTAATGTGAATAAGGCATAATCATACACTACATAAAGGTTTTCAGGCAGACTGAAAATAAAAAACCGCTCCATTTAAGGGCGGTTTTTGGCGTTTGATTATTTTTCAGGCAGCCTGAAAAGATTGTTTATTGTTTTTTCGCACCGAATGTGCCGTAAATGTCGTTTTTAGGATTACTTGTATCGTGTCGTGTAAATTCTCCTGCCATTTCTGCGGCATTATCGCCATAAAATGCTCCCTGAAAATTACCGCCGCCAAATCCGCCCCAGTCTTCTTTGATACCGCCATTTAATGACACTTTGCCAAATTTTTCAGTATCAATTTCGCCAACAACGGTTTTTTGAGCAAAATCTACATTAAATGAAGAAGTACCTTTGGAAACTGCTCTATCCGCAGGGCGGAATGCAACAGCACCGCCTTTATAGGTTGCCGTTCCTGTTTTGGGAATAGACGCACTGGGAATACCTTGATAAAAACTGTAATCCTTTTTTTCTTTTTCGTAAGAAATGACACCGTAGCGAGCATAGGATAAATTACCGCCTACGGTTCTGCGTATGCCTGTTGAGCCTTCGTAAGTTTCCACAATAGAACCGCTCACATTTGGCGGTAAAATTTCTATATTTCTACCGTCTAAATTCATAATATTTAAGCGGTTTTGTGGGTAACCATCATCATGGTCTGCATTGGTATTTGTGCCATTTTTAAAGACAACATAATCATAATCTAACTGTTGATTAGGATTAACCACAGGATTACCGCTGTTAGTCGGCTGATTAACCGCCACAGGGCTATCAGAACCGCCACCGCAAGCGGTAAGTGTTAATAAAGAAAGGGTTGCAACAAGAGCAAAAGTGCGTTTCATTGTGTGTTCTCCAAAAGGTTAAAAAATATTTGCTATTGTCCGTTAGAGAACAAGCGATTGTCTATAAAATAGCGAAATTATTTTTGATAGTTGTTATCAAAAATAATATAAGTTATTGATATATATATATATATATATCGTTTTAACAAAAATACAACACTTTTGCGTAAAATTTATTTCAGGCAGCCTGAAATATTTGTTTGCAATATTGACTTAAAACCCCATTGACAAAGGGGTGCAAAATCGTATATTATCCGCCGTTTATGTTAAACGCAAACTGTATTGACCCTTGGGCATTTTCGGCGGAAAGACGCACCGCAGTTTGGCAATTTTCTTTGGCAAAGTTAGATGCCAGAGTTACCGACAGCGGCGTTCTGCACAATCCGCACAGTGTTATTCAGGCTGCCTTTACAGGCGGAAAAAATGCACAAAATCAACCCTTTATTGATGTGCATTTGTCGGCTGTTTTGCAAATGATTTGCCAACGCTGCCTGAAAACAATGGATTTTCCCCTGAATAACACGCTTCGTACGCTGATATTTGCTGATGAAAATGCGGCAAATCGGGCGGACGAGTTGTATGACGATGTCGATGTTTTGGTGGTGGGCGACACAATCAATGTGCAAGAATGGGTGGAAGACCAACTTTTAACCGCCTTGCCCTACGCCCCGATGCACGATAATTGCCAAATGGTTGTGCTGCCTGATGATAACAGTGCCAACCCATTTGCCGTGCTGAAAAACATATAGTTGTTTAACCATTAAAACAACTATAATAAACAACGGTTTGCATCAATTAGGAATTTTTAGGAGTAAGCAAAATGGCTGTTCAACAAAATAAAAAATCACCGTCTCGCCGCGGCATGCACCGCTCGCACGATGCTTTGACTGCACCTTCTTTAAGCGTGAGCATGCTCACTGGCGAAGCACACTTGCCGCACCACATTTCCCCCAGCGGAATGTATCGCGGTCGCAAAGTTGCCAAAGCAAAAGGCGAATAACTCTTTGTTTTTATGGGTTAATTAAATAAGTCGGTAGATGAATGTCTTCCGACTTTTTGTGCTTGTTTAGGCTACCTGAACGATATAATTAAATATAAAACAAAAGGTTACAACGAATGATTACAATCGCTGTTGATGCTATGGGTGGCGATAACGGTTTGACCGTAACCGCTCCTGCGGCGGCACAATTTTTGCAACGCAATGCGGACGCACGCCTGATTATGGTGGGCGATGAAACCGCACTTAAAAACGCATTAGTCAAGGCAAATGCTCCGTTGGAACGCATTGAAATTATCCACAGCACCGAAGTGGTGGCTATGGACGAAGCACCGCAACACGCTTTGAAAAATAAAAAAGATTCTTCAATGCGTGTGGCGATTAACTTGGTGAAAGACGGCAAGGCGGCGGCGGCGGTTTCTGCGGGCAATACGGGGGCGTTAATGGCAACCGCTCGCTTTGTGCTGAAAACCGTGCCTGGTATTCAACGCCCTGCGATTGCGAAATTTCTGCCTGCCAAAGATGACCACTTGGTGTGTGCTTTGGATTTGGGGGCGAATGTGGATTGTCCGTCCGAACAACTGTTGCAATTTGCGATTATGGGCACGCAGTTGGTGAAAGCCATGCAGCCTGAAAAAAGCAATCCCAAAGTGGGTTTGTTGAATGTGGGTACGGAAGATATTAAAGGCACAGACACTGTTAAAGCCGCTTATTCTTTATTAAAAAACAGCCACTTAAATTTTATCGGCAATGTGGAAGGTTCGGATATTTTCTCCGATAAAGCCGATGTGATTGTGTGCGATGGTTTTGTGGGCAATATTGTGTTAAAAACCATTGAAGGCACGGTGAGTTTTGTTGGCGGTATGGTGAAAGACGGCTTTACGCAATCGTTATACGCCAAATGGGTGGCGATGTGGTCTATGCCTGTGTTGAAGAAATTCAAACAAAAAGTTGATCCACGCCGCTTTAACGGTGCGATTTTCTTGGGTTTGCGTGGCATTGTGATTAAATCACACGGCGGCACGGACGCAGTGGGTTTTGAATACGCTTTGTTAGAAGCCTACCGTGAAGTGAAAGCGGACTTTTTGCAGTCATTGGAACAAGCCGTAGAGCGGGATTTAAGCCATTTGGATATTTAAAATATAGGCTTTCAGGCAGCCTGAAATCTTGATTATTGATAATAATGTATTGACAATCTACCTATGCAAAGCGATTTTTTTGAATAGGACGATGAAAAAGCGGATGCAAACTATCGTAAGCACGGTGTTTCGTTTGATGAAGCCTGTACAGTTTTGTTTGATAACTGGGCTATTGTTGAAGAAGATAAACGAGAAAACTATGGCGAACAGCGATTTGTTTCTATTGGTATGAGCAAACAAAATCGTATTTTGCAAGTGGTTTGGACGCAACGAGAAACGAAAATTCGTTTGATTTCTGCTTTTAAATCGGATAAAAAACAAAGGAAAAGTTATGAAAAGCAAAGATATTGATACCGTAACAGACGAAGACATTGCTTACTGGAAATCAATGGATTTTTCAAACGCCAAACGAGCCAACGAAATACCCATTATCAAAGCCTTACAATCTAATCCAAAGGCAAGAGCCATGTATGTGCCACGCAAAAAAACCATTACTTTGCGGATTGATGAGGATATTCTTGCCGTACTCAAACAAGGCGGACGCGGTTATCAGACACGCATTAACGGAATGTTGCGAGAATGGCTTAAAGACAGTTTGGCTCATCAATAAAAACAATAAAAACCTGTTAAAAATAAACAGGTTTTTTTATTTTCAGGCAGCCTGAAAATCGTTAAGATAGCGTTAATCTAAAAGTGTTTTAATGCACTCTATTCAAAAGCAAGTCATCATTGTGGGTTGAAACGCAATAGATAAGTTGAGTTTGATGCAAAAAGGACAATGTTTTCACGCGTGCTTACACAAGCACGCTTTTTTTTATTTATTTCGCTATCCACGACTTTATCAATGTTAAAGGCAGTGTTTGATGAAACACTGCGTTTTCAACCGCCGCATGTTTGATGACGCATAAATTGAGATTACCTGACACATTCACCACATTGCCCACAACATGGTTTTCGCTGTCTAAAATTTCATCGCCTACATTAAGTGGCGTTTCGCTTTGATACACTGCCAAGCCGCGTTTGACTTGTCCGATATATTGACTGCGGGCGATGACTTCTTGCCCAACATAACAGCCTTTTTTGAAATGAATGCCGCCCGTGCGGTGTAAGTTCAACATTTGTGCGACAAATAAATTGCTGGTCGCTTGCGTAATCCACGCAAAACCGCTTTGAATTTCAAAGGTTTGCCATTGTTGTACGGCGTTTTCATCAAATGGCGGTAAGGCGGATTTTTCGCCAAGCAATAACGCACCGCCGTGCGGCAATAATAATTTCAGGCAGCCTGAAACTTCTGTTTCTGCTGCAAAATGCGTTATCAAAGGTGTGTCAGGCAGAACAAACGGCGACACAGTTTCAGGCAGCCTGAACGCCACACCTAAATGATCCGCCATTTCAATTTTCACCTGACTGCGTAACACAAACATAGTCAAGCGTTTTTTAAGCGTTTCGCATAAATCTTGGGCGATAATCATCAGCAAATCATCGTTCTGTGGCACAACAATCATTGTGGCAGTAACCCGTCCTTGTGGTGTATTGTAAGACGCATAACATGCTTGATTTTGTTGTAAATTTTGAATGTCATTTGATAATTGATTGTGCAGAAATTGCCGTGCGTCTTTTCCTGAAAAACGCAACACGCCGAGCGTGGGTAATAAACTTGCTATCATTTTGTATTGAAGTATCGGTTAAAAAAAGGCGTATTTTACAAGGTTTCGTTTATCTTTTCAGGCTGCCTGAAACGGGTAAAATTAGACAAAATGTCTAATAATTTTCTATTTGACAATAAATTTCTTTTTATATACAATTTAGCCTGTCAGAAACCTTTATTTTTAGACAAAATGTCCAAAAACCAGTTGAATGTTGATGAAGTAGTCGCTTTTTTTGGCGGTGTGGCTGAATTAGTGCGGCAGAGTGCTTTGTTTTTGCCCGATAATCCGATTTCGCAGGCGGCTGTGTATAAGTGGAAAAGTCGTGGCTCGATTCCTGTGTCGCAGTTAGCCAAGTTGGCTCAATTAGCGAATGCACAAGGACGAGATTTTAATATTAACTTATTGATAAACAATAAAAATATGGAGCAGACAATGATGACAAACAATAATCGTGTGGTGATTTTTGATACCACACTGCGAGACGGTGAGCAGTCGCCTGGTGCGGCGATGACGCGTGAAGAAAAGGTGCGTGTGGCACGGCAGTTAGAAAAATTAGGCGTGGATATTATGGAAGCAGGCTTTGCCGCCGCAAGTCCTGGTGATTTTGCGGCGATTGCGGAAATTGCGTCCGTCATTCAGCATTCAACCGTGTGTTCTTTGGCACGAGCCACTGAAAACGATGTTCGCCGTGCGGGCGAAGCGATTGCCGCAGCCAACCGCCGCCGCATTCACACTTTTATCGCAACCAGCCCCATTCATATGGAGCATAAACTGAAAATGCAGCCCGATAAAGTGGTTCAGGCCGCCATTGCCGCAATCAAATTAGCCAAAGAATATACCGATGATATTGAGTTTTCTTGCGAAGACGCAACGCGTTCGGATTTGGGCTTTTTGGCAGAAATTTGTTCAGCGGCGATTGAAGCAGGGGCAACCACAATCAATATTCCTGACACAGTGGGCTATTCCGTGCCGTCTGTAACCGAACGCTTTTTCCGTGAGTTAATCACGCGTACCAAAGGCGGTAACAGCGTGATTTGGTCGGCACATTGCCACAACGATTTGGGTTTGGCGGTGTCAAACTCATTAGCCGCCGTGCAGGGCGGTGCCAGACAAATTGAATGTACGATTAATGGGTTAGGCGAGCGAGCAGGCAATGCGTCTTTGGAAGAAATTGTTATGGCACTGAAAACTCGCCACGATGTATTCGGCTTGGAAACAGGCATAGACACCAAACAAATTGTGCCTGCGTCTAAATTAGTTTCAACCATTACAGGCTATCCCGTGCAACCGAATAAAGCGATTGTGGGGGCGAACGCCTTTGCCCATGAATCGGGCATACACCAAGACGGCGTTTTAAAATGCCGTGAAACTTACGAAATTATGTCGGCTGAAAGCGTGGGCTGGGCAACCAACCGTTTGAGTTTGGGCAAATTATCAGGACGCAACGCATTCCGCACCAAATTAGCGGAAATCGGCATTAAATTAGAAAGCGAAGAAGCCTTAAACGCCGCCTTTGCACGATTTAAAGAACTTGCCGACAAAAAACGCGAAATTTTTGACGAAGACTTACACGCCCTTGTGTCAGACGAAATGGCAGGACGCACGGCGGACGATTACAAATATATTTCCTTGAAATGTCGCATAGAAACAGGCGAAATGCCGAATGTGCAATTAGTGTTTGCCAAAGACGGCAAAGAATATAAATGCGAAAGCGAAGGTTCAGGCCCTGTTGATGCGGCGTTCAAAGCGATTGAAAGCGTGGTAGGCTCTGGGGCGGAATTATTGCTGTATTCGGTCAATGCCGTAACCGCAGGCACGGAAAGCCAAGGCGAAGTTACCGTGCGACTGTCCAAAGACGGACGCATTGTCAATGGACAAGGTGCCGACACCGACATCATCGCCGCCAGTGCCAAAGCCTATTTATCGGCATTGAATAAACTCAAACAAAGTGTCGCTAAACTTAAAGCACAAGGCGTATAAAAAGTTTCAGGCAGCCTGAACGGTTTTTCAGGCTGCCTGAAAGCATAAATAGTGATAAAAAATGCCCTTAATTCAATCTTCTTACACACCGCCGCCGTTTTTGAAAGGCGGGCATGTGCAGACCATTGCTGCTAAATTTTACGCAACGCAACCTATTGATTTTTATCGTGAATTGCGTTTAGATTCCACAGGGCAAACGCTTGTTGCGTATGATTTTATTGTGGGGCAGCCTGAAAAACCGACCATCGTGATATTTCACGGTTTGGAGGGCAGTTCCAAAAGTCATTATGCCCAAGCGTTTGCACGAATGGCGAAACATCGAAATCTGCCGTTTGTGGTTGTTCATTTTAGAAGTTGCGGCGGCGTGGAAAATACCGCTTCGGTGTTTTATCATTCGGGCGATTCGGCAGAAATTTCTTTTGTTTTGAATAAGATATATTAGGAAACAGGCAAAAAACCCTTTGCCGTAGGCGTGTCTTTGGGCGGCAATGCTTTGGCTAAATATTTGGGCGAAGTGGGGGCGAATGCCGCCTGCCAAGCCGCCGCTGTGGTTTCTGCTCCTTTGGATTTAATGATTGCCACGCAAGCCTTTGCCTTGCCTTTTGCACGCACGGTTTATATGCCGTATTTTTTGAAAACGCTGATACCCAAAGCCCGCAAAATTATGCCGACTGCCGACTGGCGGCATTGTTATTCTTTGAAAGACTTTGACGACCGCTTTACCGCACCGCTACACGGTTTTGATGACGCTATGGATTATTATCGCAAATCGTCTGCCAAACCGTTTTTGGCAAGGGTTGCCGTGCCAACTATCGTGATTAACGCACAAAACGACCCCTTTATGCCCGCCAACGCCTTGCCCCGTGCCGATGAAGTGTCGGAGCAGGTGTTTTTAATGTATCCTAATGAAGGCGGGCATGTGGGTTTTATGGACAATCGGCGACAAGATAAACTCTCATGGCTGCCTGAATGTGTGTTTGATTTTTTTAACGGAAGTTTTCAGGCTGGGCAGATTAAACATTCAAGTGCAACACTTGAATAGAAGTGAGGCGAGTAAAGCGGTAGCATAATGTTTTTTGGTCAGAAAGGATACATTATGTGCTATCGCCAACTCGCCCCAAGAGAAAAGTATCACATTGAGTTCAATTTTGGCAAGATGTCTTTACGCCAAATTGCCGCCGAACTAAACCGAGCCGTTTCGACTATTAGTCGAGAAGTTAAGCGTTGTCTGTCGTTTGGTTTTGCTACTTATGTTGCTGATTATAAAGAAATAATAAATCCAGTCAGAGAAAGGGCGTGCTACAAACTCAAAGGCAAACTGTTGCGAATGGTAAAATATTTGCTGAAAAAGAAATTCAGTCTAGAGCAGATTTCTCATTATTTATGGCTGAAAAAAGGGATAAAAATCAGTCATCAAGCGATTTATAACTGGATTTATCATAAGGCGGAGAATAAGGCTGAATATATCAAACCATTACGAATAAAATCGAAACATAAACAAAGGAATAAAAGCGGAAAAGTTCATATTCCGAACTTAAAAACGATTGATGAGAGAGAAGATAAATCTGTTTTAATACAACAGGTTGGCAATTTTGAATTAGATACCATGTTAGGAAAATGCAATAAAAGTGCCATTCTAACTATGGTTGATATGTTGAGTAAGTATGTGTTTATCGTCAAGATTGACGGAACGAAAGCGAAATCGACCGAAGAAGCGGTGATTAGAACGCTAAAACATATGAAAAATCATGTATATACACTGACTATGGACAATGGTAGGGAATTTTGCAATCATACGATTTTTGGCAATGCGTTAGGTGCAAAAACCTACTTCACACACCCACACAGCCCGTGGGAAAAAGGGCTGATTGAAAATACTAACGGATTGATTAGACAGTATTTTCCAAAGGGGACGGACTTTAACTTAATCAGTGAAGAAGAGTTAAAATTCGTCCAAAATGAATTAAACAGCCGACCAAGAAAAATATTAGGCTGGCGAATGCCAAAAGAAGTCTTTACTCAACACTTAAAGTGTTGCACTTGAAACTTTAATCCGCCCTGCCTGAAAATAAAAAACCGCTCCATTTAAGGGCGGTTTTTGGCGTTTGATTATTTTTCAGGCTGCCTGAAAAGATTGTTTATTGTTTTTTTGCACCGAATGTGCCGTAAATGTCGTTTTTAGGATTACTTGTATCGCGTTGTGAAAATTCTCCTGCCATTTCAGCTGCATTTGTGCCAGCAAATTCCCCATAACCAATTAAATTTTTATCGTCTTTGATATAAAAGGAATCATCTTTGTCAATGGTTCCTTGATTAAAGACAAAATCACCGAATTTTTCGGTTTTAATTTCGCCTGTTAATGTTTTGTTCGTAAAATCAACGCGAAATGATGAAGTGCCTTTGGAAATTTCTCTATCCGAAGGACGAATAGCAACCGCATAACCTTTATAAGTGGCAGTGCCACTTTTGGGAATGGAAACGCTGGGAATGCCTTGAAAAAAAACATAATCTTTTTTCTCTTTATCATAAGAAATAATGCCATAACGAGCGTAGGATAAATTACCGCCTACGGTTTTGCGTATGCCTTTGGATTTATCTTCTAATGACACTATTGAGCCAGTTACACCTGTGGGTAAAATTTCTAAATTTCTACCGTCTAAATTCATAATATTTAAGCGGTTTTGTGGATAAGTGGGTTCGGCGTTATCTGCCCAGCTAGGACCATCAACGCGTTTGCCATTTTCAAAAATAGCATAATCATAATTTAATGGTTGATTAGGATTAACCACAGGATTACCACCATTACTCGGCTGATTAACGGACACAGGACTATCCGAACCGCCTCCGCCACAAGCGGTGAGTGTGAGTGCGGAAAGAATGGCAATTAAAGCAAAGGTGTTTTTCATGGTGTGTTCTCCAAAAGGTTAAAAAATATCTGTTATTGTCCGTTAGAGAACGAGCGATTGTCTATAAAACGATAAAATTATTTTTAATTGTTATTATCAAATTGTATGTAAGTCATTGATATATATATATATATA
>JAFTFY010000010.1 GCA_017458185.1 Neisseriaceae bacterium
GAAATCGGAGATAAAAAAAAGACAAGAACAAAAACTGCCAGAGCAATATAGAACGGAAATGAGAAAAGCAGAGCAAGTAAGATCGGAGATGGAGCAACGGAAATCGGAGATGGAGCAACGGAAATCGGAGATAAAAAAAAGACAAGAACAAAAACTGCCAGAGCAATATAGAACGGAAATGAGAAAAGCAGAGCAAGTAAGATCGGAGATGGAGCAACGGAAATCGGAGATGGAGCAACAAAAATCGGAGATAAGAAGAAAATATGGGCTTGAATAGTGTTTTCAGGCTGCCTGAAATTTATAAATAGTGAGTAAATTATGAATCGTTATCCTTTATGGAAATATATTTTGGTGGTCATCACGATTTTGGTGGCGTGTTTATATACCATTCCCAATTTCTTTGGTGAAACGCCTGCGGTGCAGGTTTCGACCAATCGGCAGTCGTTGAATGTTGCCGCCTTGCAACAGCCGATTAGTCAGGCTTTGCAAAGCAATGGCATATCGCACAACGGTATGTTTGTGGCAGACGGCAGCCTGAAAGTGCGTTTTTCGGACGAAGAAACGCAGTTAAAGGCACGCGATATTATCGAAAAAACCGCTGGCGATGGTTATATCACGGCGTTGAACTTAATTCCTGATTCGCCTGCGTGGTTGGCGAAAATTCGTGCTAATCCAATGTTTTTGGGCTTGGATTTGCGTGGTGGCGTGCATTTCTTAATGCAGGTGGATATGGAAGCCGCTTTGCAGAAGAAGTTGGACAGTTTCTCGGGCGATATTCGCCGTGCTTTGCGTAATGAAAAAATCCGCAACAGTGGGGTTTCCCAAAACGGTAACGCCTTGTCGGTGAATTTTCAAGACGCACAAACCGCCAGCCGTGCGATGGGCGTTTTGCAAAAAGCCTTGTTTGACGCACAAATTGCCCAAGTGGGCGAAAAAACGCTGTCGATTAGCATTCCAGACAACGCTTTACAACAAATTCGTGAAGAAGCGGTGAAACAAAATATCAACACACTGCACAATCGTGTCAATGAGTTAGGCGTGGCAGAACCTGTGATTCAGCAAGCAGGGTCAGATCGCATTGTGGTGCAACTGCCTGGTATTCAGGACACGGCTCGTGCCAAAGACATTATCGGACGCACGGCAACACTGGAACTGCATATGGTGGCAGATGACGCACTGTTGCAACAAGCGTTAGCAGGCGTTGTGCCGACTGGTTATGAATTATTATACGAAGCGGGCGAAAACCCTGTGCCTGTTTTGGTTTCAACCCAAGTGGAACTGACTGGCGACAGTATCAATGCCGCACAACAAGATTTTGACGAAAACGGAGCCCCTGCGGTGGCGTTGCGTTTGAACAATCAAGGGGCAGCGATTTTCGGCGATTTAACGCGTGCCAATGTCGGCAAACGCATGGCTATGGTGTTAATTGATCAAGGCAAAAAAGAAGTGGTTACTGCTCCTGTCATTCGTCAAGCGATTACAGGCGGACGCGTACAAATTTCAGGAGCGATGAATGTCGCCCAAGCGATTGATACCGCGTTGTTATTGCGTTCAGGCAGTCTTGCCGCACCGATGGAAATCATCGAAGAACGCACCATTGGGCCATCTTTGGGTCGTGAGAACATTCAAAAAGGTTTCCGCTCAACCCTGTGGGGCTTTGTCGCTGTTGCCGTATTTATGATTATTTATTATCGAATGTTTGGGCTGTTCTCGGTGATAGCATTAACTTCTAACTTATTGTTTTTAATTGCTATTTTATCTGCATTGCAAGCCACTTTAACCTTACCTGGTATTGCCGCCATTGCCTTAACGCTGGGTATGGCGATTGACGCGAATGTGCTGATTAACGAACGCATACGCGAAGAATTGCGAGACGGACAACCGCCACAAATGGCGATTAACAAAGGCTACGAATTTGCGTGGGGAACGATTGTCGATTCCAACATTACTTCGCTGATTGCAGGCTTGGCATTGCTGATTTTCGGTTCAGGACCTGTGCGTGGTTTTGCGGTGGTGCATTGTATCGGCATTCTCACTTCAATGTATTCCGCCGTAGTGGTGTCTCGTTCCTTGGCAAACCTATGGTACGGCTCACGGAAAAAACTCAAATCCATTTCCATTGGCACGGTGTATAAACCCAAGGCGGAGTAAAAATAATCGGTGGGTATTTTTGCCCACCGAAACGGCAGAAAACATTGTAGGGTGGGTTTCCAACCCACCATAACGACAGGATAATTTTCAGGCAGCCTGAAAATAGATTAAATCAACGCCCAACGGCGTTGCGGTGGGTTTTAAACCCACCCTTATAAATAATTTGGAGTGAAACAAATATGGAATTATTCCGATTTAAAAAAGATATACCGTTTATGTCGTGGGGCAAAATTACTACGGCGATTTCTTTAATTACCTTCATTTTGGCGGTATTTTTCTTAATATTCAAAGGATTAAATTTTTCCGTTGAATTTACAGGCGGCACGGTGATGCAGGTGTCGTATAAAGAGGGTGCGGACTTAAACCAAATTCGCAATCGCTTGCAAACCTTGCAAATGGGCGATGTGCAAGTGCAGGCATTAGGCACAACAAAAGATGTGATGATTCGCCTGCCAAATAAAAATACCGCTGAAAACGATAGCAAAGACGCTGCGGCGGCGTTGTCTAATCAAGTGATGGAATTATTAAAACAAGATAATCCCAGCGTGGAAATGACGCAGGTTGAGTTTATCGGCCCACAAGTGGGCGAAGAGTTGGTAACTCATGGGCTTGCGGCGATTGCGATGGTGTGTATCGGCATTATTATTTATCTATCTTTGCGGTTTGAATGGCGTTTTGCGATTGCCGCAATTATTGCGAATATGCACGATGTGATTATTATTTTGGGCTTTTTTGCCTTTTTCCAGTGGGAATTTTCGCTCACGGTTTTGGCAGGCGTTTTGGCGGTGTTGGGCTATTCGGTGAATGAAGCAGTGGTGATTTTCGACCGTATTCGCGAAAACTTCCGCAAACCCGCCATGCGTGGCAAAGCCGTGCCGCAGGTCATCGACAACGCCATTACTGCCACAATGAGCCGCACCGCCATTACACACGGTTCAACCGAAGCCATGGTCATTTCAATGTTGCTCTTCGGCGGCGATGCACTGCACGGCTTTGCGATGGCACTGACAATCGGCATTATTTTTGGCATTTACTCGTCCGTGTTAGTCGCCAGCCCCTTGTTGCTGATGTTCAAACTCTCACGAGAAAGTTTGGTGAAACCACAAAAACGCAAGGAAGAAGCGGTGGTGTGATTGTAGGGTGGGCAATTTATTGCCCACGCGTTTTATCACCACAACTTTCAGGCAGCCTGAAACTGAATAAACAAAACATAAGGATAAATTAAATGAAAAACCTTTTTCAAATCATTATCTTATCTTTAACAGCCAGTCTATTTTTAACCGCTTGCTCCCCAGAGCAACGCCAAGAGATTAGGCAAAAAATTCAGGAAAAACAAATAGAAAATGCCATTAAAAAACTGCCTACGCATAATGAGCCTATGCCTGAATATCCGCAAATTAAATCGCCGTCTGAATTATCGAACGAACAAATTGATAAAAATGTGCAGCATGTAACCACGCAAGTGGTTGAAAAATCAAATAAAATTATTTTCTTCTCCAAAGAAGAACAAGCGGACGGCGAACGCAATTTGGTGGAAAATAAAGAAAACAGTGAATACTATCGCAGCATTTTGGGGATAACCCAAGACGGCAACTGTGCCATTCAGGACTTTTATTCGGAAAATGACCACAAGCAAATTGAGCCTGTGATTGTCAAAAAAGGCGAGTGCGACAGTTGGAAAGCCCAGCCGTTTGACGGTATGGCGGTTTGGTATGATAAAGACGGCAATGTGGATAGCAAAACAAACGGTGTTTCGTGGTTTCGTCAAGGTGCCTTGCATGCGGGTGTGATGAAAAACGAGCAAGATAACATATTGATTTATGGTGAAGAAAATATTCGTCCGCATATTCATCGTGCGGTAATTTTGCATACAAAAACGCCCCAAGACGCACAACAGGCACCTGCTTTTGAATGTGAATTTAACGAAAAAGAAAATAAAATCGAGAAGTTTATTATTTTTACAAGCGATAAAATGGTGAATAAAGTGGTGTTTCATCAAGACAATAAAATCGACCCAAGCCGCTTGCTTTCTTGGACTGCGGACGGTTACGGTTTTATTGATACGATGCGTCACGAGAAAATAGCGGACATACAAGAATTAGCCGATACATTGTGTGGCGTAAAAAAAGAACAAGCACTTGAAAACAAAGCACAATAGGGCGGTTTGATATTTTTCAGGCAGCCTGAAATAAAATATCAAACCGCAATTTATAACCAAAGTTAAAACAAATTTTTAACCCATTTTTTGAACAAAAGGAAATGCTATGAAATCGAAAACACTCGTTATTTTAACTGCTGTTTTAGCGGTTTCGTCTTGTGCTTCGACCAAAGGCGATAAAAACAATCAGTTGTCCAAAGAAACGCTTGCGGCATTAGAAAAAATGCCCAAACACGATGTGGCAGAACCGCCATATCCTGCTGTACCTTTGTTAAGCCAAGTTTTGCCGAATGAAATAGCGAAAAATCGTGCGAATTTGCAATCGCAAATTGCCAAAGCAGACGGCAAAACGCGTGTTTATTTCAACAAAAAAGCCGATGGACAAGGCAATCGTGCGGTGGTGAAAAACAAAACTGCGTCTGAATTTTATCGCGTTATTTATGGGCAAACGCAAAACGGCGATTGTGCGGTTCAAAACTTCTACACCGCAAACGATACGCCACTAAACGAGCCTGTTGTGCTGAAAAAAGCCGATTGTCGCAAATGGAATGCGGGTTATGTGGGTGACACTTTGCAAATGTATTACACGCCAGACGGCAAAAGCGTGCAAAATCCAGTGGTATGGCTGAAAAACAACCAGCCACAAGCGTTTTTGGCGGAAACCCAAGACGCTGCCGTTTTAACGCAACCCGTTGCCGCTTTAATGATGAAACGCACCATTTTAAACAAAACCAAAGCCGCCAACGAACCCCGTCATTTGGTTGTGGAATGTGTATTTAATATGCAAAATCGCCAAATAGCATATTTAACCACTTATCAAGCAAATGGCGTTACCAAACGCTTTGAAATGACAAACGGTCAAGTCAATCCGCAACGCATATTTGTGTGGTTGCCGACAGGACATAAAGTAATGGATTCTTATCCTGCCGACAGATTAGGCAATTTACAAAATACTTTGGTTTCTATGTGCGGGTTGAATTAAAAAGTAGGGCGGTTTTTAACCTGCCGAAAATACTTTCAGGCAGCCGTCATTCGTCATTGCGAGCCGTGCCACACGCACGGCGTGGCAATCTCCTGAAACAGTTTTTAAACGAGCAGCAAGCGAGTTTAAAAACTGTTTCAGGATAGCCTATCACCAACAACGGACGCAATACAAAATGATTTCAGGCAGCCTGAAACGCTTAATTGACCTAATTGATAAGGGGATTGCCACGATTTTTCTAACGAAAAAATCTCGCAATGACGGTAGTTTTTTCAGGCAGCCTGAAACAGAATTTTTTATTAAAAAACCATAAGGAAATCAAACAAATGAGTAAAGTAATTGCCATTTTGCCAGGTGATGGTATTGGTCCTGAAATTGTGCGTGAAGCACGCCGTGTTTTGGAAGTGTTACAACAAGACGGTTTGGCTATTGCGTTTGAAGACGCACCTTTGGGCGGGGCGGCGTATGACGCTTATGGCTCGCCCTATCCTGAATTTACGCAAAATATTTGCCGCCGTGCAGACGCGGTGCTGTTGGGTGCAGTCGGTTCGCCCCAGTATGACAATTTAGACCGCCCACTGCGTCCTGAACGCGGTTTGTTGGCTATTCGTAACGATTTGAATTTATTTGCAAATTTGCGTCCTGCGGTGTTGTATCCTGAACTCGCAAACGCTTCCACTTTGAAACCCGAAGTGGTGAGCGGTTTGGATATTCTGATTGTTAGAGAACTCACAGGCGACATTTATTTTGGACAACCGCGTGGCATTTCGGTGAATGAAAACGGCGAACGAGAAGGTATCAATACAATGCGATATACGGAAAGCGAAATCCGTCGCATTGGTCATATTGCCTTTCAGGCTGCCCAAAAACGCAACAAAAAACTCACTTCGGTGGATAAAGCGAATGTGTTGGAAACCACTGAATTGTGGAAAGAAATTATGACCGATTTGAACCGTGAATACCCTGATGTAACGCTTAATCATATGTATGTCGATAACGCCGCGATGCAGTTGGTGAAAAATCCCAAGCAGTTTGATGTCGTGGTTACGGGCAATATTTTTGGCGATATTTTGTCCGACCAAGCGTCTATGCTTACAGGCTCAATCGGTATGTTGCCGTCTGCGTCTTTGAACGAAACAGGCAAAGGCTTGTATGAACCGTCTCACGGCTCTGCCCCTGATATTGCTGGGCAAAACAAAGCCAACCCATTAGCAACCATTCTCTCCGCCGCCATGTTGGTGCGTTATAGTTTGAATAACGAACAAGCCGCATGCCGCATTGAAAACGCCGTAAGACGCGTTTTACAACAAGGCTATCGCACTGCTGACATTGCCGAAACAGGCATGAAAATTGTGTCGTGTTCTGAGATGGGCGATGCCGTGATTAACGCTATGTGATTGATTGATTAAAAACGCTTATCTTAACGATAGGCGTTTTTTGTATTCAGGCTGCCTGAAAGCCTATATTTATCCATTCCGCAATGCAAAAAAATCACCGACAGACGGTAAAAATAGGCTATAATCGGCAGATTTCTATAAAAAGAGATTTCTAAAAAATCTCATTGACAATTTATCGGCGGTTTTTTCAGGCTGCCTTAAATTGAACAATGTTATATGCAAATGCAGGACAAAATCCTGATAACGCCTTGATTCACAATGCTCCTACCCTTGCTTGTGAAGACATAAACCCACAACCCGCTGGTTTGATTTTTAGAAACACTCCAAAAGATTTTCGAGGGGAAGTTGTTGTCGAAAACGATTTGTTTTTGGCGTGGTTTTAGTCTTATTCAGGTAGGAGCTTTTTATGCAGGAAAACAAAGACTTGCAAGAAGAACACATTGAACCATTAGAAGCGTCAGAAAAAGATAATCCATTTCCCATGCGGGGTTTGATTATCATTGCTGTTGTCGCTTTGGTATCTTTCGGCTTTTATAAAATGTTGGGCAGTTGGTTGCCCGATTCGGAAATTGTCAATGCAGGCACGCGTAAAGGTTTGGCATTATTGCTGTTTATTGCGGCATTGTGGCTGACCGAAGCCGTGCATATTTCGATTACTTCTTTAATTGTCCCCATCAGTGCTTTGTTAATTGGCGTTACCAAAAATGCCTATGACAAAAATGCAGCAGGGGAGTTGGTTTCGATGACAGGAGCCAAAGTTTTCACCATTAAAGAAGTCATGGCACCGTTTGCTGACCCGATTATCTACACATTCTTTGGTGGCTTTGCATTAGCCACTGCTTTGCACATTCAAAAATTAGATAAAAAAATCGCCTTGTGGCTGATTTCTTTGTCGCGTAATCATTTGGGTGTGTCGGCGGTGTTAATCTGCTTGGCAACGGCTGCTCTGTCTATGTGGGTATCGAACACTGCCACTGCGGCAATGATGTTGCCTTTGGCAATGGGTATTTTGGCAAATATTGATATGGAAAAAGACCGCAACACTGTGGTATTTATCCTGTTGGGTATTGCTTACTCTGCGTCTATCGGCGGTTTAGGCACTTTGGTAGGTTCGCCGCCAAACGCCATTGCGTCCAAAGCGTTGGAATATGACTTCGCTCAATGGATGAAAGTGGGCTTGCCGATTATGTGCATTCTCTTGCCTTTAATGCTGTTGTGTATGTATGTGGTTTTCCGTCCGAAATTAGGTCAAAAAATCGAAGTTCATGCCGAAGAAATTCCATGGAATCGCACCCGCATTATGACGGCGATTGTGTTCTTGTGTGCCGCATTGTTATGGTGTTTCACCAAACCCTTGAACGAAATCTTCAAAGCCAACGACATTCCCTTGCGTTTGTCAGACGCATTTGTAGCGGTTTCTGCTGCGATTGCGATTGTAACTTTGGGCTTATCCAAATGGAAAGACATTGCCGAAAACACAGAATGGGGTGTGTTAATTCTGTTTGGTGGCGGTTTGACTTTAAGTATGATTTTGGATAATTCAGGTGCGGCTTATGTATTAGGTAAAGCCTTTGCAGGTATGTTTGCAGGCATTCCCACTTGGGTGCTGATGATGTTGGTAGCCGCATTTGTGATTGCGATTACCGAATTTACATCAAACACCGCGTCTGCCGCTTTGTTGGTGCCTGTATTCGGTGCGATTGCCGCACAAATGGGCTTACCCAAAGAAACCTTGATTATCATCATCGGTATTGGTGCATCTTGTGCATTCGTGATGCCCGTTGCTACACCGCCCAACGCCATTGTGTTTGGTACAGGCAAAATCCGCCAAATGGAAATGGTTAAATGCGGTTTAATCTTGGCAATTCTCTCTGCCATTGTTTTGGGAACTTACATTTACTTCGCATACCCTGTTGCAGGTTAAGGTAGGTTATCCACACATAAAACAGCCCAAATGGGCTGTTTTTTTGTGGATTTCAGGCTGCTATACTCGTCATTGCGAGCCGTGCCGAACGCACGGCGTGGCAATTTCCTGAAACAGTTTTTAAATGAGCGACAAGCGAAGTTTAAAAACTGTTTCAGGGTAACCTATCACTAAAAACGGACGCAATACAAAATTATTTCAGGCTGCCTGAATTGTTTTTTGCATTGTCGTTTTTTAGGATAGGCTACCCTGAAACATTTTTTAAACTCGCATATGCTCGTTTAAAAAATGTTTCAGGAGATTGCTTCGCCTGACTTTGGTCAGGCTCGCAATGACGATATAAGTTTCAGGCAGCCTGAAAAGGTTAAAAACAACTATAACAAAACAAAAAACGACAGTTTGTTTAACTGTCGTTTTTTATTTCAGGCTACCTGCAAGGCTTTCAGGCTGCCTGAACGGCTATGATTTAATGCCCACGGCTTCTTTGGCACGCTTACGCAGTTCGTATTTTTGTACTTTACTGGTTGCGGTTTTGGGCAGTTCTTGGAAGATGACTTTTTTCGGCACTTTGAATCTTGCCATATTCGCACGGCAGTACTCGATGACTTCGGCTTCTGTCCAAGTTGCCCCTTGTTTGAGTTCGATAAACGCCACAGGCACTTCGCCCCATTTTTCGTCTGGCACGGCGACAATCGCACAGGCTAATACATTCGGGTGTTTGTATAAAACATCTTCTAATTCCACGCTGGAAATGTTTTCACCGCCTGAAATAATGATGTCTTTACTGCGGTCGCGAATTTGAGCAAAGCCTTCTTCGTCCAACACTGCCAAATCGCCCGTGTGGAACCAGCCATGTGAGAACGCTTCCTGTGTGGCTTCGGGGTTTTTCAGGTAGCCTTTCATCACCAAGTTGCCACGGAACATAATTTCGCCCATATCTTTGGCATCGTTTTCCACAATATCCATGGTGCTGGGGTTTAAGACCATCATGGCGTTTTGCAACATATTACGCACGCCTTGACGCGATTTTTTGGCGGCTCGTTCTTCAAGTGTTAAGTCTTTCCATTCTTCGCGTTCTACGCACACCGAAGACGGACCATACACTTCGGTTAAGCCATACACATGGGTGATTTCAAAGCCGATTTTTTCCATGGCTTCTAATACAGCCACTGGCGGTGCGGCTCCTGAAATTTCGCCTTTGACTTTGTGGGTAATGCCTGCTTTCATTTCGTCTGGGGCTTCGGCGAGCGTTTTATGCACAATCGGTGCGGCACAGTAATAGCCTACTTTTTCACGGCGGATTAAGTCAAAGCAAGTGGCAGCATCTACTTTACGCAAGCACACATTCACGCCAGCACGGGCGGCAATCGTCCAAGGGAAACACCAGCCGTTGCAGTGGAACATGGGCAGTGTCCAAAGATACACAGGGTAGCGTGGCATATTCCATTCGATAATGTTCGACAGGGCATTTAACGCCGCACCTCGATGATGATATACCACGCCTTTGGGGTCGCCTGTTGTGCCTGATGTGTAATTTAAGGCAATGGCGTCCCATTCGTCATCGGGCAGTTGCCAGTTGTGCATGTTTTTGGCTGATTTCAATAGACTTTCGTAATCCATATCCGCATCTTCGGACAACGGCACTTGCGGACCTAAAATATCGTTGGCTTGCACAACTAACAAAGCGGGCAGGGCATCGCGAATGGCAGGTAAATGGTGCAGAAATTCGCTGTCGATAATCAGCACTTTGGCTTCGCCGTGTTTTAAGCAGAAAATCAAACCTTCTGCGTCCAAACGGATATTGAGCGTATTCAATACGCCGCCTGACATCGGTACACCAAAATGACATTCAACCATTTCAGGGGTATTCGGACACAAAACGGCAACGGTTGTATTGCGTTTGACACCAAATTGACGCAGTGCAACGGCTAAACGGCGACAGCGGTCGTAAGTTTCGCCCCACGAACGGCGAATGCTGCCATGAACAATGGCGAGTTTGTGCGGATACACTTCGGAAGTACGCACAAAAAATTCAATCGGACTTAAAGCGGAAAAGTTGGCTTGGCATCTTTCTAAACCAGTGTCAAAATCTGCCATAGTGAGACTCCTTATAAAGAATGCGATTGACGCAAAAACGAAAAAATGGGAATACGCAATAAACTGATTTTTTTATTATTCTTTATTTTCAGGCTGCCTGAAAAATATTGTTCTAAAATCAATTTATTGTTTTTCCCATACATTTTTCCAAAAAACAGGCAAACATACACGCTTGTATGTCGCTATGATAAAGGATTTAGCCTATATTTGCCTGTTTTGCTATAATGCGTTGCAACAAGAAAAATAGGCTTAATAAGCCTTGTCGCACAATAATTTGATAATCGAGATTAAATATATGGATTTGAATTTACAGCAATTTTTACTGATGATATTGCCTTTGATTTTGGCAATTACCTTACACGAAGCCGCTCATGCTTATGCCGCACGACATTACGGCGATCGCACGGCAGAGCAATTAGGACGGCTGACGCTGAACCCCATTGCCCATATTGACCCTGTGGGTACGGTGCTGGTGCCGTTGGTTTTGTTTGCAGGTTCTATGGCGGTAGGCGGTGCGGGATTTCTCTTTGGCTGGGCAAAACCCGTGCCGATTATTACGCGAAATTTCAAAAATGTACGCGTGGGTATGCGAATGACGGCATTAGCAGGACCTTTATCGAATTTGGCAATGATGTTGGCTTGGACGCTGATTGCGGTGATTGCACAGTTTGTTCCGCCCCAATTTCAGGAAGCCGCAAGCGGTATGTGCCGCTATGGCATTATGATTAACGCCGCTTTGTTTGTGCTGAATATGTTGCCGATTCTGCCTTTGGACGGCGGTCGGGTTTTGGACACTTTTTTACCTGCTAAATATTCTTATCAATTCAATAAAATCGAACCCTACGGCATTTGGATTGTGCTGATTTTGTTTGTAACTGGCTTACTCGGCAAAATCCTGTTTCCTGCGATGTTGTTGTTGGTTTTGTTGTGCTATATGTTGATAGGGGGGATTTAACAGTGAGCAGTGAGCAGTTAGCAGTGAGCAGTTAGCAGTTGTTTTGTTTTGCCTGTCGGCAAAACGGATTGTTTTAAGATAACGCTTCGACAATCTTTTCAGGCAGCCTGAAATATTCTCGAAGCGTTATCTAATATATCCGTCAAGCCGTAGGCTTGACTTAATAACTGCTCACTGCTCACTGTTCAAAGCGTTGCATGGTCAATTTCGCCGTCTTGCCACACAATTAAACAGCCGCCTTTGTCTTCATACCAATCGGGCAGAACAAAGCGGCGGTATTCTTGGTTTTGAAATGAATGGGTATGAATGGCAGGGCGGTGCGTGTGTCCGTGAATTATATCCGCAGGGTTTTTGGTGCTGCCTGAAAACTTGTTTTGTGCGTCATTTAAGCCTTTTTCGGTTACATTGGCAATTTCATATTGCATGGCTTGGTTTTTTTTGTTTTTGGAAACGACACGCATTTTTTCGGCTAATTGTCGCCGTTTTTCCAACGATTTCATTCGTGCCAAAAATTGCCACAGCCATGAACGGCTTTTGCGGCGGAATTGTTGATATTCCACATCATCGGTGCAAAAAATATCGCCGTGCGACAAAATAAACGGCGTGCCGTAGCAGTGAATCAAACACGGGTCATTGTCCAAAATTTTTGCCCCAGTATGGGCGGCAAATTTTTTACCAATAAGAAAATCACGATTGCCCCGCATAACAAACAGGGGGGTTTGCTGTGCAAAGGCTTTCATTTTTTGTTGAATTTCTAAAAAAATGGGGGCGTCATCGTCATCGCCTACCCACACATCAAATATATCGCCCAATAAATATAAAGCGTCAATTTTGCCTGCCCATTCTTCTAATTTGCGAAAGAATAGGGCGTTCAAATCGGGGGTGTCGGCACATAAGTGCATATCGGACATAAAAATGGTGCATGGGGTCATTTCGCATTTCCTTTTATTTTTCAGGCAGCCTGAATAAATATAATTTCGTGTTATATTACAAAGCGTTATTCTTTTGAAGTCCAATCTAAACCTACGGTAATTGTGCCGTTTTCCCATTCTATCAATGGGCGTTTGATAACTGTGGGGTGTTGGGCAATCACCGTTGCGGCAGGTAATTGTTTTTCTTCGTCCGTTAAAGAACGCCATTTAGTGCCTTTTTTGTTGATGAGTTTTTCTGCCCCCACTTTATCTAACCAATCTTTAATCTGTTGGTCTGTGGGCGGTGTTTTTTTGAAATCGACAAAAACATAGTCCGTGCCGTTGTCGTCTAATTGTTGGCGTGCTTTTTTAACACTGCCGCAGTTGGGTATGCCATAAACGAATATCATCATTTAAACCTAAATAATTTGTATAATGACGGCATTGTAACGGATAAATTGGATACAAAAATGAAAAAATTAGTATTCATCAGCCTACTTGCCGCAGTTACGCTCACTGCGTGCGGCAATGATAGCAAACAAAACGATAAAGCCATTAAAAAAGCGATTGAAGATTACAATAACGCACACCCTTTGTGTATGGCGGTGATTCCTGCGGTTGAAAGCGGCGTTACCAATGTATTGGGCAGTGATATGGTGCGTTTTGTGAAAGTTGATGGTAACGGCAAACGCGTCAATAGCCAAGCGGTTAAACAAATGAGCGTGCTAACCAAAGCAGGCATATACAAAAAACGCAAGGACGAAAAAAGCCCTGAAAACGGCAAAAAAGCGTGGGTGGCTTCGTATGAATTAACCGAAAAAGGCCGACAATTTACACGCGGTGAAATGGGTAGTCGCCAGTTGTGCGTGGGCAATTTGAGCGTACAAAATATTCAATGGTTTTCTGACCCCACAGCAGATAACGGCTTAACGGTGAGCCGTGTGTCCTATCAAGGCAAATACCGTTTGCATAAATGGGCAGAAAAAACATTAGCCGCTGGTTCTTCTTCTGTGTATCAAAATTTATCGCAACCTTCGGTATCGCAAGCGGTTGTGGTGAAAACCAATAAAGGCTGGATTGATTTGCGAGAAGTAAAAAATAATTAGCCATTCAGGTTGCCTGAAAAAACGCCGTATTGCACTTACGGCGTTTTTTGAATTTTAAAATGAAAATCGCAATCCAATCATATATGATTGGATACTGTGCTTGACAGCACAGTATCTTAATATAAACATACTGCTTGTGTTTGTTTCATTAACTGGCTGAAATTGATGTCTCCCTTTCTCCTTGTGTTTCAGTCAGTTTAAGGGACGGTTTGGTGAGAACCGTCCCTTTTTCTGTGAGAAAAGTGTTCAGGCTGCCTGAAAACAGTGAGCAGTGAGTAGTTGTTTTGTTTTGCCTGTCGGCAAAACGGATTGTTTTAAGATAACGCTTCGACAATCTTTTCAGGCAGCCTGAAATATTCTCGAAGCGTTATCTAATATATATCCGTCAAGCCGTAGGCTTGACTTAATAACTGCTCACTGCAAACTGCTCACCGCTCACTGTTTCTTCTTCAACCGCCTATTTTTCAACGCCTTTTTTTCTTCCTTTTTGGCAATGCGATTGCTCAAAGCAGCACGGCGTGGGGGTTGTTTGGGTTTTTCTTTATCGGCAAAGGGGTTGTCGCTTGAACGGTATTCAATGCGTAACGGCGTGCCTTCTAAATTAAATGCTTTGCGAAAACTTTGCGTTAAATAACGCGTGTATGCGTCTGAAATGCGGTGCAAAGCGTTGCCGTGTATCACAATCACAGGCGGATTTGAGCCGCCTTGATGAGCGTATCGCATTTTGGGACGCACCAAACCTTGCAGTGGCGGGGCTTGGCGTTCGATTGCGGTTTGTAACACACGGGTGATTTTGGGCGTGGGCATTTTGATCATCGCCGCATTGTAGGCTGCCTGAACAGATGACAACAAACCGTTAATGCCTGTTGATTTGAGTGCAGAAATATAATGCAGTTTGGCAAAACCTAAAAAATGCAGTTTGCGCACCAAATCTTTTTTGATTTCATCTCGTCTTTCTTGCGAAACGCTGTCCCACTTATTTACCGCCAAAACCAAAGCCCGACCTGCTTCTAACGCAAAACCCGCAATATTCGCGTCTTGGTCAGCAATATCTTGGGCAGCGTCTAACACCAAAACGGCGACATTAGCGTTTTCAATCGCCTGCATGGTTTTAATCACGGAAAATTTTTCCACAGTTTCTTGCACTTTGCCACGCCGTCTCACACCTGCGGTGTCAATCACGGTGAATTTCTGCCCATTGCGTTCAAAGTCGATATAAATCGAATCACGCGTGGTACCTGCTTCGTCAAAGGCAATCACCCGTTCTTCGCCCAAGATTGCATTCACCAAAGTGGATTTGCCCACATTTGGACGACCGATAATCGCAAAGCGTGGATATTGTGTTTCGTCTTCGGTTTCTTCATCAGGAAACGATTGCAGAATTTCATCAATCAAGGCACGCACGCCATCGCCGTGTGCGGCGGAAATAATCGCAGGCGTATCCAAGCCTAATTCAAAAAACTCGGCGGCGGCAATGTTTTTGTCCATACCTTCGCACTTATTGACTGCTACAAAAACAGGGGCGTTACACTGCCGCAGGCGATTAGCAATCAGTTTATCCTGTGCGGTTAAGCCCGTTCTGCCGTCCAACAAAAACAGCACAGCGTCTGCTTCATCAACCGCTTGCAGCGACTGTTTTGCCATTTCATACAAAATGCCCGAATCGACCACAGGCTCAAAACCGCCTGTATCCACCACCAAATAAGGCTTGTCGCCCACGCGTCCATGCCCATAACTTCTGTCGCGAGTTAAACCTGGAATATCCGCAACCAAAGCGTCTTTCGTTTTGGTCAGTCGATTAAAAAGCGTGGATTTGCCGACATTCGGACGACCCACAATCACAAGGGTTGGTTTCATAATGATTTATTTTCCAAATATATTTTTCAGGCAGCCTGAAAGCGATGATTAGGGCGTTATTATATTTCAGGCTGCTTGAAACTGCTATCGTCATTGCAAGTATTGACGATATGCTTTTCATGCTGCCTGAAAGAAATTTTGAAGCATTATCTAAATATATTTGTCAAGCCGAAAGGCTTGACATAACAACTGATCACTGCTCACTGCTCACTGCTCACTACTCACTACTCA
>JAFTFY010000011.1 GCA_017458185.1 Neisseriaceae bacterium
TAAGTCATTGAGATATATATATATAGAGAGATATATATGCAAAAAATGCAACACTTTTGTGGGAAATAGCGTTTCAGGCAGCCTGAAAACCTATTCACAAAAAAACGAAAGCCATAAACGCTTTCGTTTTTTTCGCTTGTCCTGCTTTTCAGGCAGCCTGAAAAAAATTATTCTTCCGCCGTGCTTTTTAGCGCCATATTTAAATAATGGAACATGGACCACAGCGTTAAAATGCAGGCAATCCACATTAGGGCGTTGCCGATAAATTTAAGCGATAAGCCAAGTTGTGGAATTTCCCAGATTAACAAAAATACAATCGCAATCATCTGCACTGTGGTTTTGACTTTGCCGATATAAGCCACAGCCACGCTTTTGCGTCTGCCCGATTGTGCCATCCATTCTCGCAAAGCGGAAATGGCGATTTCGCGGCTGATGATAATCATCGCGGCAACGGCGTAGGTGCGGCTTAATGAAACTAATAAAATTAAGGCGGCGGCAACCATTAACTTGTCTGCCACAGGGTCTAAAAACGCTCCGAAATCGGAAGTTTGTTGCCAGCGGCGTGCTAAAAAGCCGTCTAACCAGTCGGTTACCGCTGCCAAAATAAACACGCCCGCCGCCAGCCAGTTTGCCCACGCAGGCGGGTGATTTTCAAACAGCAATAGAGACGCAAACACGGGGATTAAGATAACTCTTAACCAAGTGAGCATTAGGGGAATGGTCAGCGGTTTCATAAAAAGCGTGGTGCGTGAAAAACTCGCTTATTGTACAACAATTCGCAAAAATTGCCATTATCTTTGATAAGCGGTTGTTTTCTAAACGGTAACGGTGTTTTTTGTGGTTTTCAGGCTGCCTGAAACCTATTTTCGTCTCTCAACCCATTCAATCAATTCATCAACCGTAACAAAGCCGATCAGCGGGTCGCTTTTTTTATCGGGGGCGGTTAAGACGAATAAACCAGGTGGTCCAAATAAGCCGTATTGTTTTAAAACTTCTCGTTGTTCTTCGCTATTAGCGGTTACATCGAATGTAAAAAATCTTTGTTTATCAATATATTGCCAAAGTTTTTCTTGATTAAGCGTTTTGGCTTGCATTTCACGGCAGGAGACGCACCAGTCGGCGTAAAAATCGACAATCACTATTTCATTTGGCTTCTCGGCAAAGGCAGTGGCAATCGCTTGTTGAAAGTCGCTTGCTGTGGTGAATGTGTGGTGCGTGGGTGCTTGCGTGTTTTGTGCCACAACGGTTTTGGGTTGCATACCGTAATACGCCACGCCTAATCCTGTACAGATTAACAGCGTTGCAAATAAGGCGGACACCGTTTTTAGGCTGCCTGAAAGGCGTTTTAATCGCACAAATAATAAGCCTGCTGGAATAATTAAAATCAGGCTGTATGCGGCAAGTATCAAGCGTTTAGGTAAATAAGGGGACGCTAAAAACACGGCGGCGGATAAAATCAAACAGCCGAAAAACACTTGCACGGCACGCATCCACGCACCTGCTTTGGGTAAAAATGCCGCACCAAAAACCGACACCGCAATCAACGGCACGCCCGTGCCAAGTGCCATAGCGTATAAGGCTAAACCGCCTAATAATGCGTCTGCACTTTTGCCGATATAGCCTAATGCAAACGCCAAAGGCGGTGCAATGCATGGACCGATAATCAATGCAGAAAACATACCTGCCATAAACACCGACAAGGCTTTGCCGCCTTTGTATTTGCCGCTTTTATCAGCAAAAAACTGTTGCACCGCCTGCGGCATTTGTAGGCTAAATAGCCCAAACATAGACAGGGCTAACAGCACCAACAAACAGGCGGCAGTCAGCACAACCGCAGGTTTTTGCAAAATCACCGTTAAAAACGAACCCGTTAGCCCAGCAAACACGCCCACAGCGGTGTAAGTTAAAGCCAAGCCTTGTACATAAACAAACGACAGCCACAACGCCCGTTTTTTGCTCACCGTGCCGCTGCCTAAAACTGTGGCAGAAACAATCGGAATTAAAGGATACATACAGGCGGTGAAACTCAAACCCAAACCTGCCAAGAAAAAGGCTAATAAATTAGCACCCAAGCGGGTGCGAGAGATTTCAAACACGGACGGCTCGCCCCCCTTATCGGGCGGTGCTTGCGATAAAAATAAATCAGATGCACGCCGTTTGGGTTTAGCGGTATTATCAGGCATAAAAACGCCCGTTTTGCTGTTAATCGTAAATGTCGCCATTTCAGGCGGATAGCACACGCCAACAGCGGCACAGCCTTGAAATTCTACGCTGATTGTCCATTTTTCAGGCAGCGTTTGGCGGTGCGGCAAAATCACTTGGGCAGCGTTGAGATAAATTTCTTGCGTGCCAAAAAAATCGTCTGTTTTTTCCTTGCCTTGCGAATATTGCGGCGTGCCAAATAGGTTTTCAGGCTGCGTTTTAATCAGCGTTTTGCTTTTATATAAATAATAACCGTCCGCAATTTGAAACTGCACTGTGGTGTGATTATCCTGCACCACAACCTGCGGCGAAAACGCTTCCATCGGCTTTAATAATTTGGACGGGTCAATCGCCCCCAAAGCCGATAAAGGTATGATAATAAAAGCAAAAAACGATAATAATTTTTTTAACATAATTTCAGGCTGCCTGAAAATAAATGATAGAAGTTCGCATTATAGCGTAAATTTGGGGGGAATGATTTTTTCAGGCTGGCTGAAACGCATTTCAAAAATTCGCTCAATCATATATGATTGAGTACAGACTTTACAGTCTGTACTCATAAATAACACCGTTCATTAAATCACCATAAGGAGTATTTTATGTCCAGCAAAGCCCAAGAAATTTTGGCGTGGTTAGAGAAAAACCGCCGTCCTGAAATTCGTGTTCATTATCAAATCAGTCAAGGCAATTTGCCGATTGGGGCAAGTAAAATTGGCGGTTGTCCTGATGTGCCAAGCGATTTTGTATGGCCGTATGTTACTGGTGGGGGTATTTACGAAGACACTCCTACAACGATAGATGATGCTGATCGTCAAATGATTGCAGATGTGTTCTCGCCCCATAAAATGTTGGGTGCTAAAACAAAGGAAGAATTTCGTGCCACGCAGTGGGCAATGTTGGAAGCAAAACAAAAACTCATCGACCCAAGTTTTCAGTTGCCGCAGGGCGAGAAATTACAGCAATTTGAAGCAGGTATCGAGAAAATGTGGCAGGAAATGCAACCGTTGCAAAAAATGTTTTCTCAAATGTTAGATGATATGAACGATGAAGAAGATGATGAAAATGAAGATGAAGAATCTGACTCCGAAGATGAAGAGCGAGCAAATTCGCCGCACCCTTTAACCTTTATGGCTCAATTAAATTTGGCAGAGTTGGCAGATTGCGATACGGAAAATCTGTTGCCCAAATCAGGTTTGTTGTCGTTTTTTTATGATTATGAAAGTGGCGATGGGGGCGATAATCAGCAATGTGCCAAAGTGTTTTATTTTTCTCCTGAAACGCCATTAGTGCGAATGCCTTTGCCGCTCGACCGCCAAAAAGATTGCGAAGATGAATATATTGATATTGGCGAATTGGCGGTGTCGTTTTCTCGTCAGTCGTTTGTGCCGTCAATGTATTATGCCGAAGAGCAATTTCCCGATATCGATGTTTGGCATGAGTTTCTTGATACGGTTGAATACGAACAATTATTCGGCGAAGCTCGAGAATGTTGCAGTATAAAATTGTTCGGTTGGGCAGAAACCATGCAACCTGATGTGATGGAAGAAGAATGTCAATTAAGAGCAATGGGTTTGAATCCGTATGATTATCCAAATGATCCGAAAATTGAGACAGAAGTCAATCGGCATAAAGATGATTGGATTTTGCTGTTTCAGTTGGATAGTGCACCTAATACAGACTTAATTTTTGGTGAATATGGTCGTCTGTATTTTTGGATACGCAAAGAAGACTTGGTAGCAAAGCGTTTTGATAAGGTGATTCATATAGTGCAGTCTTGATTAGTAGAAAAAAGCGTTTGTTTTTGAATGGTAAAACAAACGCTTTTTTTGTTTTTAGGCTACCTGAAAGGGATTGTGCAATGCCATTCTCCTTGCGTGCGGAGATTGCCACGCCGTGATTTCATCACGGCTCGCAATGACGATAAGGGCTGCCTGAAAAATAAACCGTGTCATTGCGAGATTTGAACTTTCGTTCAAATCGTGGCAATCCAGTTTTGTCTGATAAGACAAAACACAACGCCAAAGGCGTTGTAACGGCTGTATTCAAAAGCAATTAAAGGCAAGCTGAAAAATTGAATGCAACACCGTTAAAAACGCCTATCGGCGTTTGTTAAAACCTGCGGTTTTAACTGGATTGCCACGCCGTTATTTCATAACGGCTCGCAATGACACTGTTTTTTCTTTCAGGTTGCCTGAAAACATTTTTGCATTGTCGTTTTCCATAGCAAAAAGATTGCGTACGCATTGCCGTAAGGCAATGCTCGCAATGACAGTAAATTTTTTTGTATGGCGTTGCTTTTTCATCGTTCAGGCAGCCTGAAACTCTTTTTTAAAAAAATCTCCCCAAGCCCTTGACATTTTCAAAATCAATCTTATTTATTTTCCTAATTGTAAATTCAAATTTGAAAGGAATACACAAATGAGATTTGATAAATTAACAGCCAAGTTTCAGGCAGCCTTGCAGGACGCTCAAAGTATGGCGTTGGCAGGCGACAGTGGGTTTATTGAAGCGGTGCATTTAATGCACGCCCTGTTGCAAGATAATGATAGCAGTGTGGCAAGCGTTTTGGCTCATTCTGGGGCGAATGTGTCGCAGATTAAGCAAGAAATTGATAAGGAAATCAAAGCATTGCCAAAGGTGTCGGGCAATGGCGGGGAAATTTCGGTTTCTCGTGAGTTGGGCAACATTCTTAATCTCACCGATAAGGAAGCCGCCAAACGCAATGACGCTTATATTTCTACCGAATTATTTCCGTTAGCGGCTTTGCAAGAAAATGGGGCGTTGGCACGCATTTTAAGTAAAGCAGGAGCAACTTCGTCCGCTCTTACAGCGTCTATTGACGCTATTCGTGGCGGGGCTAATGTGGATAATCCAAATGCGGAAGATTCTCGGGACGCTTTGAAAAAATATACGCTTGATTTAACCCAAAGGGCAAGGGAGGGTAAGTTAGACCCTGTCATCGGACGCGATGATGAAATTCGCCGTGCGATTCAGGTGTTGCAACGCCGAACGAAAAATAATCCTGTGTTAATCGGCGAGCCTGGTGTGGGCAAAACGGCGATTGTGGAGGGTTTGGCACAACGCATTGTCAATGGCGAAGTGCCTGAATCCTTAAAAAACAAACGCTTGCTTGTTTTGGATTTGGCGGCGTTAATTGCTGGGGCGAAGTTTCGTGGCGAGTTTGAAGAACGCTTAAAAGCGGTGTTAAATGACCTTGCCAAAGATGACGGCAGAACGCTGATTTTTATTGATGAAATTCATACACTTGTGGGTGCTGGCAAGGCAGACGGTGCAATGGACGCAGGTAATATGTTAAAACCAGCGTTAGCGAGAGGTGAGTTGCACTGTATCGGGGCAACCACTTTGGACGAATATCGTCAATATATTGAAAAAGACGCAGCGTTGGAACGCCGTTTTCAAAAGGTTTTAGTGGGTGAGCCGTCTGTTGAAGACACGATTGCCATTTTGCGTGGTTTGCAAGAACGCTATGAAATTCATCATAAAGTGGAAATCACCGACCCTGCGATTGTGGCTGCGGCGGAATTGTCCGACCGCTATATCACCGACCGCTTTTTGCCTGATAAGGCGATTGATTTAATTGATGAGGCGGCAAGTCGGATTAAAATGGAAATGGATTCCGAACCCGAAGAAATGGAGAAACTCAACCGCAACATTATTCGCCTGAAAATGGAAAAAATGCACTTGGAAAAGGAAAAAGATGATGCCAGCCGCAAGCGTTTGGCGTTGATTGAAGACGAAATGAGTGCGTTGGAGAAAAAATATGCGGATTTATCCGAAATTTGGAAAAGCGAAAAAGCCGCAGGCGTGTCTTCGGCAGATTTGAAACAGCAAATTGATGAAATCAATACCAAAATTCAAATTGCTATGCGAAACGGCAATTATGAAGAAGCGTCTAAATTGCAATATGGCGAGTTGCCGAAACTGCAACAACGCCTGAACGATGCGGATAATGGAGCGAAAAAGGCGGACAAAAATACGCTGTATCGCACCGAAGTGGGGGCGGAAGAAATTGCCGAAATTGTCAGCCGTATGACAGGCATTCCTGTTGCCAAAATGATGGAGGGCGAACGCGATAAGTTATTGAGAATGGAAGAAGTTCTGCACCAAAAAGTCATCGGACAAAATGAAGCGGTCAATGCGGTGGCAGACGCAATTCGTCGTTCTCGTTCAGGCTTATCCGACCCAAATCGCCCTTACGGCAGTTTCTTATTTTTGGGTCCGACTGGTGTGGGCAAAACCGAGTTGTGTAAAGCGTTGGCAGGCTTTTTGTTCGATAGCGTTGAACACTTAATTCGCATTGATATGTCTGAATATATGGAAAAACACGCTGTGGCACGCCTAATCGGTGCACCGCCAGGCTATGTGGGCTATGAAGAGGGCGGTTACTTAACCGAACAAGTCCGCCGCAAGCCGTATAGCGTGATTTTGTTGGACGAAGTGGAAAAAGCACACCCCGATGTGTTTAACATTCTCTTGCAAGTGTTAGATGACGGTCGTTTAACGGACGGACAAGGCAGAACAGTTGATTTTAAAAACACCGTGATTGTGATGACTTCTAACATAGGCAGCCTGAAAATTCAGGCAGCCCAAACGCAGGACTATTCAGCCGTCAAAGCCACTGTAATGGAAGAAGTCAAAGCCCACTTCCGCCCAGAACTCATCAACCGCATTGACGAAATCACCGTTTTCCATGCGTTAAGCCAAAATCACATTCGCGAAATCGCCAAAATCCAGTTGCAGGCTTTGCGAAACCGCTTGGAAAAAGTGGGCGTGGGCTTAACCATTACGGACGAAGCATTAGATTTCATCGCCCAAACAGGCTTCGACCCTGTGTATGGTGCGAGACCGTTGAAACGAGCCATTCAGTCGGAAATCGAAAACCCATTAGCCAAAAAACTCTTGGCAGGCGACTATCCGCCCAATAGCACGGTGAAAATTTCTGTTACAGACAATCAAATTGTGTTTGCGTAACAGATTTCAGGCAGCCTGAAAGGGGAGAAAAACCTTTTCAGGCAGCCTGAAAGCACTTCCCGTGCAGGGAAAGCACTTCCCGTGCGGGGAAATTGTCATTGCGAGCCGACAGACAAGCGTTAGCAATTTATTGCTTACGCTTGTGTCGTTGCGAGATTGAGTAAGCAATCGTGGCAACTCCATTAAACTGTATAGGCGTGGCAATCTTTTTATTTCGGAGAATAAAATAAATCTTTCAGGCAGCCTGAAAAAAATTTGATTACAATCTTTCTTAACCCAATTAACAAGGCAAAAAAATGTTTTCAGGAATTGTTCAAGGTGTGGGTAAAGTTGTTCAAATCAACGACTTACCTAATTTACGGCAGATGACGGTTCAACTTCCCCAAGAGTGTTCGCACAATTTAAGTGTGGGTGCTTCTATTGCCAATAATGGTTGTTGTTTGACGATTACGGCGATTTGCGGCAATCAAGTATCGTTTGATTTAATGCGAGAAACTTTGGATAAAACCAATTTGGGCAGCCTGAACAAGAATGATGGCGTGAATATTGAGCGGGCGGCGAAGTTTGGCGATGAAATCGGCGGACATGCGATGAGCGGTCATATTATGGCAACTGTGGCGATTATTAAAATAGACGAAGACAACAACCGCAAAACGCTGTGGTTTAGGCTGCCTGAAAATTTACAACACTATGTTTTTACAAAAGGTTTTATTGGTTTGGACGGTTGCAGTTTAACGGTAGGCGAAGTGAAAAACGGCGAATTTTGTGTGCATTTAATCCCCGAAACCTTGCAACGCACCTTGTTTGGCGTGCGACAAGTGGGCGATTTAATCAATTTAGAAATAGACGCCAACACGCAAGCGATTGTGGATACTGTACAAAGGGTGTTGCGTGAAAAGGGGTTGTCATTAAAGCCATTTTAGGTTTTGTCAATTTTCAGGCTGCCTGAAAAATGGAATTGAAACGCGTGGGCAATTAAACAATCGGTTTTATTTTTAACAAACTGATTTGTTCGCACCTAACGGTGCTCACGATATTTATTTGTAAATATCAAATAATGAAAAGCGAAAATCGTTAGATTTGAGCAAATCCGTTTGTTTATTTATATAAATTGATAATGACAAAAAAACTTTCAGTTGTAGGGTGGGCAATTTATTGCCCACGCGGTTTGTTTTAGATTTTCAGGCAGCCTGAAAATCAAGTTAATAATCACATTGTTATAAACAATCGTAGTGGCAATGATTTATAAAAATATAATTCTTTATAAAATACAATCAAAACAATTTATTAGGCTACCTGAAAATTCATTAAAAAGCGTGGGGCTTCAAAGTTGCCCACCCTACGCTTGCTTTGTCCAACAAGCCATATAAGGCTTCGGCAGCGTTTTGAAGATTAGCATAAACCAGCATTTCAGTTGCTGTGGGTTGAGAATTTTGAGTTTGCAAAGTTGTGTTGTTCATTTTTCGTCTCCATTAAATGACGGGGTTAATTGAAAGGGTTTTAAAACTTTTTCCGCAAAAAATCTTGTTTCTGTGCGAATTTGCGGTTTTGGACAAAAGTCCATTCTGCCATTTACCCACGCACCGTGTACATAATTTCCCATAGTGTGGGCAAAAGCAAAAATTGTTTTTTCTGCCAATAATTCATTTGTTTGGCGGCCAATAATCTTAATGGTTGTGCCTGCTACCCAATGTTTGCGTAATTCAGGTTCAACATTATTCTCAAAAGTTACAATATATCGTGCAGCATTTTCTATTGATATTGTGGGTTCTGTTTTATTTTTAATTTCATCAAAAGTTAATTTGCCACTATAACGAATAATTGTTCCATCTTCTTTTTGCACATCTACAAATTGATAACCATTGAAACGATTATATTTTTTACGAGCATCTTCCATATAAATATAACTTTCTCCATTATCACTCACGAGTTTATCCTTTAAAAAAGAGTTAATATAAGAATCATCAGGGCTTTCAGTAACCATTGCAGCGTCTTCAAACATAGGGTCATTTTCGTGTGGGTATGTACTTTTTCTCACTTTTAATAACATCACCCCATCAACATTATCCACAGTACGATAAATTTTTTCGCCTGCTTTTTTACATTGTTCATCAAATACCGCTTTGGCTTGTTCGTATTTTTCTTTGCGTTCGTTATATTTAACTTCTCTTGCTGCTTTGTGTTTTTTAATCGGTACTGTCCAATATAAAGAAAGCGTATAACTAACTAATACTGCAATAATAATCCGATAAATCTTTTTAACTTTAAAATGAGAACCTAAAATCCACACCACAACAATAGCAACCGCCATACCCATAAACATAGGTAGCCAATAAATAATATTGACTAAAATAACAAATTCACGAAAAAAAGTTTGCATTTTATTTATTCCTTAAAAACTTTTTCAGTCTGCCTGAAACAATTAAAAACCATATTTTTATTACTATCTTTTAATTAAAATTAGCAATAAGAATATAATTTAACACCGCCCAATCTAAAACCGCTTAAAAATGCCACACAACTATTCAATAATCAAGCAATTACAATGCCTGTTTTTTGTTCTTTATATAATGCTTGAATATTGTTTGTTATTTGCTCTATTTCTATTCAATAACACTTTTTCAGGCAGCCTGAAAAAGTCCATAAAAACCTTATTCTTCTTATTAGGAAGAATGGCACTAAATTGTTTTACTCGCATTGATAATATTGATTTTATGTGTGTTTTGATTTTTCTTTTATGTTTTGATTATTCGCTATCGGTAAGTAATAACAGTTTTTTGTTTCAGGCAGCCTGAAAACTATTCCCCCTTGCCAATTTTGCTTTCCTGTTTATTCAGCAAGCGTTGAATATTCGCTTTGTGTCGCACCAATACCATTAAGGCAATCACCGCTACCAATAAAGCGTACCATTTATTTTCCATAAAATACCAAGCGGCAAAGGGGGCGATAATGGCGGCAACGAGTGCCGCTAATGATGAGATTTTTAAGCCAAAAGCAATCACCAGCCACACGCCCAAACAAGTGAGCGACACTTGCCACGATAAAGCGGTTAAAACGCCCAAAGCGGTTGCCACGCCTTTGCCGCCTTTGAATTTGAAAAATATCGGAAAAAAATGCCCTAACATGACCGCAATCGCAACGGCAGCAATCACCATATCAGGATATTTCAATAATAAAGCCACAAACACCGCCAGCCAGCCTTTCACGGCATCGCCCAAAAGCGTTAATGCGGCGGCGGTTTTGCTGCCGCTTCGCAACACATTAGTCGCACCAGGATTGCCCGAGCCGTAAGAATGGGGGTCTGCCAAGCCCATTAACTTGGACACCACAACCGCAAACGAAATCGAGCCGATTAAATAGGCGGCAACAATCATTATCAGTGCATGGATAGTCATTATTTTTATGCTCGTTAAAAAAATGCCTATTTTATCGCATTTCAGGCAGCCTGAATTTTATTCTGTGTCATTGCGAGATTTTGCGAAGCAAAATCGTGGCAATCTAATAAAAAATCGTAAGATTTTTTATCAACGCCGACAGGCGTTGTAACGCTTTGTTTTTTATAGATTAAATATTTACTGAATGACTTTTTGCAATATCGTTAAAACGCCTTGCGGCGTTTGTTTTGCCTAACGGCAAAACTGGATTGCCACGATTTTTTTTGCGAGACCCCAACGCCTTACGGCTCGGGGCGACACAGTTGTAAATGGCAAAGTCATTAACAACTGTCTGTCGTCTTGTGATAACACTCAAATTTTTCATTTTTGACAGTCCCCTGTTAAAATAACACTTTTTACTAATAGGATTATCCAAATGAACCCATTACTTGCCATCAGCCCTTTGGACGGACGATACGCCGACAAAGTGGAAGCATTACGAAATATTTTTTCCGAATACGGTTTGATTAAAAAACGCATTTTTGTGGAAATTCAATGGTTTATCTCATTAAGCAGGCAGCCTGAAATTGCTGAATTGCCGCCTTTGTCAAATGAAATTGTGCAAGAAATGAACAGCGTTGCCGCACAATTTTCAGTCGAAAACGCAGACGAAGTTAAAACGATTGAAAAAGAAACCAATCACGATGTGAAAGCGGTTGAATACTGGCTCAAAAAACGCTTTGCCCATATTCCTGCTGTGGTTTCAGGCAGCGAGTTTTTTCACTTTGCCTGCACGAGTGAGGACATTAACAATTTAAGCCACGCCTTAATGTTAAAAGAAGCGGCACAAAGTGTGCTTATTCCTGCAATCGAAGAAATTTCAGGCAGCCTGAAAAATATGGCACACAGTTTGGCAAGCGTGCCAATGATGTGCCGCACGCACGGACAATCTGCCACGCCCAGCACTATGGGTAAAGAAATTGCGAATGTGGTGTATCGTCTTGAACGCCAAGTTAATGCGTTGAAAAATCAAGAATTTTTAGGCAAGATTAACGGTGCAGTGGGCAATTACAATGCTCATATTGTGGCGTATCCCGAAATCGACTGGGAAAGCCGCAATCGGGCGTTTGTTGAAGATTTGGGCTTAACATTCAACCCCTACACCATTCAAATTGAACCGCACGATTATATGGCAGAATTTTTCCAAACAATCAGCAGAATCAACACCATACTGATTGATTTTGCACGCGATGTTTGGGGTTATGTGTCGTTAGGTTATTTCAAACAGAAAAAAATTGAAAAAGAAACAGGCAGTTCTACCATGCCGCACAAGGTTAATCCGATTGACTTTGAAAACGCCGAAGGCAATTTGGGTTTAGCCAATGCCGTGTTGAACCATTTAGCAGAAAAACTGCCGATTTCGCGTTGGCAAAGGGATTTAACCGACAGCACGGTTTTACGCAATATGGGCGTGGGTGCGGGTTATGCACTTTTAGGCTGGAAAAATTTGGGTCGTGGTTTGGGTAAATTGCTGATTAACGAAGCGGCGATTGCGGCAGACTTAAATGCGTCTTGGGAATTATTAGCCGAACCCATTCAAACCGTAATGCGGCGTTATGGCGTTGAAGAACCGTATGAAAAACTCAAAAAACTCACGCGTGGCGAAAAAGGCATGACGCAAGAAGTGATGCAAGACTTTATCCGCAGTTTGGCTATTCCAGACAACGCCAAAGCAGAACTGTTGGCTTTAACGCCTGCAAGTTATATCGGCAAAGCGGTTGAATTAGCACAGAAAATTTAATTTGCGTTCAGGCTGCCTGAATAAAGTTTCAGGCAGCCTGAAAATCATTTATTTAAAATAACGCTTCATTATTTTATTAAAAGAATCTGCCGATAATATATCTCTATGCCCACAATCTAATGCCCAAAATTGCACATTTTCTTTTAATAAATTCGATAGATTGTGTGAATGTTCTACTTTAATGATTTTATCCTTTTTTCCGTGTATCAGAATAATTTGTGTATTCGGATTTTGTTGTGCCATATTGCTTAAAAATTCATTTGTGGGTATTTTATAACGAATTAAAGAAGACGGTACAAAGGGTACTTTTTGTTTGGCTAATTGTGGAAAATTAAAATAAGGGGCAATTAAAATCACTCTTTGCAAACCAAAATGCTGTGCCGATTCTGCTGCCAAACCTGTGCCGATAGAATAGCCGATAATGGTTATTTTATGTTTTTCAAACTGTTGATTAACATAATGAAACATTGAATGAATATCATCATACAGTTGTGCTTCATTTTTAATTGTGCCGCCGCTTTTACCAAATCCTTGATAATCGAACACAAAAAAATCATAGCCTAATTTTGTCCATAAATCACTGTATTTTCCAAAGCGTTCGATATTATCGGCATTGCCGTGTAAAAATAAAATTGCTCCTTTGGGTTTTGGGTGATTTTGAGCATAAAAATGTAAGCCATTCAAACGAATACCTTGTGAATTAACAATATTTAATTCTTCAAAAGGTGTATTAAAATGAAATTGATGATTGTGCGATAATTTTTTGGGTGTAAAAATAACCCGTTCTTGCGGCATACATGCATTAAGAAATGGCAATAGGGCAATAAGCCCCCAAGAAAATATCGTTAATTTTAATTTTTTCATTTTTTCTCCTTAAATATTTTTCAGGCTGCCTGAAAATTATCCCCCCATTAACCATTGCCGCACTTTATCTTTATCTACCACTTTCATCACTGGGCATTGTTGATAATGTGCGTCTGCCACAAATTGCGTTTGTTTTAAGCGGTTTTGGCGGAAAAAGTGAATGGTTACCGTGTCGTTTGCCGCAATTTGTTGCCACGCGTTGTCCCAGTTTTTTGCGTTGTGGTGATTGAGTGCAAGCACAATATCGCCCACAAAAAGCCCTGCCGTTTCTGCCAAACTGTTGTGGGCAATGTGTGTGATGACTTTGCCACTTGGCGTATCGTCAAATTTTGCCCCAAAATTTAAGCGGTGTGTTTCAGGCGGAAATTCGTCTGACAACGCCACTTGAACCCCTGCCTGAAAACGCAAAGCCAAGCCCACATGATGCAGTAAAGCCGCGAGTGGCAAGTCGTCCGTGCCATACACATATTTTTGGAAAAAATCGTTCAACAGGCTGCCTGAAACTTTTTCTGCCGCCTTTTGCCAGTCGTCATCTTGGGTTAAACCGTTACCTTGTAAAAAGTTGTTAAATAACAGACGCATAACGCTATCTAATGATTGTTGATGATTCGTTTTTTGGCGAATGGTTAAATCCAAGCACAAAGCCACTAACGCCCCTTTTTGGTAGTAACTTGCCACTGCGTTTGGGCTGTTTTCGTTTTGTTTATAATATTTACTCCACGCTTCAAACGAAGACTGGGCAACGGATTGCACCAAACGCCCCGAATGTTGATACACTTTATCTATGTTTTTTAACAGTAGCGTTAAATATTCCGCCATAGAAATGGTGCCGCTTTTGACTAATGCCAAGTCGTCATAATATGAAGTAATGCCTTCATATGCCCATAATTGTGGTGTATAAACTTCTTGTTGTAAATCATACACTTCAAAAACAGCAGGCTTAATAGATTTAATATTCCAAGCGTGGAAATATTCGTGGCTAAATAAACCTAATAACACAATATAATCATCACGATTATTTGGATAACGCATATTTGGCAAACAGCGAGCATCTGCAATTAAAGACGATGAATTTTTATGTTCCAAACCGCCATAAGCGTTATCGGCAATATGCAAAATAAAGGTGTAATGCGAAAAGGGTGCTTTGCCAAATAGTTCAATATGTTGCGTACAAATTTTTTGAATATCATCGGTTAAGCGTTGTTCGTCTAAATATTCATATTCGCCTGTTAATATAATTTCGTGCGGAATGTTGCACGCAGTGAAAGACAATCTTTTCAGGCTGCCTGAAAGATTTGCTACAAATGGAGCGTCTAATAAAGTGGCATAATTTTCTGCTTTAAAAACGCCGTTTTCACACGGCAAAGCCATCAAGCCTTGTGCGTTGTTAGGCAGCCTGAAAGACAGTTCGCACGGCTCATTTTCACGCCCAGCAAGCCCCATGAGCACCGCCGCACCGTCAAAAAACAGCCGTTCTGTGTCGAAAAATGCACCCCGCACCGACAAATCAAACGCATAAACCACATAGGTTACGCAAAACTGCCCCGTCATCGGCGGCAGCGTCCAGCGATTTTTGTGTGTTTGTTGCAACAAAACCGCCTTTTCATCGCAAAAGGCACGGATAGACACAATATGACGGCAAAAGTCGCGAATCATATAACTTCCTGCTGTCCAGTTGGGCAGGTAAATTTCAGTTAATCCATTGTTTTTATTATTAAAACAAACATGAACTTGCAATAAATGTTGCTGTGGATTTAAGGGAGAAATGTGGTACGCAATCATCGAAAAACGCCTTTAATGCAGAAAAATAGTCAATAAATTATATTATTATTTGATTTTTATCAAAATCGACAAAAGATATTTTCTATATCTTTCATAGTGCAAACTAATCTGACTATGTACCCCTTGTGGGGCGTAAAAAGTTTGGTTTGTCGCACTATTTTGTTATAAAATAACGCCCCGCAAAGGTTGGCAACAATTTTTGCGGTATGTTTTTGAATAACCGAATGGTGTCGGTGCTTAATCTGTATGTAAATGCAGGTAGAGTGCCAAGTTTCAACCCTTTTTGGAGAATTTTTTTTATGGAAACGCAAACTTACAACTACAAGGTAATACGGATGTTCTCCGTGATGACCGTAGTGTGGGGTATTGTCGGAATGTTGGTGGGGGTAGTGATTGCTGCCCAACTTGCATTTCCCGCATTGAACTTAACGGATTTAGGTCCGTGGTTCCATTTCGGACGGCTACGCCCCTTACATACAAATGCCGTCATTTTTGCATTTGGCGGTTGTGCATTGTTCGCAACTTCGTATTATGTAGTGCAACGCACTTGTAACACACGCCTCTTCGCAGGACCGTTGGCAACATTCACTTTCTGGGGCTTCCAGTTGGTGATTCTTTCTGCCGCTCTTTGTTACCCATTAGGGGTTACACAAGGCAAAGAGTACGCCGAGTTACCTTGGTGGGCAGACTTGTTATTAACTGTCGTTTGGGTGGCTTATGCAATCGTATTCTTCGGCACATTAGCAACCCGCAAGGTGAAACACATTTATGTGGCTAACTGGTTCTACGCTGCATTTATTATTGCTGTGGCTCTGTTGCACATTGTCAATAATATTGCGGTTCCATCTGACTTCACTACTTCTTACCCCGTTTATGCAGGTGCGATTGACGCAATGGTGCAATGGTGGTATGGCCATAATGCTGTGGGCTTCTTCTTGACCGCTGCATTCTTGGGTATGATGTACTACTTCGTGCCAAAACAAGCAGGTCGTCCTGTTTATTCTTATCGCTTGTCTGTGGTGCATTTCTGGGCTTTGATTTTCACCTATATGTGGGCAGGTCCGCACCACTTACACTACACCGCATTACCTGACTGGACACAGTCTTTGGGTATGATTTTCTCCTTAATCCTGTTGGCTCCATCTTGGGGTGGTATGATTAACGGCATTATGACCTTGTCTGGTGCTTGGCACAAACTGCGTACCGACCCGATTTTGAAATTCTTAATCGTATCTCTGTCGTTCTACGGTATGAGTACCTTTGAAGGTCCGATGATGTCGATTAAATCTGTCAATGCTTTGAGCCACTACACCGACTGGACGGTAGGTCATGTGCATTCTGGTGCATTAGGCTGGGTAGGCTTTGTAACCATGGGTTCGATGTACTACTTAATCCCCCGCTTATTTGGTCGCAAAGAAATGTACTCTACCAAATTAGTAGAATTACACTTCTGGATTGCCACTGTGGGCGTGGTATTGTATATCGCTTCTATGTGGATTGCAGGCGTGATGGAAGGTTTAATGTGGCGTGATTTGAATCCTGACGGCACTTTAACCTACTCTTTCATTGAGTCTGTTAAAGCAAAACATGTGTATTTCATTATCCGTATGTTGGGTGGTTTGTTATACCTGTCTGGTATGGTGGTTATGTTATTTAACACCTTAAAAACCATCGGTGCTGGTCAAGCCGTTGATGCACCTATTCCGACTGCTTCGCAAACGCAACATTAAGAAAGGTGAGCAGAATTATGGAATTACAAAAACTTGCAGAAGAGAAGGTAGCCTTCCTGATTATCTTCATTCTTTTAGTGGTCAGCGTTGGTTTGCTGATTGAAGTGGTGCCCCTGTTCGGTTCTAAATCCGTAACCGAACCCGCACCTGGTTTGAAACCCTACAACGCATTAGAGTTAGCAGGACGCGACCTTTACATTCGTGAAGGCTGCTACAACTGCCACTCACAAATGATTCGTCCATTCCGTGCAGAAACCGAACGCTACGGTCATTACTCTGTTGGCGGTGAATCTGTGTATGATCACCCATTCCAATGGGGTTCCAAACGCACAGGTCCTGATTTGGCTCGTGTAGGCGGTCGTTACTCCGACACTTGGCATGAGTTGCATATGGACGATCCGCGTTCTGTGGTGCCCGAATCGATTATGCCTGCATTCCCTTGGCTCAAACGCAACAAGGTTGATGTAGAAAAAACGGTTCGACATATGAAAACCTTGAAAGTCGTAGGTGTGCCATACACTGATGAAGACTTTGCAGCCGCAAAAGAATTGATGACCAACGAAGACGGTACGCCGAAAACCGAGTTGGACGCAATGATTGCTTACTTGCAAAGTTTGGGTCATGCTTTGGCTGACGCGACTAACCAAGCGAACTAACCCAACGAGATAATCATTATGCTGGATTTGGCTCGAATTCTTTTTACCGTAGGTTGTTTTGGTGCATTTATCGTATTTGTGCTGATTGCCTACCGCAAAGGTGCAAAATCAGGTTACGACAAAATTGCCAAAGAAATTGTTGATGATGATGACACACCGCCAACCGTTTCAGGCAGCCTGAAAGATCGTTCAGCCAAAGAAAGCGTATGATAGGAGCGAATTAAATGAATGATTTTACCAGTAATTTTTGGGTGATTTACACCGCTGTGATTATTGTCGCGAGTTTCTTGGGTTTGGTTTGGTTGTTAGTCTCCCAAAACAAAACCAAAAAAACAGGCGACACTGTGGAAACCATGGGACATGAATGGGACGGTATTGAAGAATACAACAACCCCTTGCCCCGTTGGTGGTTTTATCTGTTTGTCATTACCGTAGTATTCGGTGTTGCTTACCTGCTCTTGTATCCTGGATTCTCCACATTCAAGGGTATTTGGGGCTGGACAAGTGCTAACCAGTACGAAGAAGAAGTGAAAGCAGCCAAAGCCGAATATCAACCGATTTATGGCAAATTTGCCAACCAACCGATTGAAGTGATTGCACAAGACCCTGAAGCCAAAAAAATCGGTCAAAACTTGTATAACACCTATTGTATTCAGTGCCACGGCTCTGACGCAAAAGGTGCCAAAGGTTTCCCCAATCTGACCGACAAAGACTGGCTGTGGGGTGGCAAACCGTCCGAAATCGAAGAGACCATTCGTTACGGTCGTACAGGCGTGATGCAACCTTATGGTGGCTTACCTGCATTCCCCGAAGAATCGGTTAAAGATGTGGCACACTATGTATTCTCATTAAATGAGAACGAAGCGTTCCGCAACCAAGCCACAGAAGCCCGCGTAGCCAAAGGCAAAGTGATTTATGATCAAATCTGTTTCACTTGTCACCAAGAAGACGGCAAAGGTTTAGTGGGTTTAGCACCTAACTTAACCGACAGCGTATGGTTATGGGGTCCCACAGAAAAAGATGTGGTGAATACCATTATGAAAGGTCATACCAACCAAATGCCCGCTTGGGAAACCTTCTTGGTTGATGGCGATGACACTTCTAAACTGCGTATCTTAACCGCTTATGTTTGGGGCTTATCCGACCACACAGGCGAAGCACCTGAAATCCTGCCTTATCAAGACGACACAGCCGCCGCTCCTGCTGATGACGCAGCGTCTGTTTCTATCGGTGATGACGGCGTGGTGAAATTCTACTTTGCCACAGGCAGCAACGAATTAGCCGCTAATGCTAACGACTCACTTGCCGCAATCGTGGCTGGTGCAGGTGAAGGCAAAAAAGTGGTGATTTCAGGCTTTCACGATGCCACAGGCGATGCCGCACAAAACGCTGAATTAGCGAAAAACCGTGCTATGGCAGTTCAGGCAGCCTTGGTGGCTTTGGGTGTCAATGAAGGTTCGATTGAACTCAAAAAACCCGAAAGCACCGAAGGCGATGGCAACAACGCCGAAGCCCGCCGTGTTGAAGTGGCTTTGCAATAAAGCATAAAGGCAAAATAAAACCACACCGCTTGGTGTGGTTTTTTTTACATAAATATATTTTCAGGCAGCCTGAAAGAATAAAATGGTTTATTGTTCTCTTGACATTCCCACTAATCTTGCTATAATCGAACGATTTTACGGCGTAAAAATACGCCGTGTTTTGTCTTAAACATATATGGGAACTTAAAAATATGCCTACAATCAACCAGTTAGTCCGTAAAGGACGGCAGACTCCTGTTTATGCAAGCAAAGTGCCTGCGTTGGAACAGTGTCCGCAAAGACGCGGTGTTTGCACTCGCGTTTATACGACAACGCCGAAAAAACCAAACTCTGCGTTGCGTAAAGTGTGCAAAGTGAAACTCACCAGCGGTTACGAAGTGATTTCGTATATCGGCGGTGAAGGTCATAACTTGCAAGAACACAGTGTGGTTTTGGTGCGTGGTGGTCGTGTGCCTGACTTGCCAGGTGTGCGTTATCATACCGTGCGTGGTTCTTTGGATACCGCAGGTGTGAAAGACCGCAAACAGGCTCGTTCTAAATACGGTGCAAAACGCCCTAAATAATCTAATAGTCAAAATATTCTTGTATATCCAAGCCTTGTTTGTATTATTGATACCGCAACGCTTTGAATATGTTTGAATAAAATGACTGTATATTTACTTTATTTGATTAACCTGTCGGCAGCCTGAAAACTGTCGAGTAAGTAGGCAACCTGAAAACACATAGTTGCCTGCGAGTGGCAAAGCCACTCAACTGAATAGAAGGAATTGAAAAATGCCAAGACGCAGAGAAGTCCCCAAACGCGAAGTTCTGCCTGATCCAAAATTCGGCAGCAGCGATATTTCTAAATTCGTCAATGTATTGATGATTAGCGGTAAAAAATCCGTAGCCGAAAGCATTGTGTATGGTGCTTTGGAGCAAATCGAGAAAAAAACAGGCAAATCGCCGATTGAAGTGTTCGATACCGCGATTGACAACGCCAAACCTTTGGTAGAAGTAAAAAGTCGCCGTGTAGGTGGTGCTAACTATCAAGTTCCCGTAGAAGTGCGTCCCGCACGCCGTTTGGCTTTGTCTATGCGTTGGATTCGTGATGCGGCTCGCAAACGCGGTGAAAAATCCATGGAATTGCGTTTAGCAGGCGAATTATTAGACGCTGCCGAAGGTCGTGGCGGTGCAATGAAAAAACGCGATGAAGTGCATCGTATGGCAGAAGCCAACAAAGCATTCTCGCACTTCCGTTTCTAATTGCGAAAGGTGTAAAAAATGGCTCGTAAAACCCCGATTAACTTATATCGCAATATCGGTATTTCTGCCCATATTGACGCTGGTAAAACCACCACCACCGAACGCATTTTGTTCTACACTGGCTTAACCCACAAAATCGGTGAAGTGCATGACGGTGCAGCCACAACCGACTGGATGGAACAAGAGCAAGAACGCGGTATTACCATTACTTCTGCCGCCGTAACTTCTTACTGGAAAGGTATGGCTGGTCAGTTTCCTGAACACCGTTTCAACATTATCGACACCCCAGGACACGTGGATTTCACTGTGGAAGTAGAACGCTCTATGCGTGTATTAGACGGTGCGGTAATGGTATATTGTGCCGTAGGCGGTGTGCAACCACAATCTGAAACCGTATGGCGACAAGCCAACAAATACCAAGTGCCACGCTTGGCGTTTGTGAATAAAATGGACAGACAAGGTGCGAACTTCTTCCGTGCGGTAGAACAAATGAAAACTCGCTTGCGTGCCAACCCTGTGCCTGTGGTGATTCCTGTGGGTGCGGAAGACGCATTTGAAGGCGTGGTTGATTTGCTCAAAATGAAAGCCATTATTTGGAATGAAGCCGACAAAGGGGCAACCTTTACATACGGCGATATTCCTGCTGAATTGCAAGCCACTGCCGAAGAATGGCGACAAAATATGATTGAAGCCGCAGCCGAAGCCAGTGAAGAATTGATGGACAAATACTTGGGCGGTGAAGATTTAACCGAAGCCGAAATCGTGGGTGCGTTGCGTCAAAGAACTTTGGCGTGTGAAATTCAACCTGTATTGTGCGGTTCTGCGTTCAAAAACAAAGGCGTACAAAGAATGTTGGACGCTGTGGTTGAATTTTTACCTGCTCCGACTGATATTCCGCCAGTTGCAGGCGAAACCCCTGACGGCAAAGCTGATTCTCGTCAAGCATCAGATGACGAAAAATTCTCCGCTTTGGCATTCAAAATGATGAACGACAAATATGTGGGTAACTTAACCTTTATCCGTGTTTATTCAGGCGTTTTGAAATCAGGCGACACCGTAGTCAATTCCGTTAAAGGCACACGCGAACGCATTGGTCGTTTGGTGCAAATGACGGCGAATGACCGTGATGAAATCGAAGAAGTGCGTGCAGGTGATATTGCCGCCGCCATCGGTTTGAAAGATGTAACCACAGGCGAAACCCTGTGTGCTGAAAACGCACCGATTATCTTGGAAAGAATGGAATTCCCTGACCCAGTAATCCATGTGGCAGTAGAACCCAAAACCAAAGCCGACCAAGAAAAAATGGGTATTGCTCTGAATCGTTTGGCAAAAGAAGACCCATCTTTCCGTGTGCGTACTGATGAAGAATCAGGTCAAACCATTATTTCAGGTATGGGCGAATTGCACTTGGAAATTATTGTCGATCGTATGAAACGCGAATTTGGCGTAGAAGCCAATGTTGGTGCCCCACAAGTGGCATACCGCGAAACCATTCGCAAAGAAGTTGAATCCGAGTACAAACATGTCAAACAATCAGGCGGTAAAGGTCAATATGGTCATGTGGTGATTAAATTAGAACCCATGGAACCAGGCGGTGCTGGCTATGAATTTATTGACGAAATTAAAGGTGGCGTGATTCCACGCGAATTTATTCCGTCTTGCGACAAAGGCATTCGCGATACCTTGCCCAACGGCGTTTTGGCAGGCTACCCAGTGGTTGATGTGCGTGTGCGTTTGATTTTTGGTTCATACCACGATGTCGATTCATCACAATTAGCGTTTGAATTAGCCGCGTCTATGGCGTTCAAAGACGGTATGCGTAAAGCCGCTCCCGTGTTGTTAGAACCGATGATGGCAGTGGAAGTGGAAACCCCAGAAGACTATATGGGCGATGTGATGGGCGACTTAAACCGTCGCCGTGGCATTGTTCAAGGTATGGAAGATGACGGCATTGGCGGTAAAAAAATCCGTGCCGAAGTGCCGCTGGCTGAAATGTTTGGCTACGCAACCGACTTGCGTTCTGCCACACAAGGTCGTGCCACTTACTCTATGGAGTTCAAACACTACGCCGAAGCCCCAGCACATGTGGCTCAACAAGTGATGGAAAGCCGTAAGTAATTGTTTTTAACCTTTCAGGCAGCCTGAAAAACAATTTTCAGGCAGCCTGAAACTATTAAGCGTATCAAGCGATTGATACTTGTTCTTTTTGATCTTTTAGTATAAGGAAAAGCCAAATGGCAAAAGAAAAGTTCGAGCGGACGAAACCGCATGTGAATGTAGGGACCATTGGTCACGTTGACCATGGTAAAACCACATTAACCGCAGCATTGACCACAATTTTGTCGAAGAAATTCGGCGGTTTAGCCAAAGCGTATGACCAAATTGACAATGCACCCGAAGAAAAAGCACGCGGTATTACCATTAACACCGCCCATGTGGAATACGAAACCGAAACTCGCCACTACGCCCATGTGGATTGTCCAGGCCACGCCGACTATGTGAAAAACATGATTACAGGTGCAGCCCAAATGGACGGTGCGATTTTGGTTGTATCTGCCGCAGACGGTCCTATGCCCCAAACGCGTGAGCATATCTTGTTGGCTCGTCAAGTAGGCGTGCCTTACATTATCGTATTTATGAACAAATGCGATATGGTTGATGACGAAGAATTGTTAGAACTGGTAGAAATGGAAGTTCGCGATTTATTGTCTTCATACGAATTCCCAGGCGATGACATTCCCATCGTGAAAGGTTCAGCATTAAAAGCCTTGGAAGGCGACACTTCCGATTTAGGCGAAGGTGC